>CAMNMC010000077.1 GCA_946544235.1 uncultured Lachnospiraceae bacterium | reverse complement strand
GGAGTATACGGCGCCTACGGCGCCGGTTCTTGAGACGCGCAGCGGGTCAAGAACAGAGCACGGCTTGTTATATTTGTGGCTAAACGGCGCCGGTTCTTGTGACGCGCAGCGGGTCAAGAACAGAGCACGGCTTGTTCTTTTTATTTATTTTCATTGTATTTTATCCCCCATTGCATTAAAATAAATCTCACGTAATCGTGCATGCTTCATCCACTCAGCACTGCACACATAGAATCGAATAATAAAATCAAAAAAAAATACGCAAGGAGAACATATATGATCCAGGAATTCTACAAAGAAATGACAGGCAAAACCTCAGTCATCAGACAGTTTTTTGCATATGGAATGGAAAGAGCAAAGGAGCTCGGTCCGGACTCAGTTTACAACTTCTCGATAGGCAATCCGTCGGTTCCGGCACCTCAGAGCTTCACAGACGCAATGGAGGATCTTCTGAAAAATACAGATCCCGTAAAACTTCACGGCTACAGCCCTTCCCTCGGATTGGATTCAACAAGAGAAGCCATCGCCGATTCACTTAACAGACGTTTCGGAATGGATTATAAGAAAGACCACATCTTTCCTACCACAGGTGCAGCAGGAGCCATCGCTCATGCGATCAGATGCATCGCAGGCGAAGGAGATGAGGTAATAACCTTTGCACCGTATTTCCCTGAGTATATTCCATATGTCACAGGCTGCGGAGCTTCTCTTAAGGTTGTTCCTGCTGACATCAGCAGCTTCCAGATCAACTTCGTGAAGTTTGAAGAGATGCTGAATCCGAATGTTGCAGCAGTTCTTATCAACTCGCCAAACAATCCATCCGGAATCGTTTATACAACAGCTACGATCGACAAGCTGGCTGACATCCTCCGTGCGAAGGAGAAGAAATACGGTCACGACATCTATCTTATTACCGACGAGCCTTACAGAGAGATTGTTTTCGCAGGAACGGATTCACCATTTATCTCAAAACATTACGACAATTCGATCTGCTGCTACTCTTTCAGTAAGTCACTTTCTCTTCCGGGAGAACGTATTGGTTATGTTGCAGTTAATCCGAAGGCTTCTGGCAGTGAACTCATCGTTCCTATGTGCGGTCAGATCTCACGTTTCACTGGTCACAACTGCCCTCCATCGATCATCCAGCTTGCAGTTGAAAGAGTTATCGATGAGACCAGCGACCTTTCGATCTATGAGAGAAATGCAACGCTTCTCTACGATGCGCTGACAGATATCGGATACTCATGCGTAAAGCCGGGTGGAACCTTCTACATGTTCCCTAAGGCTCCTATCGATGATGCAAATATTTTCTGCTGGACAGGTGCAAAAGAGCTCGGACTTATGACCGTTCCTGGTGACTCATTTGAGTGTCCGGGACACTTCCGCATCTCTTACTGCGTGCCAACCGAGCAGATTGAGAAGGCTATCCCGCTCTTCAAGGAACTTTACAACAAATTTGCCTCATAGTTTTGTTGTTTTTTAGCCTTATTTCATGTATAATATTATAGGTTCTGCAGAGATGAGGGGCGGTTCAGCCGAACAGTTCATAAACTGCAGTCACTGCACAACAAAACAGCAGAAGGGAAACTACAGACAATGGAAAGCGTTCATTTAGATATTGCTCCAAAGAGATACGCAGGTATACTTATTCACCCGACCTCTTTCCCAAGTCCTTACGGAATTGGTGATCTCGGCAAGGGTGCGTACGATTTTATAGATTTCATGGAGAAGTCAGGTATGACAGCCTGGCAGGTGCTCCCACTGGGACACACCGGCTTCGGCGATTCGCCATACCAGCCATTTTCTTCCTTTGCAGGTCAGCCGCTCATCATAAGCCCTGATCACTTAAGGAAGCTCGGACTTCTCTGGGATGAGGACTTCTACAATATGCCTCAGTGGAATCCTGAGGATATAAGCTATGGCGATGTAATCGCCTTCAAGAGCGGTCTTCTCCAGAAGGCTTATGACAGATTTCTTGACGAAAATATAAAGGACGGCCTTTCAGGCGACGAAGAGCTTATGGCTGAATACAAGGAGTTCACCGAGAACACCGAATGGCTCTCTGACTATGCTCTCTTTATGGCCGGCAAGGATTACCATCAGGGTATGCCTTGGTATATGTGGGATGACAGTCTCAAGAATCCTAAGAAGGCTGAAAGAACCGAGTGGGAAGAAAAGCTTAAGAAGGAGATCGGATATTACAAATTCATCCAGTTCCTTTTCACCATTGAATGGAAGAAGCTGAAGGAATATGCAAACGATAAAGGCATCTCCATCATCGGAGATATTCCTATATTTGTTGCCTGGGACAGTGTTGATGTATGGAGAAATAAAAAACTCTTCATGCTTGACAGCAAGGGTTATCCGACAGATGTTGCGGGTGTACCGCCTGATTATTTCTCAGCAACCGGTCAGCTCTGGGGCAACCCTCTCTACAACTGGCCTGAGCATACGAAGACTGCTTATGACTGGTGGATCAAAAGGATCAGACATCAGCTTGAGCTTACAGACGTCCTTCGTATTGACCACTTCAGAGGCTTTGACAAATTCTGGGCAGTGCCTTACGGCGACAAAACTGCCATGAACGGCAGATGGATAAAAGCTCCTGGTGAAAACTTCTTCACCATGCTCGAGGCCAACCTCGGATATCATATGCCGATAATTGCCGAGGATCTCGGAGAAATCGATGAATCAGTCATCGAACTCAGAGACAAATTCGGTTTCCCGGGAATGAAGATACTTCAGTTCGCATTTGAGAATCCGAACGATAATCACTTCCTTCCTCATCATCATATCAGAAACTGTGTATGCTACACCGGTACACATGATAATGATACTACTCTCGGCTGGTACAAGCACGCTTACGAGGCATCACGCGACAAGCTGAGAAGATACTACAGTACAGATGCAAGTGATGTCTGCTGGGTAATGATCAGAGCATGTTTCGGTTCAGTTGCAAATATGGCGATCGTTCCTATGCAGGACGTACTCGAACTTGATTCATGGGCACGTTTCAATACTCCGGGGGTCGGAAGCGGCAACTGGTCATGGAGGTATAAGCAGGAGGTTCTGACTGACAAGCTTGCTTCAAGACTCTTTGAAACTGCCAAGATGTTTGGACGTTAATTTGAGGTAGCAAATATGATCAGAATGATACTCTGCGCAATATGGGCTTTTGGTGGAATGTTCTTCTGTTTCCCACTGCATCTTCATTATAAACATTTGATCAAGAAGGATCCGATGAAGGGCTGGACCAAAGCTTTCAAGCTTGTGCAAGGTTATTTCAAACGACTTCTCTTTTTTGCCGGAACAAAGCTCACTGTTAACGGTGCGGAAAATCTTCCCGAGGATCACGCCGTTCTCTTTGTAGGCAATCACAGAAGCTATTTTGATATCATCATACTTCATACCCTCGTGAAGAGGCCTTTAGGTTTCATATCCAAGAAGGAATTCGAGAACACTCCTTTTCTTTCTTCTTATCAGAGAGATATAGGATGCGTATTTCTCGACAGAGAGAATCCGCGTGAGGCTATAAAGACTATAAACGAGGCAACCGAGCAAATAAAACTCGGTCTGTCTATGGGACTCTATCCTGAGGGTACGAGAAATCACGGTGACACTCTCCTTCCTTTCAAAGAAGGCGGCTACAAGATTGCTGAAAGAGCCAAGGCTCCAATCGTACTTGTCGCAATGAGCGGTCAGGATGATATTTTCGAAAATAACAAGCATCACTTCATCAGAAAACGTCATGTTACAGTCACCTTCAGTGAACCTGTAACACCTTATGACATGAGTGTTCAGGACAGAAAAGCTTTCTATGCTGATATACCGAACAGAGTGACAGCGATGCTGGAAAGTCATAAAGAAAAATAATGATTACAGAAATACTGAGTCCGCAAAAGTGACACGTCTCAGTAATTCCATAATAGTTCAAAACAAACAAGATATAGAATCGGAGGATTTACAAAACAATGTGGTGGATAATAGTTTTAATAGTGCTCGTAGTCATAATCGGCGCGATGGTAGCACTTTACATAGTCGGAAACAAGATGCAGAAGAAGCAGCTTGCTCAGAAGGAAGAGATGCTGGCTCAGGCACAGCCTGCAAATATGCTTATCATTGACAAGAAATATATGCCTCTTAAGGATGCAAAGCTTCCTAAGGTCGTTTACGAGCAGACTCCGAAGAAATATCAGAAGGCTAAGGTTCCTGTAGTAAAGGCTAAGGTTGGTCCTCAGATAGTTACAATGCTTTGCGACGATGCAATCTTCGACGATCTCCCAACCAAGGGTGAGGTTAAGGCCATGGTAAGCGGTATTTACATCGTAAGCGTTAAGAGTGTTCGCAAGCAGAAGAATGCTCCTGTCGTTGAAGAAGAAAACGGCAAGAAGAAAAAGAAGAAGATGACCTTCAGAGAGAAGATGCGTAAGCAGCAGGCTCAGTATCAGCAGCAGCTTAAGGCTGATATCGAGAACAAGAAGACTAAAGAACAGCTTAAGGCTGAGAAGGAAAAGGCTAAACGTGAAAGAGAAAGAGCCAAGAAGATCACAGACTGATAAAAAAGCGACTGTATCATCACAGTCCGAAAAGAAACTGAATAATACAGTTGATGCTAAAATGATCATACTGGGGCTGCTGCTTGCAGCAGCCCCTTTTTTTGCTACCTATGTTTTGGAGATCATAGCCTACTATGCCGACTTCGCCATAGTAACAGCTCTCCACACATACCTTGGCATGAACATTGACTTTGATGAAGAGTCCTACGAAGGCGCAAATATGCCTTCCAACGCAGTAGTCACAAACCTAATTTTTGTACTGCTGTGTCTGGTCATCTTCGGATGGTGGTGGATGAAAGTTAAAGAGGCCGAGGCCAGACGTAGTCTTGTTCGCAAAACAAACAAATCGGCTATTAGCAAGAATACAAGCAACATTAATAAGAGCACAGCAAACAAAACAGCAAAAACACAGATTAAAACCATCGCCCTGCTTGCAGTACTGGGCATTAGTTTCCAGCTCTTTGTGAGCAGCATTCTTGCTATTATCAGGCATAGCGCTCCAAAGCTTCTTGAATCCTACGATGAGATAATAGACAGCCTCACAGAACGTACTTTTCTGTTGATGCTGACAACAATCCTGCTCGCTCCGATAGCCGAAGAGCTTATCTTCCGCGGTCTGACCCTTCATTTTGCCGGCAAGGTCATTCCGGTCAAGGCTGCAATTATTTTTTCCGCTCTTTTCTTCGGACTCTACCACGGCAACCTGATTCAGGGACTGTACGCTTTTGTAGCAGGTATGATACTGGCATATATCGTTACAAGAACCGGTCGTCTCCTGCCTGCAGTCTTCCTGCACATAATGATCAATCTCAGTGCATATCTGATCCCTGATATGCTCTTTGAAACCATGATACCAAGTGTTCTTGTGCTGGTAATGTCATCCGGACTGCTTTTTCTTGTATTTTATTTTAGCCGTAACCCAAAGGCTGATAAACCAGAAATCAAATAAACTCATACCCCTTATCTTATATTTCATAAAATTTCATCATTGATGTTTGTGATATATTGTGATAAATATCATCATTTGTGATACTTTGTGAATATTTGTGATATATTGTGATAAATAATGACATTTGTGAAGAATTGTGAAAATCGTTTAAATCTATGACGCAAGAACACTGATGTATTCCGCTTTTTTAATGGCATTTTCACTTCAATAATTCAAAACACTCCAACTCATGATAGAATACCACGTATATGTCACATAGTTGTCACATCATAGTACTAAATGCAGAATTAACCCAAATTATCCTCATCGTCAAGAGGTTAATTTGGGTTAACTTAGGTTAACAGTTTAATATTTTCAGTTTTAATCGTTGACGAGTTGAAACGCCTATTTATTATTCTTTGTGCTACGATCTGAGATTATTATCCGCTATCACTCATCAACATATCTCGCCACAAGCTTCAGGCTGTTCTTAGCCTCACTGTCCGGCGCAAAACGTATCCTGTAATCAAGTTCAACATCAGCACCCTCTTCATGCAGCTTCGTAAATACATTATCCGATATTATCTGCATTGAAAACGGTCCGGCAGCCGTCCGGTAGACAGTCTCATTAACTGCCCCGTGCGAAAAATTAAGCGTTGCTATGACTCCGCCTGACTTCTCAAGTGTAACCTCCTGTCCTTTTATGGTCAGAAGATTCTTCGTCACAACAGAGTCACCATCAAACTTCTCATAGTATCTTATAACGGTGCCATCTTCTGTTTCCGCAATAGTTCCAACGGTATCAAGCTTTGTATCGCCCGCCTCCGAGCTGCCGACTATATTTATCTGAACCTTTCTGAATTCTCTGCTCATATATCCCACCGGCCAATCATTCGTACTCAATCATAACAAAAGCATCCATATGATCAAACATCATTTAATCATTAATTAAAGCTTCCATATGATCAAAAAGCATTGTAATCATTAATTAATACAGGAATAGCTGCCCCAAATAACTACACTAATTTACGCTCATAATGATGTCTCTCGTAAGCCATCTCAATCAGTTCGTTAATATATTCACTCATCGGATGTCCGGCTCTTTCCATAAGCATCGGGTACATGCTGATAGATGTATGTCCCGGAATCGCATTTATCTCGTTAAATACAACTCTGTCAGTTCCTCTCTCAAGGAAGAAATCAACTCTGGCCATACCGAAGCAGTCGCAGGCTCTGTATATCTTAACAGCCGCCTCACGGATCTCCTCAACCTTCTCAGCCGGAATATCCGGATCGATCACGGTCTTCGATGCAGCATTGTTGTATTTTGCATCATAATCATAAAACTCAGCCGCTGCCACGATCTCGCCGACACCTGTCGCAAATGCTCCGTCGCCGTAGCCAAATACAGCGCACTCTATCTCACGTCCGTTTATAGTTTCCTCAACAAGGATCTTTCTGTCATGCTTCTTGGCAAGTCTCAGACCCTCAATAAGCTCCTCCCTGTTGTGAGCCTTGGTTATGCCCACAGACGAACCTGCATTAGATGGCTTGATAAATACAGGATATTCCTTCTCAGCCTCGATCCTCTCTACAACCTTGTCCATGTCCTTCAGTTCAAAGGAACGAACCGGCACATATGAAGCCTGCGAAACGTTCACCGAATCAGCGATAACCTTGGTAAAGAACTTGTCCATGGTAACAGCTGATGAGAGATGTCCACAGCCAACGAACGGTATACGAGCCATCTCCAGAAGTCCCTGGATGGTTCCGTCCTCACCATAAAGTCCGTGAAGAACCGGAAATACAACATCAACCTTAACCTTATTTTCCATTCCGCCCTCAAGGCTTTCGATCAGAACGCTCTCAGTATCAGGCGAGATAACCGCTCTGGTTCTGCTCTTTCTCCAGCTGCCGTCTCTGATACTGTCAACGCTGTCTACAAGGAGCCACTTACCGTCCTTGGTAATTCCGACGATCATTACGTCGTATTTTTCCTTATCGATATTCTCGATAACAGTTGCGCCCGAGATGCATGAAACCTCATGCTCCGATGATCTTCCGCCAAATATTACAACAACACTTTTCTTACCGTTTTCCATGTTCTTTACCCTGATCCTTTTGTTACTGTTATTTATGGTTTTAACCCGAGGTAATTACATCACCCCCGGTGTTATACTCGTCCGATTGCCACACTCGTATAATATACCTTATTCACGCCGGCTGCAAGAAGTACCTTCGTACAGCCCTCGATAGTTGCGCCGGTCGTGTAAATATCATCCACAAGCATAGCGACTCCCGGAATAATTGTATCCGTCGTTGCAAATGCAGACAGCAGATTCTTCTCTCTGTCGGTATCGTTCAGCTCCTTCTGCGGAGCCGTGTTCTTCGACCTGACAAGCAGCTTCTCATTTACCGGTATTCCGGTTTCTTTCGATATCGCTGCGGCTATAAGCGCAGCCTGGTTGTACCCTCTCTTCTTCAGCCTCTTACTGTGGAGTGGTACGGGAACAAAACATTCCACACCAAGCCTCTTAAATATCTTTCCATACTCTGCCGCCATCTCCCTGCCATAAACCGCGGCATATTCCTGCCTGCCGTGATATTTCAGCCTTGTTATCGCATCCGACAGCGGCGGCACATAGTTAAAGAGCGGAAAGCCCTGCTCGTAGCTTCTCTTAGTCTTACTGCAGTCATCACAATACTCTTCAGCCTCATCCTCTATCTCCTTGCCACATTTCAAACAACGCGGCTCACTGATATAAGAAAGCTTCACCCTGCAGGTGCTGCATATCCCCTTCTGTCCCGGCGGAATCACCGCATCACACACCGCGCATCTCGGCGGGAATATGATATCCTTTATATTTTCAAGCATTCTTCGCCTTTCTAGTCTAAAGTTTCAAAAACCTCATCCAGTCTCCTCCGGAAGCCGGTATATCTTGCAAGCTCGGCTGCATTATCTATCATCTGATTGATAAGTCCCAGATTACCGACCAGAACAACCATATTTTTTGCTCTTGTAACGGCCGTGTAGATAAGATTTCTCGAAAGAAGTCTCGGTGGACCGCTGTAAAGCGGTATGATTACTGCCGGATACTCACTGCCCTGCGATTTATGAACCGTAACCGCAAAGGCATGCTCCAGCTCATCCAGCATTGCATAAGGATACTCGACAACTCTTCTGTCATCAAACGTAACCGTGACAACCTCGTCGAAATCATCTATCGACGTGATCACTCCGGTATCACCGTTAAATACACCTATTCCGCTCTCATCGAGGCCGCCTTTATCATTGTAAATATCCCACTCCAGACGATAGTTATTTCTGATCTGCATGACCTTGTCACCGACTCTGAAGATGATATCGCCCTTAGCCTTCTCAGCCTTGCCTTTTGCAGCCGGATTAAGCGTGCCCTGAAGCTTCTTGTTCAGGTTTTCAACGCCCAGCTCGTATTTTCTCATAGGTGAGAGTACTTCTATCTCTGACGGCTGAATCCCCAGATAACCCGGAAGGTTCTTTGTGATAAGCGTCTCTATCTCCCCAAGTATCTCGGCCGGTGTACGTCTCGGAATGAAGAAGAAATCACTGTTCTTGTTGTCGATCACAACATGCTCACCATTTTTGATCATATGAGCATTCTGTACGATCATGCTCTTCTCATCCTGCCTGAATATCTTCACAAGCTCGGTCACAGGGAAATGCCCGCTGTCTATCATATCTCTCAGCACATTTCCTGCTCCGACAGGCGGCAGCTGGTCTGTATCGCCCACGAGTATCAGTCTTGTACCGTAGCTTATAGCCGTAAGCAAGGCTCTGAAAAGCATACTGTCAAGCATCGAAGCCTCATCAACGATTATCGCATCCGCCTCAATAGGATTGGCTTTATTATGATTAAATTTAAGTCCTCTGCCCTCATCAGCGCCCGGCTCACCCACGAATTCAAGCATTCTGTGTACGGTATACGCCTTGAAGCCCGTAGACTCGGTTATCCTCTTCGCCGCCCGGCCCGTAGGCGCGGCAAGCTTTATCTCCATTCCATTATTTCGGAAATACTCTATTATCACATTGATTATAGTAGTCTTACCTGTTCCCGGACCACCGGTGATAATTGCAACACCGCTGCTGACTGCATTTATTACAGCTGCCTTCTGCTCAGGGGCGAGATTCAGATCATCCTTCGCCTCTATAGCTTCTATGCATTCATTTATCTCTTCGTATGGTATGTCATGTCTCAGCATGAGGTCAGCAAGCATCCTCGCGCTACTCTTCTCGATGCCATAATTCGTCGAGGAATATACCGCTTCCATTGTTCTGCTTTCATAGATATATGATCCGGATTCATTACCTTCATCGTCAGCAGATGAAGAAACAGTATTATCAGCAGCATAAGATGAATCATCAGATATTTCTTTTCTGACCTTATATTTCTCTGTATATTCTTCGACAACAGCTGCGCCCTCAGCCACCAGATCATCAAGCTGCTCTATAATAACATCGTCCGGCTGCTCCGGATAAAATGCCAGCAGCTCTCTTACGGATCCGATCAGCATTTCCTTCGGAAGATACATATGTCCGAAGCTCATCGCCTGGCTCAGCACATAGAGAACAGCCGACCTCACTCTGAATTCAGAATCTTCGGGAATTCCGACCTTACGAGCTATATCATCCGCCGTCCTGAAGCCGACTCCCGGAATATCCTCAGCAATCTGATAAGGATTTCTGCTGATGATACCGTAAACACCTTCGCCATATTCGTTAAAAATCTTCATTGCAAGATTGATGCTGATATTATACTGCGAAAGGAAGATTATCACGTTCTGGAATTCTCTGTTTTCCGAAAAAGAAACCGCGATTTTCTGCGCTTTATTCAGGGAAATACCCTTGATCTCGGCAAGCCTCTCCGGCTCCTCCTCCATGATCCTGAGAGTATCCGTTCCGAATTTCTGAACGATACGCTTAGCGGTCACTTCACCGATACCCTTAATGATCCCCGAACCCAGATATCTCTCTATTCCATCCGCATCATCAGGGAGCTTTATCTCATATTCAGTGAATTTGAACTGGATATCGTACTGTGGATGATGCACGAACTCACCTGTAGCGATAATGTACATGCCCTCGTTGCCTGAGGCCATATTTCCGACGAAGACCTCCTCGCCCTCCGTCGTCTCCACGGTAAATACCGAATAACCGTTATCATCGTTTCTGTATATTATTTTCTCAATATACCCTTCTCGAACCATTGTTTCCTCATCTTAATACAATCAACACACAAGTCCCGGGTCTCTGCTCAGAATCCGTTCAGGACGCAGGATTGCACTTTTTCCTCAATCCCTGCAGAACACATAGCTTGCATTTTCTCCTCATCCCCTGCAGGACGCAATCGCACCGCCAGAATGTGGCGGTGCGAATTATATCTCCGCGGACTATCGCCGCAGCAATTTATACATTTCCATTGAAATACTCAACATACTTACCTGTTCCGATGGCAACTGCCGACATAGGATCCTCAGCGGTCATGGTAGTGATACCCGTCTTCTCCTCGATCAGTTCCTCAAGACCGTGAAGCATTGATCCTCCACCGGTGAGAACTATACCTCTGTTTGAGATATCAGCAGCAAGCTCAGGCGGTGTCTTCTCAAGTACACTTCTGATAGCTTCAACTATCTGCGAGGTCGGCTCCCTGAGTGCCTCCTCAATATCATCGGAAGCAACTGTTACGGTCTTCGGAAGACCGGAAACCATATTTCTGCCTCGAACATCCATGGAGATGTTCTCTGGTCGCTTGTAGCATGTACCGATATTTATCTTGATCTCCTCAGCAGTTCTATCGCCGATCAGAAGATTAAATGACTTCTTCATATATCTGATGATAGCATCATCGAAATCATCGCCCGCAACCTTGATTGATGAGCTGACAACTGTTCCTCCGAGAGAGATAACAGCTATATCAGTTGTTCCTCCACCAATATCAACTATAAGGTTGCCGCAAGGACGCATAATATCTATTCCGGCGCCGATGGCTGCCGCCACAGGCTCCTCGATGATCGTAACATCTCTCGCTCCGGCATTGTAGGTAGCTGACTCCACCGCCCTCTTCTCAACCTCGGTAACACCCGAAGGAACGCATACACTTATACATGGTCTACGTCCGAAGAGATTCCTTCCTACAGCCTTCTTTATGAAGTATTTAAGCATCTTCTCAGTGGTAGTATAATCCGAAATAACCCCGTGTCTGAGCGGTTTGATCGCAACTATGTTACCCGGTGTACGACCGAGCATAAGGCGCGCTTCCTCGCCGATCTCAACTATCTTGTCAGTATCCCTGTCATATGCAACAACAGAAGGCTCGTTTAATACAACGCCCTTACCCTTAACATATACAAGTATACTGGAGGTTCCGAGATCTATTCCAATATCTGTACTTGCCATTGTTATTTCCTTTCTATCCTCCCGCCATTTTAAGCAGTCGTCCCAGCCATTCGTCAAAAGCTTCCCGGCCTTTCCGCATATCTACTGCTCAGCAGGTTTTTCATCCACCGGACGAACGATATATACCGATGCAGGCTCACCATTCAGCCATTTAATCCTTATCTCGGTTATATCAACTATCTTAACCAGTGAATCTATATATTTTCTCCAATTTGTAACTCTGTTTCTGTCTGTTGTTTCACCAAAGCCCATGGTATTACCCGAATGAGCTACTATGATCCTGCTGTCGCCACCGGTGAAATCATAGCCCAGCATATTGTTCATTGTTCTGTTTGAAAATATAACCTTTCCGCTTTGATCATCCTTGATAAATATACCTACAGAAAGGTAATTGTATATATCCAGCAGGGTTTTATTGGCCTGATCCGCACTTTCCTCTCCTGTAGCAAATCTTATGATACGACTCGCCACATCCGTAACCTCTTTGGCAAAGGCTATATCATCATCGGTCCATGTTCTTTCCGCCTGATTCTCGCAGAATACGATATAAGCCACATCCTGGCCGTCAATAACAACCGGGATGATCATAACCGCTCTGACATTTCCGTGGAAGATGCCTACTCTGATACGGTTGGTCATATTCTTATGATCAATAATGAGACAGCCATTCTTCTTGATGATATCATATTCTTCGGCATATCTCCTGGTATTCCAGGTTGAATCAATAACAGTCTTATTACGACCATGTGAAAACCATGCGCGTTTATACTCAAAGGTATCCGAATCCGGTGAGGTGCGGCCGAACATAGCGATATAGTCCACCTTCATCTCGGTTCCGGCTGCCTCAAACAGACTGCTTATTCCGGTCATTCCGTCAGTCAGCTTGGTTATTGCATCGGAGATGATCTCCTTTCTTCTGATCTGACGTTCAATATCCTGCTCAAGCTTTTTCAGCTTTTCAGCCTTCTGAGCAGAAGTATTTATCTTGATCATATATGTCGAAACATTATCAGCGATATCCCATTGTTTCTTATAGATAACCCTGAGATCCTCTGCCTGCTTCTTGTCATATGCGCAAAGCAGCCATGTTGCAACAAGTCTGTCCTCAACATATATAGGAGCTGCCGAAATAAGGTTGTCCGGATTGCCGTTACCCATATCAGAGATGAATGGTTCTCCTTCATCCTGAACCCTCTTCTTCAGCCTCCTGAAAAGCTCTCTGTAATGTGGTCTCTCAAAGAGATCATAGAAATCCCCGAGGAAGCCCTCAGGTCCGACAGGTCGGGTAAGTATCCTGCCCTTATTATCAACGATACTTGAATACAGATTGAATGCACATGAAATATTCTGGAAGAACTCCGCAAGATTATTCTCCGCCAGAACGTCAAGAACATGATCTGTATTTGACTTATCGACCTTCTCTTCGGCAACTTCCTTCGATATCTTCGTCTCTATGCTGTCAGTTCTTACTGCCCTATTTTCAGCATCATGGATCAGATATTCAACCTCAGTCTCATTTTCTCCGTTGGAAAGGAATATAACCCTAAACTCAACGGTGCGCAGTTTTCCGTCATCTCCGACTATTCTGAGAGTGTAGGCAAAGTTTACCCCTGACTCCATGGCCACTGTGATCGTATTGACAAATTCCTCTCTGTCCTCCGGATGAACATAGTCTATAGGAAGCCTGAAACCACTCATAATGGCTGTTTTATTCATCCCGATCACGCCGGCATTATCTGAAATATATTTTATGGATCTGCGAAGCAGCTGTCCTGAAAAGAAGAGACTCTCTACCAGAACGACCGTCCCCTGCTCAGTGAGAGCTCTCGCAACATAATCAAATTCTGACCCCATAATGCAGTAACCCCTGTTATGCTCAAAAACTCCACCACTATCTTAGTAGTAGTGGCGGAGTATACAATTTGTTTCAATCTATAGAAGCTCTGTGCTTACTGTGCGCTTACATCTCCAAATGCACTGTCAGCGAAAGCCTTGGTTTCTTCACATGCTGCAGAAACCTTCTTAACTGATGCCATAAGCTGTGAAATAAACTCGCTTATGCTCTCACACTCACGCTTAACTGTTGTTCTGGTCTGAAGAACCTCATCACGTGTTGCAGCCTTCTTCTCATCGCACTGCTTTGTTGTCTCCTCAAGGAGATTAGCACAGTTAACCTCTGTAACATTCTTAAGGTTAGCTGCCTCAGCTTCTGTACGATTCTTAAGCTCTGCTGCAGCTTCCTCAGTCTTTCTTGTAAGATCATCACAATATGCTTCTGTTGCATATTTCTTGTTTGCACATTCATTCTCTGTCTGAGATGTAAGCTGTGCACACTCAGCCTCTGTCTGAGCCTTCATGCTCTCGCAGTGAGCTGTTGTCTCCTCAAGCATCTGCTGACACTGAGCTGTAGTCTCTGCAAGCTTCTGCTCACACTCTGCATTGGTCTTTGCAACCTGTGAAGTAGCTGATTCCTGTGCTGCAAGAAGAGTCTTGGAAATTGATTCATATCTTAAAGCTGACTCACTTTCCTTCTCTCTGTATGTGCTGAGCTCTACCTTCAGCTTTTCAACCTCAGCCTGAAGATTCTCATTAACAGACTTAAGACTGTCAATGGTCTCCTTTGATTCATTCATATTTACGTCTCTCATTGTCTGGAGACTCTTAACAGTTTCACCGAGCTTTTCAAGCTTTTCCTTCTGCTCCTGGATCTGCTTCTCATAATTAGCCTGTGACTCTTCGATATAGCTGTCAACGGCCTTCTTATCATATCCACCAAATGATACTGATTTAAATTCTACCTTGTCCACTTTACTTTAGCCCCTTTCACCTGATCTATTCTGTTTTGTTTGTTAAATACGGCTCAGAAGTTCACTCTTACTCGTAACTGCTCCGACCCGTGTCCTTTAGCAGCACCAAAAATAGTATAACACAAAGAGTTTTTCTCGTCACTTGATTTTTATTAATATTTTATTACTAATCTGTTCGTCGCCTCATAATCGATGAACTTCCGGCTCAAAGAGCCGAAAGACTGCGCAGCAGGCTTGTTCATCTATTGCATGAACTTAAATTATTACAGCTCTCCCAGCCTCTCGATACACTCTTCGTAGATCCTGTCGCCGTCATTCAGTCCCATCAGGACATCTATCCAGTCAGTTACGCAGCTGATTGAGTCAAATATACCGACCGGATCCACCTGATTGAAATCCATTATATTTTACCATATCGGGCTGTCTTTTTCATCAGTATTTTATCAGAGTTGCTAAGTACGAATTCATGAGTCCTTCGGACTCGTTCAGTACGTATAAAGGCGGTGACAGATTATCTGCCACCGCCTTTTGATATTTGATATTAAATATGATCTACCGATATCTCGTTCAATATAAGTTAAATATAATTACTGTATCGATATCATTACTGATCCGACTCGCCACCGCGATATGCCGCGATCATCGCGTCATCAATCTTGATAAAGTCATCGTTACTGATATAGAAAGTATCCCCCTCAACTATTATCGTAACGGTAATCGTCTGAGGATCGGCATATTTCATATCTTTAACCGCAGTCTTCAATATGTCAACAATGCCTTCGGCAAATTCATGCTCGTAAGTTTCCTTCTCGTAATTATTGAACTCGCCTGCCGATACTCTTTCGTTAAAGCTGTCAACATAGGCCTTAACTTCTTCATCGGTCTGATTGAGTATGTCGATCGGATAAACCGTAACATCGATCTGATAGCTTCCGCCCTTCTTAACAGGTTCCCCTGCCGAATACTTGGCAGCACCGTAAATAATGCCTGCAAGCTCCTTCAGATCATCAAAGAGTTCGTCATCTGAATTGATATTCAGTCCGTAATACGACTCCAGTGCTCCGGCAAGCCTCAGCTTGTTGTTTTCATACATCTCCTCGGCATCGCTCTTGTTGGCACCGGTTGCTTCGATGTAGTCATCGGTTGCTCCCAGATAATTTGCCGTGATGAGATCATTGACATATTTCTGATATTTTTTTGTTTTCTTGCCGCCGCAGGCTGCAAATGACAAACACACCATGCATGCCAGGATAACGGCAAATATCTTCTTTCTCTTCATATAAACAATCCTTTACTCGACTTTAAGTTAATAATGCTATGCTTATTATAATCATCTGATAAGGATAGTCAACTTAATAATATTTAACAATCTTGATAATCTTACTCAACGGTTACGGATTTTGCAAGATTACGCGGCTTATCGACATCAAGTCCCTTGGCATCGGAGGTGTAGTAAGCGATAAGCTGAAGTACAACCGCCGTTGCGAAGACTGAAAAGATACTGTCAGCCTCAGGAAGGCGTATCTGCATATCGCAGACACTCGGATCATTAAGCGGCTCATCGTGACTCACGAGAACTACATAAGCTCCTCTTGACTTAACCTCCTTTACATTGGAGATCAGCTTACTGTGAACATTCTCCTCTGTTGCAATGGCAATAACAGGAACATTTTCCGATATCAGAGCAATGGTTCCGTGTTTAAGCTCGCCTGCCGCATAAGCCTCAGAATGGATGTATGATATTTCCTTAAGCTTAAGAGATGCCTCAAGACTGAGGATATAATCGATACCTCTTCCGATATAGAAAACATCAGGTGCGATCATGATGCGGTTTGCAACCATCTTGATCCTGTTCGCATTCTTCAGTGTTTCATCGATAAGCTCTCTTACATTTTCAAGCTTGGCGATAAATTCCCTGGCCTCTTCCTCACTCATCACACCCTTAACAAGGCCATATCTGCAGGCCAGGAGATACATAGCTGCGATCTGAACTGTATAAGCCTTGGTACTTGCAACCGCAATCTCCGGACCGGCATGAGTGTAGAGAACGTAATCACTCTCTCTGGCAATGGTCGATCCCTTAACGTTAACGATTGAAAGAACCGGACTGCCCTTTTTCTTGGCAAGTCTGAGTGCCTCGAGAGTATCGATCGTCTCTCCCGACTGTGAAAGAACGATAGTCAGTGTCTCGCTGTCCACTATCGGATCCTTATATCTGAATTCAGATGCTATTTCAACATTTACAGGTACTCTGAGCTTTGTCTCAAATACGTATCTTCCAACCATTCCGGCATGCATCGCAGTACCGCAGGCAATAACATTTATCCTCTTAATCTTCTCAAAAAGGCTGTCACTTATGCCATCCTCAAGAAGGTATGGAAGTCCATCCTTAACTCTCGGTCTGACAGTCCTGTCAAGGGCATCCGGCTGCTCATAGATCTCTTTAAGCATGAAATACGGATAACCGCCCTTCTGAGCAGAGGATACGTCCCAGTTGACCGTAAGTATTTCCGGCTCAACTGTTTTACCATTCATGTCCTCACACTTTATGGTGCCTTTGCCCATGGTGAGAATATGATATTCAGGAACTACAAAATAATTTTTTGTATATGGGATTATTGCTGTAATATCTGAAGCGATGATAGAATTGCCTTCAAATGAAGAGGCAACCATAGGACTGACATTTCTTACTGCATATATTTCGCCCGGATGATCTTCAAACATGATACAGAGAGCAAAGGAACCGATTATTCGGTCAACTGCCTTTCTGATTGCCTTGATAGGATCTCCGGTATAAAGAGTATCGAGAAGTGCTGCAACAACCTCTGTATCTGTCTCGGAAACCAGCTTATTCTTAAGACCGTAATCAGAGATAAGCTCACGATAATTCTCGATAATACCGTTATGAATAAGGACAACGCTTCCACATTTGTGAGGATGCGCATTTATGTCCGTAACTCCGCCGTGGGTAGCCCACCTTGTGTGACCGATGCCGCAGAAAGCATCATCTGCAAGATCCATTGCTGCTTCTCTGAGCTGGGCAACCTTTCCGGTTCTCTTCTTTATCTTGATCCCGCTCTCACTGAGCACAGCTATTCCTGCGCTGTCATATCCTCTGTATTCAAGCTGTTCAAGGCCGTTGATAAGTATATTTTTTACAGGCTTCTCCCCTGTAAATCCGATTATTCCGCACATAACTTTAACTACAGGATGATAACAATACTCTCCATGTATCCTCCTGCTTTCTCCTTTATTAGTATTTAAAGCCATAGATAATAAAGCATGTCACTTAAAACATGCACAGCACTGCAGCTTTTCACACCGCTCTGATTTTTGTTCCGGAGTCACCCCCGATTTTGTTACAGAGCTAACGTTTGTGCGGTCCGGTAGGGCACCCGCCGAATTTCTTTCGATAACCCTACACCTCGTCAGCTGGAAGGTTGGA
Source organism: uncultured Lachnospiraceae bacterium (assembly GCA_946544235.1). Classification (GTDB taxonomy): domain Bacteria; phylum Bacillota; class Clostridia; order Lachnospirales; family Lachnospiraceae; genus Eubacterium_Q. Next base: position 50,772 of record CAMNMC010000077.1, on the reverse strand, counting down.
AACATTTTTATTATGAATACCTCCCTTAGCCCCAGCCTGGCGCTAAAGTTTTTAACTTTTCGAAAGCTGCTTCCTCCATCTGCAGCCGAGAATATATTAACACATAACCCGCCCTTTGTTCAACTCTTTATTCCGGTCCACAAAAAACGGGCGAACCCTGAATGAAGTCCGCCCGTTTAAACCATATTCTATTATCCGGATTATTCATCCTGAAGCTCTTTGATCATATCAGTAATCTCATCAATATTGTAACCCTTATCATCAACTTCCTTAGCGAAGCCGACAACACCATACTTAAGGCTCGGAGCTACCTCCTCAATGATAGCATTTCCCTGCTTCTTAGCCTTATCCTCAATATCATTTGCTAGTCCGAAGAATACAAATGCGAGAACAACTCCCATAATGATGGATGCAATACCTGCAACCACTCCTGCACTTCCGCCCTCACCTTTCTTCTTCTTGAGGATTCCAAGTATAATAGCAAGGATTCCAAGACCGATTCCTACGAATCCACCGATTATACCGAAAAGAATTCCTCCGATAAGAGCAATGATAACGCCAATAATTCCGATTACTACTGCCATAAATAACTCTCCTCCTTAAATACAGTATATACATAACCCAACCATATTATATTTTATAGCCATTTTTGTACTCTGTAAAGAATTAATGTCTATTATTTGATCATTTGGTCTGAGATTACATGATATTCACTTTGTATAGTAAAAACAATACGCCATGCTGTCCAACAAATGTCCAACATGGCGTAAAAATTTTTTAATTATTTGGTTTTCTCTGAGGAACTCTTCTCGGAACAACAGGTCTTCCGTCATTATCAACCACCGTAGACACTCTTCTGTGCTCGGTTCCCTTTCCTGTAAAAGCCCTGGCGAACTTCTTCTCAACATCATCAGCAAGGAACTTGATGGTCTGCTCCTTGAAATCAGCATTCTTCATGTATTTTGAGAATTCTCTCTTGAACTCTTTTGTTTCAGAAAGCTTTTGGGCAAGAGCCGCATACTCTCTTGCGCTTGAAATACCGATTCCGACATTTTTAATTTTGGATAAATAAGATTCCTCTCCCTCGATCTTCTTTACACTTTCATCATATACAACCTGATAGAGAACAATTGCCGCGATCTGCTGAATCATCGTTTTCTCTTCATCCTTGGTTAATGGCTCCGGTTTCTTGGCTCTTTCTAAAAGTGCGTTAGAATTTTCAAGTACCCAGTCCGAAAGGTTAGCTATATGATCTCCCTTACCGACAATCAAACGTTTCATTCTCTGAAGCTTTGACCACGCTTTCACCTCATTTTCAGCCTTTGTGGAAACCCATTTTATAGGCAGCTGACGATCTTCTTTCGGAAGCCTTTCATATACGTACCACATCTCCATCTTCTCACGCAGTTCATTGTTTTTCTGCAGAACCTTGTCACGAGCGAGTTGTTTTCTTACCGGAAATTCAAATTCCAGAATGATCTGAAACATCATGGTAGGTCTCGTAGGATCTTCTCCATTTCCGGCTTTACTAAGCAATTCCTTATGTTTTTTGTCTCTGAATTCAATAATTCTGTTATAGATTTCCGTTTCCTTGTCAATAAGCTTCTTCGTATAACCATTTCCTTTTCTGAAATTGGCTCTTCCGATTATAAACTCATTCTGAAGGTCCCTTGTCTTCTTTGAAATCTCATCAATATCCTCAATAAGCTTCCTGAAGAATTCCTTTTCTTCATCAGTTCCGTACTGTTCAATATCCTTGGTGTAGCGTTCCCTCTTCTCCTTCCAGTAGCCTTCCTTGCCATCTCCTTTAAATCGCTTGTCAGTTGAAAGCACTCTGAAAGCATCCTCAAATCCATTTTCGAGAGTCATGACCTTCTTGAATTTCTCTTCGTTTTCACGAAAATCATCACCGACCTCCTCATTAATATAACTGAGGGCTCTTATCATGAGATTTTCATATTCCATCTTGATGTCTTTCTCATCACGTTTAAGCTTATTAGGATCCTCCCGGGCCATCTTCTTAAACTCTTCATTGTTAAGGATATCCTGAACCTTATCTTCTGTAACATATTTGAATTTCTTTTCAGCAAATATTTCCTTAACACTCTCCTGAAGAACAGCAGAATAATCCTTAATCACAAAAAGCTCGATCTCTTCATTCTTCTTCTCTTCCTTTTCGGCAACAACACGCTTATTCTCGATGTATGCTCCGACAAGCATAACGCCCTTCATGACGTTCTCTATCTTCTTCTGTTCTTCCTTCTCCTTAGCCTTCTGGAGCTGCATCTCACAGTTTTCGATTGCGGCCTTAACATAGTTTATCTGTACCTGAACAGAACCCATCTCTTTTCTGATGCGTTCTTTCTCCTCACTTTCCTTCTCTGGCCGAATCTTCCTGACCGCCGTTCTTCCCGGAGCAGCAGGCTTTCTCTCGCCCTTCTTATCAGTCTTCTTAGAAGCCGTCTTTTCCGCCTTATCATCGGTCGCATCATCAGCCGGCTGATCGGCTGTATCAGAGGCTATGTTATCTACAGCATTATCAGACATCATTTCCTCAAATTCTTCCGACTCTTCCTCTCCCAGCTGCGACTTAAGGCGGGCATACTTTGCCTCCAGATCCTTTCTCGCGTCATTCATCATTTCAATGATCTTGATTTGTTCTTCTTTCTTATCGCCCATACACTAACTCCGTTCGCTACAGCGTTGTAAATACCTACTAATTATTCCACCACCCAGGCTTTGCTCTCGTAGAAATCCTTTAGGATCTCGCCGTCGATCTTACCTTCGTCCTTCATGCTCTCAAGTATTGCAAATGCTTTTTCCGGCGGCATCGGCGGCTTATATGGCCTGTCCTCAGCCGTAAGAGCATCATATATATCTATAATTGTCAGAAGCCTTGTTTCCCAGGATATTTCATCACCCTTAAGCCCTCTCGGGTAACCCGATCCGTCAAGAAGCTCATGGTGATTTCCGGCCCACTCCGGAATATCCTTGAACTTGCCTTCAAAATCCATTTCACGCAGCATCTCATAGGTCTGAGATACATGTGATTCGATCACACTGCGTTCAGATGCGGTAAGTGTTCCCTTACGTATCATAAGCGCTTCCTTCTCGTAATCATCGAGAAGAGGTATCATCTCACCACTCACCGTGAGACATTTCATTTCAGATACAGCCTCAATCTTAGAAAGAGTCTCATCATCCAGAAATCCCCTGGTATTTATCTGCATTATAAAATCCTCTGCATCCTGCAGTTCCTTTGAGGCCCTCTCATACTCCGCAGCCTTCTCAGGTTCTTCAAAAGCCTTTATTCTGTAACAGAGCCTTGCAACCTCTATCTTGTGCTTTATATCCTCTTCCTTGTCACCGAGCCGTGACGGCTTATCCATTATCTCAAGAGGAATTACCAGCTTTCCGATATCATGAAGCCAGACACTTGATATGAAAGGCTCCTTTTTATCCGGATCTACCGGTCTGCCGTTCTTCTCCAGATATTCCAGGTATCGTGTCGCATAGCCTGCCATCTTTCTTGTATGAGTTGCATTATAATGCGACCTTTTATCTATGGAGTTAACCATGATCTTCACGAATCTCTGGAGGAACTTAGCCAGCCTCTCACTGAGTATACGGTTTTTCTCGGCGAGAGATACGATCTCAGTGACATCACTGAACATCACCATTACTGAGGTTCCTGTCTCATCACTTATAGGAAAAGCTGCAATTCTTAAGAATTTCTTCTCATCCCCTTTAATAAAAGGCACCGAATCATATATCTTGCTTTTCTGAAAGATAGCCTCAATGATGCATTGGTAAAACTGATCATTTATGCCGCCTTCACCAATAAGCGTGATAAGTCTTCTGCCGTGAAGTTCCTGTCCGAGAAGACCGATTGCTACGGAGTTTTCCAGTATGACCTTTCCGTCGTGTCCGATAAGGAAAACTCCATCGGTCATATTTTCAATTATATTACTGTACGCAGTAGATAATATATCTTCCATCTGTGTGACCATTCCTGTCATGATAGTATGTAACTATTTCCTGCATTACCTAATCAGCTTAATGTAAACTGAACTACATATGCGGCTGATTATTATTAAGCTGTCTGTTTTCAAGAACTCTCTGCTGCTCAGGCTGATTAGGCTCCCTGTTAACAGGTCGCATATTATCCTCACGGTGTCTCTGATCGATTATCGGCTGAGCCAGGTTTCTGGCCTCTTCCTTAAATGCCTTATCCATATCGCCCTTGGTGAGAACCTCACCCTTTCTGGCCTTCTCAACGCCTTCATCGACAAGCTTCTTTGTAACCTGATTGCCCTTTATATTCATAAGATCCTTCGGTCTCGGAACGAGATATGAATCAAGTCTTCCGAGCGCACTTCCAAGAGACTCGCCCGGTTTAAGCTTCAGATCCTCAGGTTTAAGGCTCTTCATTCTTCTGGAGAAGAACTCAGTTTCAGCGATATTTCTCTCCATCGTATCACGAAGCTCCCTGTCATTTAGATTCTGAGTTGGCAGTTTATTTCTTTCGTCCTCTCTCTTTGCAACCTCGAGATCACATTTTTCCTGCATTTCCTTGATCTTCTGATCGATGGCATTCTTGAGCATTTTCTGACGGAGATGTTCAACGCCTTCTTCAACGCTTCTGGCTATATTCGTTCTGTCCATCTCCACTTCGGACTTGTAGCCCTCCATATAGCTTCTCTTTTCTTTGAGAGTCTTGAACTTCTTATTTGTGTTCTCTCTGTCTTCTCGATCTATTCTGTCTTCTCTCTCTTCATCCTTTTTGTCGATATAAGTCCTGCTGGTATTAATGACTTGCATAGAGAGTCTGTCATATTCCTGTATCTCTTCTGCCGTAAGAACTGTTCTTCCTTTTATCTTCTGCATGAACGAATTAAACTTGTTCATACTGACAGACATTTTATAGAATTCCTTGGAAATTTTTCCCCTGACAGGAGCGTTTTTGACCATCCGATCAATCTTTCCGCTTTCTTTTGCCGACTCATCTGTTAAGGTACCATTATCGAAATACACCTCATTAAATATACCTCTTCTGGTATTGATCTTTCTCGGCTTCCTTACAGGCTGTTTAAGCTCAGGCTTCTGCCTTTCAGGTTCAGGATTTTCAATCTCAGGATCATCAGGTCCTTGTTTCTTAGGCTTATTCTTCTGTTTCTCCTTCTCCTGCTCTTTCTTCAAAGCCTCGAGTCTCTCTCTCTCAAGCTTAAGCTTCTCCTGCTCAAGCTTAAGCTTCTCCATCTCAAGCTGAAGGAGTTCTCTCTGCTTCTTGATCTCTTCAAGTTCATTAACCCTTGGTTGCTGGATTTCCTGTTCAGGGTTTTTGAGAACAATATTAGGATTTCTCGGAGCATCTACAAGAGCCTGCTCAACTCTCTCTACTTCATTATTGACATTCTGCTGATTATTCTGAGGGTTATTTAAGCCCGCTTCAGCTTCTCTGACATCCTCCGCATTGGCTATCTGAAGCCTGTCCTTCATGGTATTGATAAACTCTTTGGCTGCATCATAGCCACGCTCATCAACCGCTTTGTCAAGATTAAATGCCCATTGCTGATCAAATTCAGGACATACTGTCGGATTCTCATCCGTGAGTCTCTGAAGCTTAGAGATTGCCTCTACAACCTTCACACTGTGATCATACATCGGATTTGGAGAATTCGGATCCGGCTTCGCATCAAGTGCCTTTTCAACCTCGACAAGAGCTTCTTTTATCTCTTTTCTCTTCTCCTCTTTCTTCCTCTCCTCTTCACGCTGACGAGCCAGCTCGACCTCATTTACCTGAGGCTGATTCTGCTGAAGATGCTCCTCGTTCTGATTCTGAGGGTTTTCAACCTGACGTTCGTTCTGTTCTTCCTGATTAGCGTTCTGATTTTCCTCTTCAGGATGTTCTTCATTGTTATTCTGGTTCTGATTTCTTCTGTTTTCAGCATCCCTTCTTCGCTGATCATGTTCCATTCTTCTTCGTCTTATATCAGCTTCAACCTGCTCCTCATGTCTTCTCTGAGCTTCAGCCTGGTCTTCTTCGTTCAGCTCGGGATTTTCATCATTATTATTGTTATTGATTTCCTGATTAATATTAAGGTTTTCATTCAGCTCAGGATTATCATCCTGAATTTCAGGATTATCCTGATTATTCTCTATTTCCTGCTCGTTTTCCGGCTCTTCTATCTCATTCTGATCATCAGGATCATAGATATATTCCTCAGCCGGTCTTTCAGGCATATTGTATCTTTCCTTCATCGTGTCGGCAAATTCACCTGCAAACCCCAGATCATCGTAAGTCTCAATCTGCTGTTTTAAATCTTCAGCCCAATTTTTGTCAAACTGAGCTGCAGCCTCCGGATTTGCGGTTGTTAAAGCCGAAAGCTTTGATATAGCATCCTGCACATTACGTTTTCTTGCTTCTGCCGGGTCCTCCTCAAGCTGATTCATCGGTCCCGAAGCCGCATTCGATAAATTCTGTATAGCCATTGCAATCTGCAATCTGGCTTCTTCAACACTTAATTTTTGTCTTCTAGGCATAACATGTACCTCCTGCTCCCAGACTGTGTAACCCAATTTAAATACCACCCCAGCCTGTTATTCCTGTTCTTTTCTAAATCTTATCCTTTCTTTTTTCACACAGGTAATCCTGCCCTGAGCTTTTTTTGTTTTGATCCGATCATATCAATTCCTTCTTCCTGATCAGATACTGACATCTCAGATCATTCTTCCGGTGTTATCTCCTCAAACGTAACCTCCGTCAGAGTTATTCCACCGACCTTAGTCTCTGTTTCTTTTGTTTCGGAAACAGCTTCTTCCTTCTTTTCCTCGTCCTGTGTTTTTCCGTAATATGTGAAACTCATCATCGTGATATCATCAAACTGAGGCTCATCACCTGCAAATCCAAATACACTGTTCTTCATGAGTTTGACGATATCCTTATTACTCTTGTCTTTATTCTTATTGAGAAGCTCAAGCATTCTGTCCGTACCGAAGCGGTCTCCGTTTACTGCCTTAGCTTCCGGAAGTCCGTCAGTATAGAGGAATATCCTGTCTCCAGGCTTCAGTGAATAATCATATTCAATGAAATCCATTCCCGGAATAAAGCCTACCGGCGGACCATGCTGAACCTTCTCTATCGTATATCCGTCACGTTCCGTCATTATCGCAGGATAATCGTGTCCTGCATTACATGCATTTACGTAACCTGTATTCAGATCAACTATACCGAGCCAGACGGTTACAAACATACCTGCAGGATTCTTCTCTGCAACCAGTCTGTCCGTATAAGTAAGTATCTCTGAAGCACTTCCTCCCAGCTTTGCGCGGGATTTGATAAGTGTCTTGGTGATTGCCATGAAAAATGCTGCGGCAACACCTTTATCTGAAACATCTGCGACAAGTATCGCGATGTGATCATCGTCTACCATAAAGAAATCGAAGAAATCTCCGCCGACCTCCTTGGCCGGATCCATCAATGCATGAACATCATATCTCGGATCATATTTAAGATCCTTCTCCTTTACAGGAAGCATGCCCTGCTGTATCTGAGAAGCAAGGGATACCTCGTACCCCATTCTCTCACTGTTCCTTGTCATACATGTGATCTCATCGATATTTTTAAGCGTATCATCCTCCATCTTCTCAATGGCTGATGCCAGGGACTTGATCTCCCTGATAGTACCCACATCTTCTGTTAAAGTAGCATCTCCGCTTCTTGAAGTTTCATGGGCAAATCTCTCTGCCTCCTTGGAAACCTTCTCAAGCGGTATAATTACTCGCTTCTTAATAAATCTAATCACTAAAACTGTAAGTATGATCAGAAGCATTACGGTTATGGCCGTAACTCCCTGAACAAAATTTCTTCTTGATGTGATAAGCTCGTCCATGAATCTCTGTGCACAGAGAATGCCGACTATTTTGCCCCTGTCAGCCTTTTCGTAGCCATTTTCATATATCGGAACCATTGCCGTTACATGTGGTTTTGCTCCATTAAGGTCTTTATCTCTTACTATTATCTCCTTTTCAGAGCCTTCTTCATATATCCTCTTAAAAGCCTCTTCATAGCCTCCCGGGGACGTATCGTGCTTCGATCCCAGCTCCCACGCAGTATACCCACTCTTCGAGCTCGGACAGTTTATTATAGAGGTATAGGTTTTATAACCTTCATCAGGTATGATAAAATATATTACCGACAGATTCTGTGAATCAGCCAGTAAATGGAGGTTTTGCTTAACGTGGCTGTATGCATATGCGATGTTGTCTATGGTATAGTACATCCTGGAATAATAATTGTGATCACCCGGCTCAGGAATTTTATCATATTCCAAAAAAAGCTTCGGATCAACGGCTGCTAATTCCTCATCCGTAACTCCTATCAGATCAAAAAAAGCTTTTGCCGATTTCTCGATATTATCAAAATCAAACGGATGCTCCTTATCAAAATTCTGATGGTCTGTAAAATACCCATTATAATATTTATCAAGAATACTGCCTCCTACACCCCGCCATTTGTCGATTTCCGGCATATATTCCATATAGTTAGAGGCAACCAGGTCAGACTTATATACAGATTCCTTGTATTCATCTGTGAAGGAGCTTGTGAAAGCCAGATAACCTACGCCCTCAACAATGATCGCAAAAATAGTAAATGATATGACAAACATGCCTATCATTACTGCATATATATTTGAAAAAAACTTATTAAATATCTTGCGAATAGCTTTCACCTTTGATCCTCCGGCCGATCTCTGAATAATTTTTTGAGGCTTCAGTCCCCATCACCACTCCAAACCTGTGGAGTGGTCTACAGATTTTTCTTGATACTGAGGATGTTCTTGCCATCCTTATATTCATAAGTCACTGCATCCATTGTATTTTTAACGAGCAGGATACCAAAACCGCCCGGTCGTTCCATGAACATCTTACCTGAAGTATCTGCATCAGGTCTTGCAAGCGGATCAAAAGGTTTTCCGGCATCCATAAACAGTATAGTTACCGAAAGAGGTGCTTCGGAAACACTGACATATATCTCAGCTTTACCGATTTCAGGACGATATGCGTATGAGATGATATTCACAAATATTTCTTCTACAGCAAGTCTTATCTGCATGAGCGGTTTCTTCTCACAGCCATATGACAGAAGCTTCCTTTTTATAAAATCCTGTATAAAATCGATAGAATCCTCAACTGCATCAATTATGATCGATGTTCCGTCAGGACTGATCTTCATTTCAATATCGCTGTCCTCATCCCACTCAATACCATTCATTCCCATAACCATTCCATTAGTGTTTTCCGCCATACTTTTTCACCCCTTCTCTAATCGTCAAAATCATCTTTCTTCCGGATAACCCAGTTTCTTCCGTCCCAGTATTCTTCTTCATCCTCGGACAGATTCGATTCATCGTCATCTTCATTATCAGATGCACTGCCTATATCATCAGCATCAAAGTCATATGGAACATAAACAACAGACTTCTTTTTTAATCCAAGTAAGCCTTTCTTCTTGTTATTTCCACTGTCTTCGGCTATTTTAAGACCATCAGGATCGATCTCATCGTCTTCGTCTTCCTCGTCCTCTTCTTTTTTTGCCTTCTCCTTCTTGACGAGGTTTCTTTCGATAAGTTCTTCCATCTCCTTCTCAAACTTTCTTCTAGAGAAGTAAACCGCAAGTCCGCCGGTTATACTCCTCGGAGTAAAGATAGTAAGCTGAAGCTCCTTATCTTCATTTTCAAAAAAAAGAAGAACTGTCGGATAGAAGATATAAAGCTTAACAAGGCTTGCGACAGAATCCTTCTTTGTTTCAAAATCGACCATGCGACCTATGCTGTTCATGATCTTGCCTGCTTCATAAACCGCTTTGGTATTGTTGATATGGACAGGATCATAATAATAATTTTTAGATTTAATTCCCAGAGTTCTGACCTTCTGGGCACCGTCAGCGGTCCCCCAGCTCTGCATTTTCCACTCTTTCAAGGCAACGAGATGACCGTTGTCAGCCATCTCGACCTGATTGAGTAAAAAGTGTCTTGCTTCTAAGAGAACCGGATTTCTTCTGAGTTTTTTCGAAATCAACTTAGTTCACCTCGTATGCTTATTTATCCTTTGGCTTATCAGTAAGTGTGATGGTTACTACACCACTGTCACTGATCTCATACTTAAGATATGCCGTGATTCCAAGTTTGTTGCTTACCAGAACTGCCATGTTTTCCGGAAGCTCCATCGCTTCTGTGGTAAGCTCACTCATCTCCTCGCTGCTGGATTCCTCTGTTCTGCTGCTCTCAGTTGCTTCTGTTGTATCATCCGTTTCCGTATCATACACGATCAGACTGCATATTCTGTAGATTTCAGATCCCTCGGAAATATTGTAGGAAATATTATATCCGGTATTACCTGACGGATCATAATACATCCAGTCATACGATCCATTAGGAAATACAATCGAGGTTGATCCGTTATCATCTGCCTTGATCATGAACGGATAATCTGTATCTGTTGCAAAGGAAGTCATGCTTGATGATGTCATGGAAGCCAGTTCCGAAACGTTTATATCATAGCCATCCTTGTCATTACTGAGTGCAAAAACTTCAAGATCAACCTTTGCCGCATCATAGCTTTTTCCCGCAAGCTGATATACTCTCTTAAATATCACATTAGTTGATCCGCCACCCTTGCCGGTGATCTTGAACGTAGCTTTGCCGTTTTTCTCTTCACCTTTCAGTTCAACATTGACAGCATACGAATTTGAAATCTCATATTCCCATGAGAGATCAGGAGTTTTGCTTCCGTCAAGTGTCAGTTCCACACCATCCTGAACTGTCTTGTATTCGCAAGGATAGTCTGATTCCTCAAATAGACTGATTTTCTTGCTGACGCCTTTCTTCTTCCCCTTGGAGAGGAAGAAGATAAGGCATGCTGCAAGTAAGAGGACTATTATGGATATAACAATTATGATCACTTTTTTCTTATTCATGTCATAACCTCTTTAGTTTGTTTCTACCGGCGGAGCATAAGGGAAATCCTCGGTATTCTCCGTACTCTGATCATCCTCGGTGGTATTCTCCGTTGTCGATTCAGATGTTGACTCTGTTGTACCTTCGGTTGTACCCTCTGTGGTACTCTCTGTTGTACTTTCTGTTGTTGACTCTGATGTACTCTCCGTGGTTTTATCAGTAGTTTTCTCGGTAGTATTATCAGTACTCTGTTCGGTACTGGTTTCGGATGTCTTATCCGTTGATGTTTCTGTAGTTTTTTCTGTAGTCTTATCTGCCTCTGTCTTGGTTCTCTCAACCGTGATGATTACTGTATCCACGATCTCAGGAGAATCAACAGGTGATATTTCAAGGCGATATACGGTATCGCTGTATGGATCCTTACTCTCCGGTACGATGAACCAGAACCTTGATGTATTCTGATCTACCGTAACGCTGCCTTCAGAGATATCATCCTTTGCCTCTCCAACCATTCTGTAGGCGTGAACCGTAAATCCATCTTTTGATCCGGTAACTACAGCTTTTCCTGTAAACTGGTCTCCCTTCTTGGCAAGGAAGTAAATCGGATCACCTGCGATCGTTCTGTCGCCCTTACCATTCTGGGCTATTGATGTCATAAGTGCGGAGCTGTCAAACTTAAGAGTTCCGCCCTGATTGAGTCCTGAGAACTTCTGAACAGCTGTTCTTTCCGGTGGGATCTTATCTGTAGTATTATCAGCCAGATAAGTAATAACATGATCTATCGTCCAGCTTACATCTGCATTTGCAAGTGTATCTTCAAGGATAGTCTCAGCGCTAGGATTATCCGGATCCTCGATCTTGGCATCCTGAGCAGTTGCCGTATCCGCTGCATCCTTTTCCTTGGCAGCATCCTCAACAACCTCCATGATATCCTTGTCTGTCTTCAGTTCCTCATAGTATGGAAGTATGTCAACAGATATCAGATCGAAGGTACTTCCCATATCTTCAAGGAAAACCTTAACCGTCTGTGTCTTGCCAGATACAAACTGTTTGGTCTTGATCCTGTTCAGTCTGTCTTCCCTGCTTTCCGCAACGGTTGATGCTTCCTTTCCGTCATCATCAGCAATAATATACTGAGTGATATCATCATAGGTTTTCTCTACATCAGTTTCTTTGTAATCAATATAATGGAAGGTTGCTTTGATCTTGGCGATCTGTCCCTTCTTATTCTGTTTTGGTCCTTCAAGCGTTGAAATATTTATCTCAACAGGTGTAGAACTGTTAGGTCCGTAGTACTCTCTGTTCTTAGATCTTCTCTTGGTCAGAGTATCTGTAAGTTTAAAGCTCCTGCTCTCATCTACCACTGGTGCGTAGCACTTAAATACCTTTTCTGTCGGATACTCTTCAAATGTAACAACGCTTGTACTGGTCTCAATCACATCGTAGGCATATACCGCCGATGCTATGATATTTCCCTTAAGGTTACCATATGCTGCTATACTGTAGCCGGTAACTATATCAACGAAGTCCTCATTGAAATCTATTTCTGCACAGAGACCTTCGGAGATACTTGAATAGCCCTGATCCGTCATATATATGTATGGCGTGCTGTACTCTGTTCCGGTAGGATCCAGCAGTGATGTGTAATGAACACAGACTGCTATATCGTTCTGCTCCGGTATAAGTTCCTGCTTTTCGGTATCTTTACCAAACTGAAGCACAAGCTTCTCTGCCGTCTTCTTACTATTCAGATTGGCTTTCGATGGTGTTGCCACAATACCGAGAACCGCTGACGAATTCAGGAATTCATATTCATATGTACCGATGACCACATCACCCCTCATATGTTGGACGATTGCGTAATCAAAGGATACGCTTGTATTGGTACTTTGCAGGGTCAGCTTACCGGAGTTGACAAAATCACCGGCATTCAGGCCCTTTACGTAAAATACTGCATCCTTGGTACCGCTGTTTGCAGTATACATTCCGTTATAGCTTACCTGCATATATTTAGAAAATGGAATACCATACTGATAGGTAACATTTACACTTACTCCTTCAATTCTCCTTGAATCTGCTGATGGAAAAACGTAAATATTTACTGTATCATCTGATGCACTTGGTATTCTCGATACAGGTGTTGCCCACTCATCTGATACCCAGACGATCTGGTTATCCGTAAAATTGATCTTAGGTGTTCTCTGAGCCTTACCTATCGGAAGAGTTGTTGAAACAACCTTGCTGTTGGTACTGATACAGAGTTCCTGAGTTTCAATATCTCTGTAATACTCTTCATTGGTGGTAAGCTGAAGAGATCCGCTGTCTTCTATTATCTGTGATATCGTTATCTGCCCTATATTCCAGATTGCCGGATATCCGTTTCGTGTCTGAGCCGTAAACTGTATGCTCTTGATCGATCCGAGATCTGCAATGGCAGGCATGATAAATCTGTCTGTATGGTTCGGTCTGAACATCCATTCAGGATCCGATATGGTATTTAGACCTGCGGCCTTAACAAGCTGTGAATTCGGATCGGTTGAGGTTTCGACTGATTTAGCCGATTTATTCATATAAGCGGCTATATACTGAACCACATCAAAGGTTGCGGTCTGAATCTTGTTCGTACTTGAATCTACGTAAGTTACCTCAGCAAGTACAGAGCCCTGGAACTGGAGATAATCATTATCCCAAGGAAGTGTTACCATCTCACAGAGGAGTCTGACTGACTTCTGCCTGTCTGTTACAGGGTATCTGCGGGCGATCTCTTCTGCTGTTCTGGCCTTCTGTCCGCCCGGAACAACTGATTCCATCTCATCACGATAGTCAATCTCGATCCATCCGATGTCATTGATCACATAGCTCATATAAGCTCCGCCGTTGGTTGCCTCGGTGATCATTATCTTCTCAATATTCAGCTTATCAAATACATCCGAATCCTCTGAAAGGTCTTCAGGAATTATACGTATTGCGGTAACCTTACCGTAATTACGGTTTGTCGCGATTGAGAAGGTCTCTGTCTTACCTGATCTGAAACCATCAGATGTGAGCTGCTGGTTTGCAAGAACGTAAGCACTCTTATATCCGTTCTCAAAGAGAAGCTGGAAATAGAAATAGTTCTTTGAACCCGAGTCTCCGTCGCCGTTATCATAATCAGGATCATCAGCAACCTTAACCGATACATCATAGACCTTTTCCTTCTCGAAGAAGCCCCAGTCAATCGCTGTCTGTTCATAGGTCATTGTGTAACGTACATCGATATAATCTATCTTCTCAACCTTTTCTATATCACCATCGGTGAAATTAAAGGTATATCTTGTTTTTCCGCCGAAGAACTGTGAATCTCCGACAGCTCTTCCTTCTATAACTTCATCTGTATCAACATATACCGGATTACCATCCTTATCTGTAACCGCTTTACCATCCTTATCATAAAGAGGCTTCTTTCCGTCTTCAATCTTGCTTCCGTCTTTTCTGACAAGGTTTCCGTCTTTATCAACAACTGTTATGGCAGAACCGTTCATATTGAAGATCTGCGCCGAAACCATAGATCTGTCAATCCAATAATGGGTCTTGACACCATTTGATTCGCTGTCTACAAGATATGCTCTTCTCTTCTGATACTTCTCAACGTAATCAATCGTAAGATTATTCAGCTGCCACTCATCCGAACCGGAAAGATTAATATCTGCTGATATAAACTGTTTCAGATTTATCGCATCTATAAGGAATTCTACCGTACTTCCCTCAGTAAGTGCTATTGATCTGATGAAGTCAGTACCGCTGGTTGACGGCCATGTTCCGAGGAAATCAACAGCTGATGTTTTAACATTGTAAAGAGATGTCTTGCTCTGCTGTCCTGCACGAGTCTGATATTTAAACCTCATCGTGACATCATCCTTGGTACCGGTTTTCTTTACATTACTTGTCGTTACGGTTACAAGGAATTTATTCTTAACCGATTGTGATGCCACAAGCGGTGCTCCATCCTTATATTGTGAAAGCTTAAAGCTCTCTCTTCCGCCCTGCTTGATCTCACGTCCTCTTTCATCAGTAGTCGTGAAATAAGTATATGGAGCATTCTGGAAAGCATAGCTGAGGGTTGCTCCCTTAACTTTATTGCCCTTATTGTCTATACCATCCTGGATATACGGCATACATCCGCCTCTTGAGAAGGATATTCCTGCAACCTGTATATCATCTGAATCGATAGCAGTAAGCGAATTCTTCATCTGGGAAGTGGTCGTCTTCGTGCTTATACCATTCTTGTTCAGCAGGTCTCTTGCCGACTTGCCGACATATATAGTGACGTTTCCGGTAATGTAATCAATCTCAGGATAGAGTCCGGAGAACGCCAGCGTATCACCACGCTGTCCATAACCTATAAGTACTCCGTCATTTTCTTTCTCCAAAAGTGCAGAATAACTGCTCAGAATAACCGGAAGCGCAACCTTTCTGGTCCATCCGCTCTTATCCTTATATTGGAATTCTATAACTATATCTTCAACTATATTCTTTTTAAATACGTCATTGGTTACAGCATCCGGATTGATAAATGTTTCGAGACCTGCATTGATCTGATCCACAAAATCCATTCTAAAGCTTAATACGCTGTTTTCTACAGCATATTTCTTTTCAACACCTTCGTCGTATTCATTATAGTTTTCGATTATTGCATAATCATTTACGCTCTCATCCTCACCTATCTCAACAACTGCATCAGCGCCGGATGTCGAGTAAGTCAGTGTTCCGGAATTGGTCTTGACAACAGCAGCGATCTTGGTTCCTTTGAAATCAAGGAATGTCTTTCCGGAAACCAGTCCGTATTCTTCGTATCCCTTATATTCGTCAACCTTATAAATCTCAAGTCCCTGAATGGTCCAGCTTCCCTGAGCAAGATAAAACTTTAAGCCGTTAACGCTCTGAATCTCTGCCTCGGTCTGGAATGCATAATCCTGAACTGTCCAGTCACCAAGCGGCTTTTCATCCTTAGCTGTCTCACCGTAATTAAACTGTCCAAGCTGCTTTGATCCATAGGTTTCACTAAGGTCCTTGCCGTTAGCTCCATACGAAAGAAGAGCATCACTTCTTTCCTGTGCATCTATAGCCGGAAATACAAACTGTGTTCTCGATTGATTATTCATATCGGTATATTCGATCTCAAAATAGAGTATCGTATCACCTGCTGAAGCGCCGGTTCCGATATGCATACAGTAGGTATTCTCAGGAGCCTTAACAGTACTTCTTTCTTTCCAGGCTGTGATCGCACCATTGTCCATGTAGCTTTCGTCATCAGCTGCATCCGGTGTTATAACGTATTTTTCTACCTCCGTAGGATCATCAAGTATAACATCTCCGTTTGCGTTGGTTTTTTCTGTTGTCTTCTCTGTCGTACTCTCCGTTGTACTCTCGGTTGTTTTCCCACCCGATTCGGTATTTATTACCGTCGGTTTATTCTCTGATCCAGCAGCACCACTTTCAACCGAATAGTTGTAGTCAAAGTTCAGACCATACTCATCATACTGATCATAAGACAGATATGACGACTCTCCCTCCACCACCTTCTTCTCCTCCGCGGCATATACACCGGACGCAGGAAAGACAGGCAACTCGGTAAGAATAAACGAGAGTGCCGTAACGGCCGCTATTCTTTTTATAAATCCTCTCTTTATCATAGTCATCCCTCTTTACTGTTTCTTCATGATTCTCTCTGTAACTTTTCTTTTGTCCATAATATCTCACCCATCCTATCGATCGTTCTAACTTATCAAAACAACCGTTATTAATGTGAGCATAACCTGTCATGCCCTCATTACGCTTTCATCATACCATGACAGGTGCAACGAAAGCGCAACAAGTAAAAAAGATTTTTAATTGTAAACTATCTGATGTTAAGAAGTCCTGCAAGTCCTGTCATTTCAAAAACTTCCATAACGTTTTCATTAACATTTGTGAGAACAAGCTTTCCGCCATTCTGATTAACCTTGATATACAGATTACGGATGCTTCGGAGTCCGGAGCTGGATATGTATTCAAGATCCTTCATATTCAGGGTCAGATTTTTAAATCTGTCAGCCATCTGCGAAAAAATCATATCTGCGTCCCTTGCCGTTTTTGTATCAAGATCTCCTGACATAAGGAGCTCGCCCGTATCACCTCTGTTAACAAGCTTTATATCCATTTGTGTTATCCTCCTGTGTATCAATCATAATAAGTGTTCAGCCTTTTCTCTTTATGATCAGGCATTTTTCTTCTTTCTCTGCTTCTTGATGTATGCAACAAGATCTTCGAGTGTTATCTCCATAACTTCCTCGCCCATCTCTTCCATTCTCTCTTCTATATCCATATCAGCATATTCCTCCGCTGCTTCTGCAAGAAGTTCTGAGAAAAGGAACGGAGCAGGTTCATATTCTTCGGATTCATCATCAGAGTAAAGATCATCGTCATCATCCTCATCTTCATCAAATGAGAATTCATCCTCTTCATCTTCAGAATCTTCATCCTCAGAATCCTCCTCATCTTCATCAAATGAGAAGCTGTCCTCTTCATCCTCTTCGTCTTCCTCATCAAATGAGAAGTCTTCCTCATCTTCTTCATCTTCAGCTTCTTCATCGCCAAATCCGAGAGAATCGCTTTCATCAGTCTCGAAGTCTTCCTCTTCTTCCTCATCGAAGCCATAGTCTTCATCTTCTTCACCAAGCGAGAAGTCATCGATTTCTTCTGAAAGACCTGTACCGAGGCTTTCCTCTTCATCAATTTCATCAAGATCCGATGAAGCCGCTGTACCACGAGTCATGGTAACCATATTTCCTCCTGCAGTCATGCCGCCTGAAACTGCGCTGCTCGTAACAGTACTGCCTGCCGATGCTCCTCCGCCTGCAGCCGCCATAAAGTTTGCGTTTCCTGTAGCAAGACCTGCTCCCAGAGTGATCCATTTGATCTTCTCGGCAAGCTCTCGCTCCATATCCTGACGGAGAGTTTCCTTGAACTGCTCAAGGGTTTCATCAATATAATTCTTGGATACAGCCATATGGTCAGCACCTGCTGCCGATGATGCGACTGTACGTACCGGAGATTCATATGCCGCTGCAGCAGTTCTGCGCACAGGCTGCTCAGGAGCTTTCTCCTCGACACTTGAAGGTGCAAAGTCATCCTCAGTGAAGATGTAAGCGCCATTAGCATCGTAATCAGATGTATTGCGGGCAGGTTCCTCATAATCATCAGCAGTAAGCTGGTCAGCTTCTTCTGCCGAGATTTCCTGGAAGCTTATGCCGCCGACTCTGCCGACTGCCATC
The DNA here is from genome assembly GCA_946544235.1 of uncultured Lachnospiraceae bacterium. Taxonomy (GTDB): domain Bacteria; phylum Bacillota; class Clostridia; order Lachnospirales; family Lachnospiraceae; genus Eubacterium_Q. Next base: position 32,522 of record CAMNMC010000077.1, on the reverse strand, counting down.
TCGTATTCCTTACGGTTAACAACTTCCTCGGCATCCATGTATCTCTCAACAGCTGAAGGCTTCGGTTCTTCAACAACCTCTTCAAAATTAATACTTGAAGAAGATGCATCAAATTCCTCGGCACTTACTTCCTCGATGCTGATACCGCCAACAGAAGGCGTATCATGTTCATTGAGATAATCAACAAAATTGATCCCTGAACCTGTATCGTGCTTCCTGTTTGCCTTATGATCAACCTTCTGCTTCTCGATGAGACGTCTGGCGGAAAGATTTGCATCGTGGATCGCTCTGCTTTCTGCAACGAAATCCTCCCAGTATTCCTCGCCGTCTGCACCTGAGAAATAATTACTTACAAAGTTGCGGTTTTCAAACATATCTACCATGGAATCCGGAACCTCGATCATGAAGGATGATCTTGAGGTTGGGCTCATGATGGTAAATGCCTGACCACGCTTAGCTCCGATAATATCCTCCTGCTCCTGCTCATTGATTCCGCCTGCCTTCTCATAGAGCTTGCAGAGGTCATCCATATCATTCGGAGCAAGGCCGAAGACGAAGCTGTACTGACACGCATTGATGATCGCAGTTGACTTTCTTGCGATCTCTTCACTTCCTACGAAGTCCTTGATATTCTGCGTGATAACAATCTGCATACCGTTATACTTACGGATACGCTTAGCCAGCTGGAACATGAAATCGAGAGCTACAGGGAACTTGGTATCGATGAAGACGTGAGCCTCGTCGATTACTACTACGATCTTACGCTTTAAGCCGTATTTCGTATTGTAGTCCCTGTTCTTGATGATCTCATTATCAATATATTTAAGTACCAGAAGCATCTGCGCATTGGCTATAAGGGTGTTCCTGTTAGCCAGCAGTGACTGGAAGTTAAATACTGAAAAGTTTTCTTCTGTAGTGATCGTTGACGGTCCGTTCCAGATGTTTGCATTTCGTCCGCCTGAAGCGAATTTTGAAATATAGTTTACAAGTGAACGGAGCAGCTGTCTCAGATACTCATTGTTGGTTCTTTCAAATTCCGAAAGTACTATATCGTAGAGATCATCAAATATCGGATAATCATCTGCCGTAAGTACCGAAAGGTCGGTCTCCGGTGTGATACTGAAATTGAGGTAAAGTCTCTCGATAAGTGAATTGAGGTACTCCAGAGCATCCCTGTCAATATCAGGAAGGATCTGTCTGAAGAACTCTTCAAGGAACTGCAGGTGGGTTGCAAAGCTTCCGCCTGTTCCGCTTCCCTCGGACTCATCATCATCCAGCGCCGTAATAATATGGAACGGATTCAGACGTCCCTGGGTTGCATTTCCTACATTTATCATCTTGCCGTGAAGAGTATGAGCAAGCTCTGAATACTCGTTCTCCGGGTCGAGGATGAATATCTTCGCATCCTCGGAAGCAAGATTGGAAAGGAGGCTCTTGGTTGCATAGGATTTACCTGAACCTGACTTACCAACGATAACCATGTTGGAGTTTACTCTCTCAGAATCTCTTCTGAAGAAGTTGATAAATACCGGAACGCCGTCTGACGAACCGAGCTTGATACCGCCCTTATCGGAAATATGGGCAAATACCCAAGGATACATACCTGCTATGGTATTTGAAGGAATTCCTCTGGCATCCTTCATAAGTGGATCGTAAGCTGATATCTGTCCGCCGATAAAGCCCTGCAGCTGCATGAAATCCATGCCCGATACTCTCATGCCGGCTTCCATCCAGGTTCTCCTTACCGTCTTCTTCATATCGGTAACGGCCGGAAGATTTGTTACAAAATCATCAGGTATGAGCTTACTGTCATTAGAAGCTATAGCATCATAGGCCGTTATATAAATACTTACGGAAAGGATAGACTCATTATCCTGCTTAAGTGTTACAAGGAGTGAAGACAGTGTGTCTATATGCTCCTGCAGCTCTATACTCTTGGAATCAAGACTTGTCTGCATGTACTGTCCACGAAGTTCTGCAAGTGAACGGTCAATCGCACGTATCGCCTTGGCCTTGTCCATAGGTGTGATCTTTACAACAACCTTGGTTCCCGGGAATGACATAACTCCCGCAAGCCATGCATCACCGACTACGGTCGGATAGTTTATAACCCTCATATTGTGGGTTATTATGTTATTGATCTGAGTTCTCCTCATGGAGAATTTTACGCTTTCAGGCATAGCCCAGGTTGCATAATTACTCTCGTCAATATGATCGATATCTTTTTCGTTAAAATCAAGTGTATTGGTATATTTCAGGAAAAGTGCAAGTCCCTTTGCGTCGAGACGTCTTACCGTAAGTTCGCCCTGTTCAAGTGTAAGGACTGCCTGCTTTACAGCTGTATCAAGTCTTCTCTTGTCACTGTCGAACATAACAAGATAATAGAACGCCTCTATAACCATGTCATCCGTACAAAGTGATCTGACTTCATTGATACGGTCAAACTGTATCTCAACTCTGGCCTGATATTCTTCTTCGTTCAGAAGACCGCTTTCAAACGATTTCTTAAGCTCACTCAGCTTACCGTATTCAGCCTCAAGATATTCATCATAAATAATAGGTCTCTGAATCTTGACGATATTTGCACCATAGTCACCATGGAATCCTCTGAGCACCTTACCGAAGCAGGTTTCGATGGAGTTGTTTCTTCTGTGCTTAGAGAAGAAACGGAACTCGATAGGATCTATCTCGATAACTGAGCCGAAATATCTTCCGTTATACTCGATAAAGTTTCCGCTAATGCCCGTGAAAGGCATGAGCTCTGACATATCGGTGTGGGAAGCGGTTTCATCCTTCTTCTGGGCTTTTGCCTTTTTCCTCTCAGCCGTTCTCTCTGCTCTTGAAAGCCAGACCAGATTCTTTTCTTCCTCGGTTGCTTTCTTGGCACCAAGAATCTTGTTTTCTTCTGTTATAAGCTTCTTCAGAGCTTTCTTCTTTTCTGCCTCTGTCGAAGCCTTCAGATAAGCTTCCTTGGCAGCTCCCATTGACTCAAGCAGCGGACCGATTGCCGTCTTCTTGAGTGCACTTTCAGAAAGTCCCGTAGCAGCCGGTGCCGAACCCGCAGCCGCTGCTTTTGTTTCTGCTGTCTTAGTCTCCGCTGTCTTATCTGCTGCTTTATCAACCGATTTATTCTTCTTATCTTTTTTCTTGTCTTTCTTTGACTTCTTCTTGGACTTTGAAGTTTCCTCTGTTTCTTCCGAGGTTTCCGAAACAGCATCAGCTGTACCATCTTCCATATTCTCTGAAGTCTCAGCTATGCCGGTATCTTCCTGATAAACAGAATCAACCGCGACCTCGTACGACTCATCATAAGCCGCTTCATATCCGGCTGTTTCCGACTCATCATAAGCTGCATCTGTCTCAGCAAACGCCGAATCCTCTGCACCTTCTGCAGCGTTCTCAAACCGGTCCTCTCCATATCCATATTCTTCTGCTTCTCTTGCCTTTTTCTCTGCCTCCAGAGTAGCATAAAAGGCCGCATCATCTTCCTCTCCTCCGATGAGTGCAGCTAGTTCAGGTGGTGTCTTATGCACACTTTCTTCATTGCTTTTTATCGGTTTTTCGCCCTCTTCGTTAAATACCATATCGACGGCGAAATCACGTCCCTTCAGCAGAAGCTCGTCATTGAAAACCCTCGAAAATCTTCTCGGGTATGCCTTATATCTGAGCATATGCCATACGAAAACGTACATTGGATCATCATCGATTCTGAAAAGCATCAGGGCGAAAAGCGCCAGCACAAACATTGCTATGATCCAACGGCCCGGAAGCGATGACACTACGCAGAGTGTCACCGCTATCAAGCCTATAAGACCAACTATAACATCGGAAAGAGTTACCTTTCTGAATACTTCTATTTTGACTTTTGTTTTTCCCGGGATTAGTCTCATTTTTTACCCTCTTATACCTGATGTCTCTGGTTGTTAGGAATATTGCCTCCGTTAGGGACCTGTGGTGGTGGTGGAGGTGGTGGTGGTACCCTTCTTCTTCCTCCTCCAGGTGGCTGTGGATTGTTTCCTCCTCCAGGTGGCTGTGGATTGTTTCCATTATTGTTATTATTTCCATTAATGTCCGGTCCGATAAATTCCGGATTATTCTGGTTGCCAGGGATATTAGGATGCATCTGCTCGTACTGATTCAGGATTTCCTTCATCTGACCAAGCTCACCCTTCTTAAGTTCTTTACCTTGGGACATCTTATCTCCGCCTTCACCGAAGTTAATAAGATGTTTGCCATTCTCCTCTGCATATTCAACATCAGCAGCAAGACGATGATAATCAAGATCATTCATCTTCTCGGCTGTTGCTTTAGCTTTATCTACATCCGGAGGCGGTACCCTGCCAGGATCATTGGCTTCTTTCTTGCCTGCCTGATTCTCCTCATTTTTCTCTTGATTTATATCACGATTTGCCATCGCCTGAGCACTATAGAAGTCCTGACCACCTTCGTCCATGTACTCATAGGTCTTCTTCATAGCGTCAAGCTCACCCTCTTTAAGGTCCTTGCCGTCCTGAAGATTCTTACCTGTCTCATTGCCGAAGTCGATAGCCTTCTTGAGTTTGCCCATGTCCTCCTGACGCTTCTCATCCTTCTTAGCGTCCTGACCGGCCTGCTTCATGGCTGATCTGTAACTCATACCCTGACCCTTATTGCCGTTCTTCATATAGTCAAGGCCGTTCTTCATCTTATCAAGCTCACCCTTCTGAAGCTTGCCGCCACCGAACTTGGCACTGTGACGACCTGTCTTCTCTGCATGAGCTATATCCTTCTCAACTGCATCTATCTCTGCTTTGTGAGCCTTCTCAGCCTTCTCTTTCTTCTCTGCCTTCTTCTCCTTATTAAAACCATTCTTAAGGACGCCTGTACCTGTAAGGCTGCCCATAGCCTTGCCGGCTGCTGAGTTCTCAAGCTTATCTCTCATGTTACCGGCGTAGATAGCCTGATAACCTGCGTTATCAGCAAGGATACCGGTGAAAATACCGTTAACCTTATTTACGGCTTCAAGTGCCGTGTAACATACAAGTACCTTAACAACAAGTCCCAGGATCGGATTGGATGAAATCGTCAGATTCGGACTCCAAATAATCGGCAGGAACATGAAGAAAAGTCTGAGTGAAAGCACCATACCAACTATTCCGAGAAGCTGGATAACAAATGCCGTCGACCACTGCTTGAACTTTCCTCCGTCATCAAGAGGCATCGATGATATTGCGAGCGGTGCTGCAACATAAAGTGCAAGCAGGTTGAATATTCTTACACCACAGGTAAGGATTATACTTACCATCTCCATTACAAGTCCGCCGCACGAGAAGAGAACTATCAGATAATTAGTCTTCCACGGTGCCGGATTGAAGGTCGATCGAACCGCCTCATAACTATATATGCTCTTCTCTCCTATATAGAAAGGAAGTCTTGCACCATCCGAAAAGCTTGGATCCTTGTTAAATGCATCATTTCTTGCAGCACCATTACCGAAAACATTTCCCATTGTTGCTGCCAGGAAGATGATCCTGTTCAGTGGAACATATGAACCATCCTTATCGGTTTCATATTCATATGAATATTCATCTCTTGAATAGGTTTTCAAAACTCTGACATAAGGGTTGTTCTGAAGTGTATCCATAGCCGAAAGTATTGCAGCCGAAAGTGCATCATCATATGTATCAAGCGGAGCTTCGTAATCATAATTGTATGCATTGGCTATTTTTTCCATTATGCTTTGCCATGTAGGTTCCGGTATACCGTCTCCGTCAGTATCCTTATCTATATAATGGAATGAGAACACCCCTCGTTTTGCCAGATAGTCTATATCGCCTCTGATATCGTTGTAGCAGGCATTGATATTGTACCTGGATCGATAGGACGGGTTAAGTGAATAGTTACCCAGTGTATTTATAATTCGACCCATCGCGGCGTAATCATCCTCGTAAAATACAATGTGATCTTCGCCTACAGTGAACATATCGCCCTTACTTACAGCATAGCTTACCTGCTGGGTAAGTATATTGGTTGTCTGAAGTGCAAGAGTTACGATCGCATTCATCGAGAAGATAAGAATTATACTCTTCAGGAGGTTGCCCACTATCGAACCAAGTGTAACGCCCTGCTGCTTACCTCTCAGATCGCCTGTACGCTTTATAACAGCCCATATAGCGAAGACAAAGGCGAAGACAATTCCTATCATACCGATTCCGGCATAAATGCCTTTGATGGTATTATGGTTAAAGAAGACATCAATAAGCGCCATCTTACTCTTGCCATATGTTACTTCCTTTTCGCCCGTAAATATGATCATGACATCTTCAAGCAGATCAACACAAAACAGCAATACGACCTCAATGAAGTACAGGACTGCCCACAAACAGTAATCCAGAAAGGCATTAAATAAACTTTTTATTCCGCTTAAAATTCCATCAACTATAGCGCCCATACGGTTTCTCCCTTATTCCGTCAATAAACTTCTGTCGCAACTTTAAACTATCTTACTCTGAGTCTCTTTCTTGTAACATAAAGTGCTATGCAGACACCGATGATGATTGCCAGAATTATGGCGATAAACAGTGTACTGCTCAGGTTGAGATATATAAGTATTGTGAATGCTTTCTCAACCCTGTTTCCTGCCTGATCAGTAACAACAACCTTGTATCTTCCTGATTCAGTCAGCTTGTTATCCATGTTAAGGCTGGTCTTCTTACCATTGAAGGTTACTGTTACGATGTCGTCTTCTTCAAGACCCTTGATGGTAACAGGTCCCTTAGCCTTGTTATTCTTATCCACTCCCTTAAATGTAACCTGAGGAGGTGTATGATCCACAGTCACCTTAAGTGTGTAACCCACCTGGGTAACAGTGTTTGTATAGTGTATCTCATAATAACCTTCTTCATTCATATCAACCGACTTGAAGCCTGAATTTCTCTCAGTACCGTCAATCGTGACACTGTCGATATAAAAGCCATCCGGCATAACATACTGATTGAGAACTCCCGTAGTCTTCTTCACTATTCTGAAGCCAAGAAGCTGATTCTTATTATTCACATCACCGGATATAAACATATAGCTGCCCGGATCAGAGATTTCCTCCGGAATATCTGTAACTTTGTTTCCATCCTTATACAGAGTAATTCCTGAGCTTCCTTCAACTACTACTTCAACCTCTCCCGTGACGATCATTCCATCTGCAACGCTGCATTCAACCTTTCCATATTCGGAAGAATATGTATACATATTTTCGTTACGGTTATAATATGATCCGTCAGAGGTCTGAACCTCAACCTGTTTCTTCTCCTCACCGTCATCATCCTGTATAGGTTCGCCGGTTATCGGATCGATCGGACCGCTGTAGCCTTCATCTCTTAAGATTTCTGCAGCACCTGTGAATGTTTCACCGGATGCATCAGCTGCGGCATAAACCCTTGACAGAGTCCCGAAGCTTCCTGCTCCTGCAAGTATTATTCCTAAAGTTATTATGCTTTTTCTCATATATAATTCTCCAAAATCATACGTCTATGTTTTTGAATCTCAGATCCTTCATCATCCGGTTGCGCATCCGTCCGATAAAGCATATATCACTCCGGACCAGGGTCCGTCAGATATCATTTATTCTGCAGCTATCCTGTAATATCAGGATGCTTCAGCAGCATCATCCTCGCTCTTGCCGACAACTATTGCATTTCTCTCGTCAAGATCGTAGTAAACCTCATCCGCCTTGAACATATGGCTTCTGAGTTCTCCCATATCCATCCTGCCCATCTGATAGAAAGGACAGAGGTAACTAGGTGTATATTTGGTTCTTAACGGGAAGTTACCGAAGGTAACGATTATGGCATTTCCCGTACTTTCCTTGTTATTAAGCATCTGCAGCTCTGACGGATAGATAAGTGGTCTTACCTGAGTCTGCGCTGACAGGTTGATGTCTCCTGCCTTGGCACCGATATTTGTAGAGGTCGATGTCGTGCGGACTGTCATATTACCGCAAAGCTTGGAGAACTCTTCACAGGTTCCGATATCATTGGAACCGATGAACATCTTCATACCACAGTTAGACTTAACGATATCGGCAACCTTCTCACCATATACGTTGTTAAGCTGTGAATATGACTGAACGACCATGTTGAACCAGATCTTTCTTGAACGTCCAACGGTGATCATCTTATCGAACTTCTCGATCTTCGGCATGTTACCGAACTCATCAAGAATGAAGTAAACGTTTCTCGGAAGGGAGAGATCCTCTCTTGCCGAAGCAACCTTGATAAGTGCCTTGTACATACAGAGTACAAATACGGCTGCAAGTCCGTGTCTGGTATCCTTCTCATCAGGAATCTTCATGAAGAGTGCTGTTGGCTCTTCTGCGAACTTGTCTGCATGAACGTCGGTTGCTGATGTAAGACCGCAGAGACCACGGTCATTGAACATATTTAACTTATCAAAAGTAATTGACATATATGAAGAAAGTGTTGTATCAGCTGCTGACAGAACCTGTCTTGACAGTGTGTATGCCTGTGACAGCTTGCTTCTTCCTTCGAAATACTCCTTAAGCGCTGCGAACTCGTTCTCTGAATTGGTAAGCGCCTTATTGATATTGAAGAAATTGAACTTGTCCTTGGTCATTCCAAGTCTCTCGTCCTCAGAATCCTCAAGCATTGCGAGGCAGGTACTCATGATTATTGAACGTGCACCCTTCTCCCAAACAGGGTCCTTATCATTTTCGATAGGACATATAACCGATATAAGATCGTTAAGATCCTCGTACATTTCATCGTAAATCTTCTGTCTTGTTACAGAAACATCATCCTGGCAGTGTGTAAGGTCCGAATATGCCTTGCCCTGCCATTCAACCCAAGGCTTTCCTTCTTCAGCAGGTCCATCCGGCTGTTTAAGGTCCGGATAATCTGCCATATTGTCCTTGTGGAACTTGATACCCTTACCGAGTCTTACATATTCCTCATACATATCCCAGATGTCTCCGAGAGGATTCCATCTTGATGATGAATAAGTATCACGGAGGTCAAGAAGAAGTACGTTGTAGCCTCTTGACTTCAGGAACTTTGAATGCAGGTCGAAAAGCTCGCCCTTAGGGTCTGTCATTATCATTGAACTTCCGGCTGCCGTAGCACCGAGAAGCTGTATCATCGGATTGATGAAGGTGGTTGTCTTACCGGAACCGGTAGCACCGATAACAAGTGAATGTGCACCCGGGAGGAAATTAACCTCAAGTACATTCTTCTTGTTAAGTACCGCTCTTACCGGAATACCATCCTTCTTAACATTCTTAAGAGCACTGTATACATGCTCCGGGAAATATTTATCTCTCTCCTGATCCGTAAGGAAACGGCTGTTTTCAAGGGATCCCTTGACTACATCAGCTTCACCCTTTTTCCCTCCGAGGAGACTCTTGCCCTTGCCTGTTATCAGCATATCGAGATTACTTCCTGACAGAAGCCATATTACAGAGATGACTACCGCTCCTATAAATCCGAAAAGCCAGGTCTTCACCTCAAGGAAGTATTGTGGTTTTATCTTGAAAGGCTTACCATTAACAGCATTGATGACCGCCATTGCCATAATACCCACAGCAGCCATGACCAATATCAGCACCCCAATATTAAGCAGTACCTTCTGCCATCTCTTCATATCGAAAGTCTCCTTCCTTACATCATACTTTATCAGTTTGCAATTACTGTCATGCTCACGGTCCGGAGCATGTCGATCGGATCATAACATCTACAGATTCATATCATTTCGTTTCATCTTAAATATGAATCTGTTGATCTTCTGACCCTGATACCGGGGTTCATCATCTGTGTTCCCGGCGTTAAGATGTCCAATCATCATTTCAGATTATCAGGTGTATAATGCACATTCATGCATGTCGTCCCTTATCAGGGACTCATGCATGATCTGTGCTGTACCTAATATTTACTTTGTTAATAGCCTTATCTGCTATTACATATACATAAACATGTTAATAAATGAAGACTCTGTTGATTCCTTCTTTGTGCTCTTTGCCATCCAATCCTTGAGTGGATCGATAGAAAGCTTAAGTGCAACGATGAGAACGAAGATAAGGATGAAACCGATGATAGCTGTCTTAAGAGACTGCTTTCTCTTTTCCTTCTCCTGTGGCTCTTCAGCTGTTGCGTACTTAACACCAAGGAAGATGCAGAAAATTGTTCCGCCGGCACTTACGAGTGCAAGAAGTGGGTTTACGATGGAATTAAGAAGATCTGTGATTGGCTTAACTACGCCATCAAATGCGTTTGCTGCGTTTGAGAAGCTGCTGTATGAAAGTACAACTGCCATAACAACAAATGCGAAAGACATGATCTTAAAGGTTCTCATCTTCTTCTTGTCCTTACCAATAGCCTCAAGTGTGTTCATAATTCTCTTCTTCATAACTTATTCCTCCTTAATAGAATATGGTTTGTCTTTGATGAGACAAATTTACCACACAGTGCATAACAAAAGCGCAACACGAAACAGGAAATTTTGTAATTTTTTTTGATTTTTTTGTAAAATCACGGTTTTGCGTGGTTTTTTGGCCATATTTTTTTATTTCAAATAAAGATTTTTTCGTAAACAGCAACAAATTCTCTCCAAATTTCGGGATTTTGTTGCACTTTTTGTTGCTCTTTTCGGGCCGTTCCACCCTCAGGGTGCCCTTACGCTGCAACCATACATCACCGCCTACTGTTTAGCAGTGCCTTCAGCCGATCTTGCTTTGGCAGCCGGAATCTTAATGATTGCCTCCGTGCCCTGCGCAAGCTTATTTATGATAAATACTCCGTCACAAAGAACCTTCAGTCTGGTCTTGACATTAGCCGTTCCGATGCTCTTTTTCTTCTTCTGCTCAGGAAGCTCGGTTGAACCGCCGTGTCCGTCATCAATAACCTTGATCAGGATGAAGCCGTTCTCCTCCTTGGTTTCAATAAGAAGCTTGCTTCCTTCGGTACTCATTCCGATACCGTATTTGATCGCATTTTCAACAAGCGGCTGAACCGTAAGCGCCGGTATCGAGAAATCAGTAACCTCAAAACGCTTTTCAACCTCAAAACGTCTCGATGGAAGTACCTGGGCAAGCGCAATAAACATGTCCACATGTTCCATTTCCGTGTCAAAGGTGATCATTCCGGTATCCGTAAGCGATTCAAAATTCTTACGAAGATATCCCGAAAATGTAAGTATAGCCGGTTTAACCCTGTCCGGATCCTGATCACAGAGCAGTGCTATCTGCTGCAGTGAATTGTATATGAAATGAGGATGAATCTGATCCATCATTACTACCAGCTTGTTTTCCGAAAGCTCAACCCTGTTCTTAAGAAGCTCGTTCTCTACATCCACCTGATAGCCGAAGAAAACTATCAGTAGAAGCATTACGATACCGAAGCCCATAAAATCCAGGTGATATCTCGTCATTCCGATAAGCGCCGCCGCCATCGGGAAACACATTCCTATGATAAAGCCCAGACATTCCCTGATGTCCTTATCCGAAAGCATAAGCATTGTTATCAGTATGATGTACTGTATAAGAAAAATGAAATACGGCAGGTAGCCTATTCCCTTAAATACAAGAAGTATGGTTATAAGAACCGACAGCGTTCCCTGGATGAATATCCAGAAAGCCTTATCCCATTTACCTCTTCCTTCGCCTTCGCTTTCGATGAAATACATGCAGAAAAGCGGTGCCACTACCGAATAGAAAGACAGTGCTCTCTGCGAGCTTGTCATATAACCTTCAGGATCGGTATGATTGAAAATATTAAGCGGAGTCAGCTGCAGCCTCAGTCCTCCCATGGCAACACACAGTGAGGCAATAAACCAGCTCATTCTCCAGCTGTGATTTTTCATTCTTATCGAAACGATAAGTATAGTGATGGCGAGAATAACGGAGACTATGACTATGAAGGAGTTTATAGTATTTGATACTTCTGTATTCATACTCTCACCCCGCTGTTATAATCATACAGATAATACTCGTAGCACGTTCTTCTCACCGTTCCGGTGACCTTAATCGCCGCATAGATATACATAAGAATGGAAACAGCAAGCAAAGCAGTAAACACATAAGCCGGGATCGTTAAAACGAACGGCACATCACCTTTGCCAAACTTAAATATCTTACGTGCAAGTGCACATATAATAAACAGAATATAATACGACGACAGCAGGCCTGTTTCAGCAAATATCCACAGATTTCCGGCCTTGGAGGCTTCTCTTCTGCCATCCATCATGTCTATATTTATGAATATTTCCTCCGCTCCTCTGAGCAGGGCATATATTGCAAAGAGCACGCTGGCGTCAGGAAAGAGTGAAAGAATAAAAGAAAGCGATGATATAGCTACTCCTTCACCTGTTATCGTAGTAAGCCATGCCACTATCTGCGTGAACAGTCCCGCAACAATATATATGATGCAGCATATCCACGAATAGTAGAACCATTTTGTTACCCCTGAAAGCCTGTAGAGGCAGACAAACATGGCTATTATCACAATATATTTAAATGATGTACTGTATGATATAAAAATACCTATGAAATTGTATGCCTGTGTGTCCGAGTTCACAACCATTCTGATTGCCAGTATACACAGGGCAACAGCCGCAAGATGAGTCATCACTATGATGGCGGCCGTTATATATGGAAGCACTCTGAGTGCTCGCAGATCGGGTTTTGCTGACATTGCTTATTCCTACCTTATATAGTCCGCGCATCTGACAGATGTGCCACTACGCATAATCAAACAATCAATAACTCTCCGGTTTCATCAGGAGCTCACCGAGTGTCATCTCTGCCCATGAATACTGGAGCATATATTCGCCCAGGAAGGAGTTTACAGCGTAGCTGTCACCCTTGACATAGTCGAAATAATCACAGTCAACAAGCTTGCAGTCAACACCATAGGCATTCCAGCCCTTAACAAGAATGTTTTCCGCATTGCATTTCTTCAGGTCGTCACGAAGACTTGACATGAAAACTCTGAGCTGCTTCTTTAAAGCATTAACATCGTCTCTGTCTTCAAAGAGTATCCCGCAGAGCTCTCCTGCCGAACACATAGCCCCACGCCTATCGATCATATACGCAAGAAGCTCCTTGGATCTACTCCTTTTGAATGTAACCGGCTTTCCCTCCTTGTCAAATACTTCGAAATTACCGAAGCACTGAACTCGGATGATGCCATTCCCCTCTCTTTTAACCGGATTTCTCAGGTTCGAAAGCTCTCTTTCCATAGCCTCTCTTGTTACAGGCTTAAGAATAAATCCGCTTGGATGAAGTTGGAAGGAATCGTAGGCAAACTTCTCGTAGCCCGTAACAAATATGATATTTGTCTTCGGCGATGCCTTTTTAACTTCCATGGCAAGCTCAAGTCCGGACATACCCGGCATCTCTATATCGAGCCATGCCACATCCGGCTGATTATCCTTAATAAAGGAAAGAGCCTTCTTAGGATCCATGAAGGCGCTGTGGCTTCCCGACGGATCGATCTCACCCATAATCTTTACGATCTCATCGGATACATTTTTCTGATCATCAACTGAAATTGTAATCATAATATAACCTCTCTTCGCACACTACTTCATGTTTCAGACATTATGGTAACTATAACTGTCCAACAAATGTCCAACATGATTTAACATTAATTCTCCTTCTTTCATTATATATAAACAGTCAGCCCCGAATCACATGGTCCCAGCCGTCCGTAAATATCATTTCGCACCTGTAACAGGAATCCTGATGGTTATGGTGGTTCCCTCACCCTCTTCACTTACTATGATCATATCGCCGCCGCACATCTCTCTGATACGTTCACGCACATTTGCGAGACCGATATGGGTACCGCTCATATTTTCCAGCTTCGACACATCAAAGCCCTTGCCGTTGTCAGATATCAGGATCTCGTGGAAATCGCCGGTATTTTTGGTACTTATAAATACACGGCCATCCTTACGGATACGAACGCCGTGACGGATGGAATTCTCCACCAGCGGCTGAATCGTAAGTGCAGGAAGATCAAACGCACTGTCCTCGATATCAAAATCAATATGAATATTCGGAAATCTCGTGGCTTCTATCTCTGAATAAATACGCGTATGTTCAATCTCCGTATCGATAGGGATAAGGTCGGACTTACTGAGTGAGTCGATATTCTGACGGAGATATATTCCGAACTTCTCCGTAGTATCGAAGGCCTTGTCAGGATCGATCTTGCAGAGCGCCTGAATTGTTGAAAGTGTATTATACAGGAAATGCGGCTGGATCTGGCTCATCATGATCTTAATCCTCTGATCCGCCTGAATCGCCTTCTCATGCTGTCTCTCAAACATAAGATGCAGCCATATATAGTAAAATACGGTACAGCAGACTATCGCGATCGTAAGATAGGTTGTCGAAGAATTTCCGGGTGGTATGACCGAATCCATCACAACCGATATAACTATCACTATTACATTAATGAAGGGGATAAGGTTCTCTATCTTCCTGTCGCTCTTCATCTTCCATATCGTAACAAACAGGAGCTGAAGAAGCAGTATTCCGCTGATAATATGGCAGGTATAGCCGAGACTTCCTCTCATATAATGATTGTCCGAACTGATCGTAAAACATATATCCGTATAGAAGGTCGTGCTGTGAATGAGTCCGTTCAGTATCACCAGCCCCCAGATTATACGTCCGTGCTTCGGCGGCTCTACTATGTAGAAAAAGAGTGCGAGAATTACAGGTCTGACACAGTAACCATAAAAAGACACCCCTGTCCTCAGCTCAGGCATGGCGATATGATCGCTCAGGATGTATTCCGCGAAGTTCTGCATTACCAGGCTGATTATCAGAAGTATGATAACGATCATGCCTCTCTTATATCTTTTATTCAGATATGGATCGATCAGTACCGCAAAGGTCAGACCTACCATTTCAAGGAGAAGCGGCAGAAGCCGCATAAGGTCATTTTCAAGTAAATTATCCATTAATGATTACCTTTTTATAACACATATCAAAATTCCCTGATATGCATTCTGTTATTAATGTTTTTATTCAGCGTATGAAACATATCCCGCTGTCACGAATTAAGCAGACTCGTTACAAAGCCCTCCGTAATGCTTGCCCATGAGTAGGAATTCATATATTCTCCACGGAAGCTGTTGATAGCCTCGGTATCACCCTTAAGGAAACGGTACATATCACAGTCTATAAGGTCCTTCTTTACCGCAAGCGAACCACGTTCTATGCTGAGGATCTCACTGATATCATATTCCTGCAGAGTATCCTTAAGACTTCTGATAACGACATCCAGCTGTTTCTGCATCGTTCTGTCGTAGTCCCTCTCCTCCCAGAGCACGGAAAATACAGCCGATCTTGTAACGCTTCCGCCCTGCCTGTCTATAAGATAGGCGAGAAGCTCCTTGGACTTTGCTCTCTTGAAGGTAACAAGCTTGCCATCAACAAATATATCAAACTCCCCGAAGGTTTTTGCTACAATGTGTGAACCATAAGGTCTTTCAACCTTCCTTGTTTCCGCAACAAATTCTATCTCCTTCTCAAGCCTGTCTTTACTGATAGGCTTCATAAGATAGCCGGACGCATGCATCTTGAAGGCGTCCACGGCATATTCCGGGAAACCGGTCACAAATATGATAGAAATATCCGGATTCTTCATTTTAAGAAGAAGCGCAAGACTGATACCATTCATTTCCGGCATATCGATGTCAAGGATGGCTATATCCACCGGATGAGTTTCCAGCCACTCCAGTGCTTCCTTAACCTCCGTAAACCCATCAACCCTGTCAATATGCTTAATCTCCCTGCACATCGAAACCGTGAGGTTCATTATCAATTCTTCATCATCTAGACATATGGCTTTCATCCTAGTATTCCTCGTTTAAAAGTGCATATCTGTTATGATCACGAAATTCTCCGTTGATAAGTATGCTTGCCTTCTCAAAGCCCTCATAGAAAAAGCCCAGCCTCTCAAGCACACGGATTGACTTCTGATTATCCATCAATGCACGTGACTCGATCCTGTGGATCGGAACCAGTGTAAATACATGCTCTATCGATGCTTTGCAGGCCTCAGTGCAGTAGCCCTGCCCCTGAAATCTCTCGTCTATATTATAGCCAAATATGGTACTTGCATACGGCTCCTTTCTTATCCTTGAGAAGCTGATCGAGCCTATGATGTGCTCCGGATCCTTCTTCAGGTAATAATAATAGTAGGCGCCTGTCAGGTTTGCCATATTTCTCTCTTCCTGCATGAGCAGTGCTCTCTGGTAATCCATTGTATAATAGCTATCATCCCGTGACGGCTCATATTTCTCAAAAAAAGCCCTGTTATCACCGTAATACTTAAGCACCTGCGCCGTCATATCAGAGTCGGATGTTTTTATCATAAGTCTTTCTGTTTCAAATACTATAGACATCGTTATCTGCCTCCATGTTTCACTGTTTCTGACACATAATAACACACGTTATCTATTCTAAAACATATTTGGCAATAAATCAATTTACGTTTATTATTCTTCCGGCATATTCTATAACATTTTTCACCATTCATACCTGTTTTTTTGATGTTTCTCTTGGACTTACAGATTCTGTTATGTTATAATGCGAACATACATTCGTTTGCGACAATCTGATCATTCGTATAACTGATATCCGACAGATATTTCAAATAGCAGCGTAGTTCTACAAATTGTTGATGATCAGTAGAAGCGTTTCAACGTGCAGCCAACGACCAGCATAACAGCAACACCTGCATGACTAATATGGAGACCAGCATGGAACATATCAAATCACACAATTCCATACGCGAAAACCGCCGCTATGTCTGCATAGATCTGAAATCCTTCTATGCCTCCGTGGAATGCCGCGAAAGAGGCCTCGACCCCCTTACCGCAAAGCTCGTGGTTGCCGATGAGTCAAGAACAGACAAGACCATCTGTCTGGCGGTCACCCCTGCCCTCAAGGCCTACGGAATCGCCGGAAGAGCGCGTCTCTATGAGGTTAAACAGCGTCTCCGCGAGGTTGAAGCCACCACCGGCGAGCATGTCGACTTTATCATTGCACCGCCTCAGATGGCTCATTACATGAAGATTTCATCGGATATTTATGCGGTTTATCTGAAATACCTCGCCCCTGAGGATATGCATGTCTACAGCATCGATGAAGTATTTATGGATGTGACCGACTATCTTCCGCTCTATGGTCTGACTGCACACGAGCTGGCCATACGAATGATACGTGATGTACTTTCCACTACAGGAATTACCGCAACCGCAGGAATAGGCACCAACCTCTATCTCGCCAAGGTTGCCATGGATGTTGTAGCCAAGCATCAGGAAGCAGACAAGGACGGCGTGAGGATTGCTGAGCTTGACGAGATGAGCTACCGCGAGACCATGTGGAATTATACTCCGATCACCGATATCTGGCGTATCGGCTCCGGAACCGCAAGAAGACTGGCCGAGAATGGTATGTTCACCATGGGCGATGTCGCAAGGATGAGTCTGATCAACGAGAACAGGCTTTATAATATATTTGGAATAGATGCCGAGCTTCTGATCGACCATGCCTGGGGAATCGAGCCGACACTTATGAAGCATATCAAGAATTACAAGGCAGGCAACCGCAGCGTAAGCTCCGGACAGGTTCTCTCGACGCCATACAGTGCTGAAAAAGCCCGCATAATCATCATAGAAATGCTGGACGGACTGATACTCGACCTTGTCGACAAGGGACTTGTAACCGATTCAATAGGAATAGATATCGGATATGACAAAGAGACCGTGGATAACGGGCTCTACACCGGCGAAACCCATATTGACCGTTACGGCAGAAATATCCCAAAGCACGGCCACGGTATCGGACGCCTCGGAACCCACACCAGTTCGGGTAAGAAGATTATGGATGCCGGTCTTGAGGTTTTCGACCGGATAATCAACAAGAACCTCACAGTTCGCCGACTGAATGTCACCGCAAATAACGTCCTCCCGGAGGAGGAAGGTTCATATCAGTTTGATATGTTCACATCTCCGGAGAAGCTGAAGGAGGAACGGAGCCTCCAGGAGGCCATGCTTTCCATCAAGAAACGTTTCGGCAGTAACGCCGTTCTCCGCGGCACAAGCTATATCGAGGGAGCTACCGCGCGCGAAAGAAACGGCCAGATCGGCGGGCACAGAGCTTACAGGGACGATGAGCAATAACCCGACCTGCCATGTATTAGTTATAGTCCGGAACACGCAGAACACATGTATGAACATTACCTCACATGCCGGAAAATGCATCCTCGGTAATATACATACATGTCAGTATGTACACAGCACAATAAGATACATTTATAGATAGAGGCATATCATGGACAGACAAGCCACAAGACAAAAATACAGAGATATCATAGATAAAGAGCGCCCGGTGCACGTGGATGACCACTTCAGTTCGGTTCATCCGAAGATGGATCCCTACGAGCGTGCTAAGATCTTTGCGCCTTTCTCAGCCCTGCGGGGTCTGAATAAAGCTCTGTCCTCAAGAATAACCGTGCCCGTTCCCGACACTGACATATCCCCTGAGCGTGAGGAAGAGATCAACCAAATCCTTCATCGCCTCTCTCCCGGTGATATGGTCGAGGTCACCATTCGCACGAAAAAATCACAATCTGATAACACCAGAACATCTGATAACGCTTCCGAATCTTACATTCTCTGCGAGAAGATCACCGGAACCGTTGCCAGAATAAAACTCGAAGAGGGATACATCCGTATCATCAACGAACGCATCCCTCTGGAACATATTTACGATATTAAATTATCAAACTTATAACAGTCGATGGAGCCATTTTTATACCAACACCATCGTTTTCTTTGCTGATGCTTCAACAAAGCAGGACTTTTCCGCCACTTGAATCCCAAAAGATCCGTCCGGTTTATTGATCAACCAGCTTTCTAAGTTCACCAAGGATCTCATCTATCTGCTCATTCGTTATTCCTCCAAAGTTTCTGAGGATACGAACCGGCATAAATCTGAGTATGCCCGCAATTATTTCATCAGCATTCGGAGCATTCATATCTACACCAAAACCGCCTGAAGCATATTTTGTAAGCGCCTCCTTTGTATATTCCGCAGTCAGAGGACAGTTCAGAAGTTCCCCAATCTGAACATCCATATCGATCTTCGGAACATAGCTTATCGTTCCCTTAAGCTCTATCTCCTCGGTAAGAGCGATATCCTTAGAGGAATGTGCGATCTCGATAACGTATTTACCCGCAGGAACCTCCCAGTTCTTTCTGTCGGTATCATAATATGCAAACGATCTCATATCCAGCTTAAAGCTTACTGTCTTGGTTTCACCGGATCTCAGTTCAACCTTCTCAAAGCCCTTCAGCTCATGAACCGGTCTCGTAACAAGACCTGTTTTGTCGGAAATATAAAGCTGAACGGTGTCCTTACCGGTCATATCGCCTGTATTTGTAACCTTTACGGTCACAACTGCCGTATTCTTATCGCTTTCAGCAACAACCTTAAGATCAGAGTATTCGAAGCTTGTATATGAAAGTCCGTGACCGAACGGGAAGAGAACCTCCATCTCCTTTGAATCATAATATCTGTAGCCCACAAAGAGACCTTCTGCATAATTCACCTTATGACCGGTTCCCGGGAAGTTCAGATAGCTCGGATTGTCCGAAAGCTTCTTCGGAATACTCTCAGCAAGTTTTCCTGAAGGATTGACTGCACCATAGAGAACGTCAACAACTGCCTCACCGATACCCTCGCCGCCAAGATAAGCCTCAACGATTGCAGAAACCTTGTCTGCCCATGGCATCTCAACCGGTGAACCGTTGTGAAGAACCACGATAACCTGCTTATCAAGAGTGAGCAGAGCCTCTATAACCTTGTTCTGTATCTCAGGAAGTCTCATATGCTCACGGTCATAGCCCTCAGATTCAAAGGAATCCGGAAGACCGGCAAATACAACTATCTTATCCGCACTCTGCGAAGCCTTGATTGCACCGTCGATCAGCTTATCGATTTCCTCCTGCTTTGTTACATCACCATCAGCAGGGAAGCCCTTTGAATATTCAACATTTCCGTATCTTTCGGCATAACGCTCAGCGCATACAAGCGCAGAGCTGACATTATCCGTCTCAATATGCGAGCTTCCGCCGCCCTGATATCTTGGCTTCTCGGCAAATTCACCGATAAAGGTCACTCTTTCGGACTTGCCGATATTTCTCCTGAGCGGAAGTGCTTCGAAATCATTCTTAAGAAGTACTATACAGTTACGGGCGTATTCAACAGCCTTCTTATGATCAGCCTCACGATCAAATACAGCCTTTGTATCAGCTGCCTCAGAACCCTCTGAAATACCCAGAGCCGAACTTCTTCCGTCGATTGCTCTCTTCACAAGCTTCAGTATATTCAGAACAGCCTTATCGAGTGCTTCCTCGGAAAGCTGTCCGTCCTTTACAGCTTTAACTATCGCTGCTTCATTGACACTGTGGCTGCCCGGCATCTCAAGATCAAGTCCTGCATCGATACCCTTAACACGGTTCGAAACTGCTCCCCAGTCACTCATAACAAGTCCCTCGTAGCCCCAGTCCTCACGAAGAACATCTGTAAGAAGCCATTTATTTTCACTTGCAAACTCGCCGTTGATCTTATTGTAGGAAGCCATGAAGGTCCATGGATCAGCCTTCTTTACAGCCGTCTCAAAAGCAGAAAGATAGATCTCCCTGAGAGTTCTCTCATCAACCTCCGAAGAGCCGTACATTCTCTCAAACTCCTGATTATTTGCGGCAAAATGCTTGATGGATGTTCCGACACCCTTTGACTGCACACCATTTATATAAGCTGCCGAAAGCTCACCTGCAACGTATGGATCCTCCGATACATACTCAAAATTTCTTCCGCAGAGAGGTGAACGCTTAACATTAACCGCAGGTCCGAGTATGATCTGAACATCCTCGGCAAGACACTCATTTCCAAGAGTCTGGCCCATCTCGTACATCATATTTCTGTCAAATGAAGCTGATGTTGCGCAGGCAGCCGGGAAGCATACCGCTTTGATCGTTCCTCCCTCGCCATAATTCTCCTTCTTACCCTCGGCAGGAAACATCTTTCTCAGACCGTGAGGGCCGTCGCTCATCATAATGCTCGGAAGTCCGAGTCTGTCGATATCAAAGGTACACCACATATCACGTCCGGCAACCAGTCTTGCCTTCTCCTCGAGTGTCATTTCTTTCAAAATATTAGCTGTATCCATCATTTTTCCTCCTGTTACAACTTTCACTGCCGCATCCTGATTAATATTCATACACGGCTTATTTCCATGACTGGTCTCCAAAATCCATACATAAATAATCTGTTCAAACTACATCCGGATGCTTAACATCCTCAGCATCACCGGCTCATCCGGTTCAGCCCCGTGCCTTTGCACAGGACTCCCTCTCCACAAGAGTACAGTACAGCTGCGCCTTGAGCGGTGTTTTGATGCTGAGCTTTGACATCGCATTGACCAGATTGGCTGCATGCTGCCCCATTTCATAGGCAGGCGCACGCATCGTTGTGAGCGCCGGCTCCGAAAAGCGGCTCATCTCCGAATCATTGATCCCGATGACTGATATATCCTCCGGCACTCTGAGTCCATGCTCTCTGACAGCCCTCAGAACTCCGTATGCGATCGCATCACTCGCAGCAAATACTGCAGTACAAGGTTTTCCAGCCGAAATCCTCGCACCTGCATCCTCGGTTGAAGCCTGCATCTCATCAAGGATACCATTCATCATCTCATATCCCGAAGCCGTACTGAAATGCCCCTCCTTCACAAGTCCGGCCGTACTGAACTTGTTCTTCTTCATAAAGGCGAGGTATTCCTTCTTTCTCGCATCCTCTATCATCTCGGTTCCCGAAGCATATTCCAGTCCTCCGATGTAGGCTATCTTACTGTGTCCAAGTTCCTTCAGATATTTCAGTGCATCCCTTGCCGCAGTCTTGAAATCGATAGTCAACGTTGAAACTTCGCGGTTATCCACAGACATATCTATAAATATGATATTTTCACATACTGCGATGAGCTCTCTCGTCTCCTTCACACTGAACTTTCCGATGCAGATAAGTCCGTCAAGATGCTCGATGGTCTCACGATAGTTTGCATCCGATCTGTATGCCCTTACTATCGAAATGGAATTTCTGATGCAGTAATCCTCTATCCCCTGCCTTGCCCGGAGATAGTAATCATCTCTCTGCTCCTCCTCCGCCGAAAACCACTGAAGTATGCCCAGCTTAAAGGCCGCCTTGTCCGTAGCTGTCTTTTTTGCATAATGCAGCTCCTCGGCAACCGCAAATACCCTTACTCTGGTTTCCTCAGTGACCGAGAGTGAACTGTCATTATTTAATATTCTCGAAACTGTTGCAGGTGAAACCCCTGCCTTTTCCGCTATCTGTCTGATAGTCGCCATATTTATCTCCTGCCTTGCAAATATCAGTCTGTCTGATATGTCTATATATTACATTTGCATTTGTTTAGTAAACATTCTATCACATCAGGATTTTTTTGTCGAGTTCATTTTTATATGTTTTTATTTCTGCCATGTATAAGATTCTCTGCAAGGCATATGCCGTTATGTCAACTTTTGCTGTAAAATAACGCTTTTTGACGCAAAACCGCTCATAAAAAATATAGTTTCAAAAAAAGAAAAATAAACATATTGACTTTTTACTAAATCGGTGATATTGTTTAGTAAACAGCAACCAGCAGTGATAAAAACCGGTTAATAATGCCGGCACACTGCAATACTGATAACCAAATGTAATTCATCACTTTATTAACATATCAGATTATTAATCTTTAGATCACATGGAGGGATAAAAATGGCAAAGAAGGATATTTTGAAAGAGCAGTTTTTAAGCGGTGCACTTGATGGGAGACTTACCGACATCTATCTTGATGATGCACTTATACCATATTTAAGAGAAAGATTCAGCGCGGCTATCGACAGCTTCGCTGCCGAATTCGATGATGACGAGATAATGATCTTCAGCGCCCCGGGACGTACAGAGGTCGGCGGCAATCACACAGATCACCAGCATGGCAAGGTTCTTGCAGCTTCCATAAACCGCGATGCGATTGCGATCACAGCTCCTTCCGACAAGGTAAGAGTGATCTCAGCAGCCGGCGGCGGAATGATTGAGATAGACATAAATGATATTGAAAAAAGAGATGCTGAGGAAGGCACAACCGCTTCCCTTATAAGAGGAGTTCTCGCAGGTCTGAAGAACCGTGGTTACAAACTCGGAGGCTTCAACGCTTATGTCACCAGCGATGTTCTTATCGGTGCCGGTCTCTCATCCTCTGCAGCATTTGAAACTCTGATTGGAACCATTATTTCCGGTCTCTACAATGACATGAACGTAACACCGATCGAGATTGCTCAAATCGGTCAGTACGCTGAAAATATATATTTCGGCAAGCCTTGCGGACTTATGGACCAGATGGCAAGCTCAGTAGGAAGTCTCGTAACAATCGATTTCAAGGATCCTGAAAATCCTGTAGTTGAGAAGGTTGATTTTGATATGGCAGCTCACGGTTACGCGCTCTGCATCACTGATACCAAGGCTGACCACGTTAATCTCACTCCTGATTATGCTGCAGTTCCTGCCGAGATGAAGGCTGCCGCAGCTGTATTTGGCAAAGAGTATCTGCGTGAGGTTGATCCGGCCGAGATCATCGCAAAACTCCCTCTTATCAGAGAAAAGACGAGTGACAGAGCAGCTCTCAGAGCCCTTCATTTCATAACAGAAAATGCAAGAGTTGACGAGCAGGTCAACGCCCTGAGAGACGGCAACACAGAAGCTTTCCTTTCAGCCGTTAAGGCTTCCGGAGATTCCTCTTTCAAATATCTCCAGAACGTTTATACCAACAGAGATGTCGAACATCAGGCAGTTTCAATCGCACTCGGAGTAAGCGACTTTACGCTTAATAAGGGCGGCAGATCTCACGGAGTTGCAAGGGTTCACGGCGGCGGATTCGCAGGAACCATAGCAGCCTTTGTTGAGAAGGATTTCGTTGAGGAATATAAGAAGGCTATGGACGGACTCTTTGGAGAGGGCGCCTGCAGCGTGCTTCAGATCAGAAAGTATGGTGGGATGAGGATCGTTTAATTTGGTTATGTTGTTTTCTTTTTAGGCGACAAAGTGACGATTCATGCCTGTATATCGACTAAGTGACGATTCATACCTGTATATGTCTCTTCAGTTGTAGATAAAATACGCCTTCAGAGACATATACAGGCATGAATCTGATCATCATAAAACCTAAATGATCATAGAACGTAATAATGATATTTATAACACTCACGATCATGAACATATTTACCTCTTCAGTTGTAGCAGGAATACGCCTTCAGAGGCAAATATGTTCATGATCTCACACAATGACAAAGGAGAAACGAAATGAACAGTGTATACTCATATATAACAGAACTTATCAAATACGGAGAATTAAACGATCTCATTCCGGAAGAGGATAAAACTTATGTAACGAACAGAGTGCTGGAGGTTCTGGGGCTCGAGGATTATGAAGAGGATGAGACTATTGTGAAAGCTGAGGCTGTGAGAAGCATTCAGTCAATTCTTGATGATATCTTAGATTATGCAGCAGCTGAAGGAATCGCTGAGCTTGATACCGTCAATAAGCGTGATCTCTTCGATACAAAGATCATGGGCTGCCTGACTCCTGCTCCTTCTGTTGTCAGGGCAAAGTTCGCTGAGAAGCTGGGCAGAAGCACAAAAGAAGCAACCGACTTCTACTATAATTTCAGTAAGGCAACCAATTATATCCGTGCCGAGCGTGTTGCAAAGGATGAAAAATGGGTGACCTCTACCGAATATGGCGACATAGATATAACTATCAACCTCTCAAAGCCTGAGAAGGATCCCCGCGATATAGCTGCTGCCGGCAAAGCCAAGGCGTCAGGCTATCCTAAGTGCCTCCTCTGTGCAGAGAACGAGGGTTATGCAGGTCATATCACTCACCCGGCAAGGCAGAATCACCGCATCATCCCGATAGAGTTATGCGGCGACAAATATTTCCTGCAGTATTCACCTTACGTTTATTACAACGAGCACTGCATCATTCTGAACGAGAAGCACATCCCAATGATCATCAACAAAGAGACCATGAAGAAGCTCCTCTCCTTTGTCGGACAGTTCAGACATTACACAGCAGGCTCAAATGCAGACCTTCCGATCGTAGGCGGTTCAATCCTCTCCCATGATCATTTCCAGGGCGGAGCTTACACCTTTGCAATGGCAAGGGCTGATTATGAATACAAATTCACCATGAAGGATTATCCGGCAGTTGAAGCAGGCATCATCAAATGGCCTCTTTCAGTTATCAGACTCAAATCTGAATCCGCTGATGATATTGCTGACGCTGCAGACATGATACTTAAAGCGTGGAGAAGCTACACCGATGAGGACGCATTTATCTTCGCAGAAACAGATGGTACGCCTCATAACACGATCACTCCGATCGCCCGTTTTGAGGACGGCCGCTACGTTCTCGATCTTGCTCTCCGCAACAACATAACCACCGAAGAGCATCCGATGGGCGTTTACCACCCACATGCCGAGTATCATCATATCAAGAAAGAAAATATAGGACTTATCGAGGTTATGGGCCTCGCCATCCTCCCTGCAAGACTTAAAAAAGAAATGGAAGCTCTCGAAGAGCACATCCTTAGCGGCAGAGACATAACCCTCCTTAAGGATGACGAGGCACTTTCAAAACATGCCGACTGGGCTAAGGACTGGGTTGCAAAATACGACGACACAGTCCTGAAAAACCCGGCCGAACTCCACAAGGCAGTTCAGAAAGAGATCGGACTTGTATTTTCCAAGGTTCTTGAATGCGCAGGCGTTTACAAGCATGACGCTGCAGGCATGGAAGCTTTCAAGCGATTTATCAATACACTGTAAATTGCCTGATCAACGTTTCATTACGATCAATTATAAACCAATATAAAAAACAGACGATTTGTATAGTCAACGCACGTCGTCAATCCAAAAATAAAAGACCGTATCATTTTATTCGATGATACCCCCCTTATAAATTCAATGCACCCCCCACAAACAAACGGGCGGCCCAAAAGCCGCCCGTTTGTTGTATTTATTGATCAATATGCTGATAAGCCGCTGCAGCTGCAATATGCTGAGCCTTTTAGCAACCGATCATATTTTATCTTTTTTATTATTTATACTCCTCATCCATCTCCGGCTGGATCTGCCAGTCCAGGCTCTGTCCGTCTTTCGATATATATACTCCTATACTGCCAGTATTATGATTGTAAGTCACAACATAGTAAGCCGCGCCATCATCTGTGTATCTGATAGGACACGAACTGAGTGACATCAGCATTTCCTCTTTGACGTATGGTCCTGTGGCACTTATCATTTCCGAAGAAAGTTTTTCTCCGTCATCAGTTGCGCGAATGCTGACAACCACTACCTCACCACTGGTATTTTTCGCTTCACAATAATCGTACACTTCATCATAGCAATCCTCATCAGCAAGACATGTCTGAAAAGCTGTAAGCACTGTTCCCGCCATGGTTATATCGTCAGATTTTTTCGCACTGTCAGTAAATCCCGAATTATCACCGTCATCATGTTCATAATTGTTGTTTCTGTTGCTATACGAAATAGGAAGCGATGAAGGTCCCCATCCGCCGGGTATCAGTCTCTCCGGATATACATACCATTTTCCATCAGTCTTATAAAGAATAAGCTCGTATTCAATACTGTCCATATATCTGATCAGAGAATCATAATCCTTGTAGTCAACCATGATAGTTTTGCCCCTTCCTATCGGAAGCTCCCTGCCATAGCCATAATAACTGCCACTATACCTCGAGAGTATAGATATATACTTCTCATTGTTCCACCACGATTTATCATAGCCATATTTTTTACTTCCATAACTCCAGTGAACATTAACAACCGCAACCTTTACATCCGTGACCTTTATATCCGAACCGGTTCCGTAGTATTCGCTTCCGCTATGCAGGCGATTCTCCATCCATGTTATAGGGTCATCTACATCATAAAGCTTTCGACCACTTCTCTCCTGAAAAGTCACCTGATCGGAATCCATCATCTTAACGACTTTATAATCAACCTTAAGATCAGAAAAGATTTTGCGGAATTCATCATTATCTTCCATAGCTTTTCTTCTTTCCTCCATTCCTCCGTCGTCAAAGGAACTGAAATCATATGATTTAAGATACATACTCATCAGATCATGATCCATCCTCCAATTATCATTACCTGAGATCAGCGCACCCATTGTAAAGCATATCGAATTATTACCACTATATAAATATCCCAAACTTCTTTTTCCGTCATATCCCATGTTCAGAAGTGCAGTCGAACCTTCAGGATAGCAGGCTTTATCCAGGGCTGCCAGATCCATATTCTCCCATGCTGCAAAATATCTGTCGAGCGCCTTTTCTTCCGCAGTCTTAGGCTTTTTTACGAACAGAAAATACGCCCCGACTCCGAGTGCAACAACAGCTGCAATAACAGCCGGAATGATTATTTTCTTCCTGCTCTTCTTTGCACCAACAGCCTTATCTCCACTCTTTTTTTCGGTCTTTTTATCCTTACTTGCCGTTTTACCATCTTCCGGCTGAGGCTGATTCACACTTCCGTTCTGAGCGAGCTGAGCCTGTCCTGTATATCCCTGTGGTTGTCCGGCATATCCCTGCGGCTGTCCGGCATATCCCTGCGGCTGGCCATTCTGCTGACCATACTGTGAAAACTGCTGTTGATTCGTATATCCCTGCACATGACCGTTCTGCACATACTGCTGTGGATTCGCATACCCCTGCGTCTGGCCATTCTGCTGACCATACTGTGAAAACTGCTGTTGATTCGTATATCCCTGTACCTGGCCATTCTGTGTATACTGCTGCTGATTCACATATCCCTGTGCCTGGTCATTCTGTACATACTGTGCCGGATTCACATATCCTTGCTGACTATACTGCTGTGGATTCGCGTACCCCTGCGCCTGGCTGTTCTGCGCATACTGCTGAGGATTCATATACCCCTGTTGGCCATATTGCTGACCGTATTGTGATGGATCCACATATCCCTGCTGGCCATATTGCTGACCGTATTGTGATGGATCCACATATCCCTGCAGGCCATACTGCTGTGTATATTGTGTCGGATCTACGTATCCCTGTGCCTGACCATTCTGACCATACTGCTGCTGATTCACATATCCCTGCCAGTCATAGTTTGGCTGTATCGGCTGACTTGACCCTGCTGTATCTCTCTGTTGTTCAAATTGATCCTTCAACGTCTGATCTTCGCTCACTGCCCCACCAGTCTGCTCTTCCGATCCCTGTGCACCTCCATTTTGAGGTACGCCGCAAAACTGGCAAAACAGTGCACCATCCGGAAGTTTTTCCCCACATTTATAACAAAACATTTTTTATCTCCTTTTCTACAGATATTCTCTATTTAATCATTCCGCACCAACACACAGCAGCGTTATCGGATGCCCCTTGCCGTTGTTATAGCCGATAGCAGCCTCGTACAGGGATGCATATTCTTTGCTGCCTTCATAGTCGTTATGAAGCTGAAATACCGTTCCTGCTGAGGACACATTTTTCGTAACACACATCGTATGAACCATTGAAAAAGGATTCTGCCCCTCATTGAAGGTTGTGAGAATAAACGCCCTGTAGTTTTTCTCAGCCTTCTCACAGTTTTTCCTGCTGAGCTTGGATGCACACAGTTCTTCGACTGTATATCCCCTTTTAACAAGATACTCCTTCATAGCCTTCGGATTCGTACCGAACATGCCACGATACGCGATGCCCTTCTTCGAGAACGACCGAATC
The DNA here is from genome assembly GCA_946544235.1 of uncultured Lachnospiraceae bacterium. GTDB lineage: Bacteria > Bacillota > Clostridia > Lachnospirales > Lachnospiraceae > Eubacterium_Q. The sequence goes on along the minus strand of CAMNMC010000077.1, from coordinate 3,635 downwards.
AGCTCCGGAAGTCCCGGTAATGTTTTAGCACCGCCATGACCACCAGCCGCCTGCGCATCATCGCTCTGCATAGCAAGATATGTCATCACATTATATACTGCAATAACCTCGCAGGTATTATCAGCGCCCGTCATTTCCTTGCCATTGAAGAGCTTCTTTCCGATTCGCCCTTTATTGGTACCATAGCGGAATGATGTCAGCGCCGACTGATCCTCGATTAATCGCAGCGCACATACCTGTCCGCCTGTACCAACCGTTTTCTGTGATGCGACATTATCATCAGTTTTTTGTGACTCGCCTTTACCATCCGCTCTCGGCGATCCGCCTTTACCATCCATTTTCGCCGAAGCACTTTGTCCAGCCTCAAGATACGCCTTCCACGCCTCTTTATTTACCGCGTACTGTTCCTCAACCATCTCTTTGCTGAGACGTCCCGAGCATATCGACATAACAGAAAGTGTCGCTTTATCTATGAAATTGGCAAAAAAACCTTTTTTCTTCATAATAACCACAGTAGCCGGGGCACGGCAATCGCCATGCTCCGGTTAATCATATAATTATTTATATACTGTCGAGCTACACCTTCGGCAAAACATATTATTTCACTTCCGAACCGCACTCCGGACAGAATCTGCCGGCAACAGGTCTGCCGCAGCCCGGGCAGAATTTTGTTTTTGCATTTTTAATCACTCTGTTCTCAAACAGTTTCTTTTCCTTCGGCCATGAAATTGTATATTCAACATTAAATACAACCGTCTTGTCAGGCTCAGCCTTAAGCTCCCATTTAAGCTCGCCGGTTTCCTCATCAAGCGATGCATCTGAAAGCTGCACCGGTTCAACCGTAATAGCTTTATCAGTCGATACCGGAAGCTGATCCTTAAGAAGAACGCTGACCGTGTCAGAGGATGTATTTACAAGCTTGATCTCAGCCTTGCAGGTCTGCTTCTTGGTGCCCTTAAGGAAGGTATCCTGTGTCTTCTTAGGACTTTCGGTACGGATAACCGTAAGTCTCTCATCCTTACCAAGTGAGAGCGTCAGCAGATCCGTATCGGAATCAGCATCAACATAGACCTCACCTGCATAGGTATCTCTCAGATAAACCGCTGCATCCGCAGGAGGAAGTGGCCACTCGGAAGCAACGATCTCAGCCGTAAGATAGCTGCTGTTATCAACCGAAGGTATTGAAAGCACGTGATACGAAGCCTTTACTGAGAAATTCCTAAGTTCTGCTATATTTCCCTCTGCATCGCTCAGAATATCCCTCGCATTCGGAAGCACGTATGCGGTCATCGTTTCCTCTTCGACAGATTCTGCCGTATCCATCATGATTGTCTGCATATTCATGGCAGCGCCCATCATCATTGCGCCGGCAGCTTCAGTTGCGCATGCATCCTCACAGCACTCATCTGCCATGGCACGCATACCCATCATGCCTGCACCCTTGGCACGAACGCGGGCCTTCGGCGGCTCTATAAGCGAGAGCTGAACCGATTTCATTACCGGAAGATCACTTGAAACGGATGGATTTCCGGTATATAGCGTCACCTTGACCTGCTTCCAGTCCTCTCCCGAAGACTGTCTGATCTGCGCCTTCATATCTACTTCAAGCGGATTCCTGTCGCTTGAATAATGTATCTCATATTTCGGATTCCACCAGCAGTTGTCATCCTGATACTGAAGTATAAACGGAACCGTTCCCTCTGAGGCAGCAAATACTTCCGCCATAATGATCGGCTTATCTTCCTCTTTTACAGCCTTATCGTATTCCTCACGAAGCTTATCCTTCTCTGCACGAAGCTCGTCAAGCTGCCTGTGAAGAGCAAGCATCTGCTCCGGAAGAGCATTCATTACCTTTTCCTGCTCCTCTATAGTTATATTTGTTCTCGAGAAGAAATTGCTGTTCTGCTTCCTGAGCTCGATCATGTACTCGGTGGTTTCGATCCGGTATCCGACCTCATCCATCTTCTTCTGAATCTGCTCAGATTCCTTCTTAACATCTTCCTTAACATTCTCGGTTCCGACCACCTGAATATTTATCGCCTTGATATTTTCAGGAAATTTCAGTCTGAAGCTGTCCCTGTCAGCGCTGTCGGTCATCCCCGCAACGTATATGATATTTTTTCCCGCAGCGAGCGAAACCTCTCCGCATCTGGTTATTGTTGCGCTTCTCCTGTAAACCTGAACCTCAGTAACCCTTGTTTTTGTAACCATTGCTTTCTCCTTCCGTAAATACTCTTCACCTGTCACTACCTTCCCCTTCGGCCGTGACCGGCCTTCTCCTTGATCTTATTTGCTATCTGAAGAACTCTGCCCGATGAGGTCTGAAGTACTCTCGCAGCCTCATCAACGTTATGCTTCTTCTCTCCATCCAATCCAAATACAACCCTTGCGACTCTCTTTTCTCTCTCGCTCAAGCCCGGATATATCTTAGCTATAGCATCATAGTCATCCTTGCTGAAACTGATCTCATGCTCCTCAGATTCTGAGTACCTGATGTATTCATCATAGTCTTCTCTTATCGACTCAAGCATCTGCCCTGTTTCAAATGCCTCCGACATAGCCTTCGCTGATCCGGCTGAACGGGCTGAGCTGACCATATCTGACATAGCCCTGTAATTCAGTTCCGCACCGAAACCATCATTTTCAAATCTGACCGCTCTGTTTGGCGCAACACCGAAACGTCCCGCAACGCTGATGGCATCGATATTTGCCCCAAGGAAGATGAACTCCCAGTTATGCTTCTCTTTCTTCTTCTCCACCATCTTCTTAACCTTATCATAGTTGTATTCACGACTGGCATTTTCCATACCATCCGTTGTGATGATGAAGAGAGTCTTCTCAGGAGCCTCCTCCGGATCCTCCTTATGTATCTTTCCGATATGTTTGATTGCCTTTCCGACTGCGTCCAGAAGAGCTGTACAACCTCTCACATAATAATCCCTGTCAGTGATCTCTCTGACCTTCATCAGATCCTTCCTGTCATGAAGGACCTCGATCTTATCATCGAAGAGTACCGTAGAGATTATCGCCTCTCCGTCCTCCTTCTTCTGCTTTGCAAGCATCGAATTGTAGCCGCCTATCGTATCTGCCTCAAGCCCTGCCATTGAACCGCTTCTGTCAAGAATAAATACTATCTCTGTTAATCCCTTACGCATAATGTTGTCCTCCTTTTCTTCGTGCCCCTTATCGGGTGATCTCTTTGTTGGACTCATTATACGAAATATATTTTCAAAACAGGTCTCTCGGAAAGCGACCCATATCTATGTAATGATACACGGAAGCCCATGCTCCTCCAGCTGAATATCAAGCTCTATCATGTCATATATCTTATTTTCAATAAAAAAAGAAAAGATAATATCCGTCTTATCACATGGTGACAAAGCATAACCGGCTCTCGCCAGAAGATCCCTTGATTCATCCAGATTCAGCTTAGCGCCTACGCACAGGCACAGAGCTGTCAGCTTCTGCGGATGATAGTCCGGATTATTCTTTATCTTGGAAAATGTTTTCTTATCAACGATCGCTCTTTTATACACCTCTGCATTTTCCATCTTCTTCGTCCTGATCAGATATAACAGATACTCGGAAAATGTATCCGAAAGGTGTTTCATCCGTTCTGCAAGCTTACTTTCATG
>CAMNMC010000076.1 GCA_946544235.1 uncultured Lachnospiraceae bacterium | reverse complement strand
GTCTTTCGACTGATCGGCTCATTCATTTCTGAATGAAAATGTCTTTAAAGAATTTTCGGGGTTGTCATGTTGTTAAGTTGTTAATGTGCATTTGCTTCTATTAAAGAAGCTAGCGGAGAGGGAGGGATTCGAACCCTCGTGCCCGTGAAGACAAACGGTTTTCAAGACCGCCTCGTTATGACCACTTCGATACCTCTCCAAGGCATTTTAAATCATCGCGTTTCATCAGCGACAATGAGTATATTAACAAAATTATATGGCAGTGTCAACAGTTTTTTTTGCTTTTTTTCGAAAAATTTTTTATCCCGAAAAGCCGTATATTTTCGTGCTTTTCGGGATATTTACAGTAAATCTTTCGCTTTGTTTTGACAAGCAGAATATCTTGCGTTTCTTCTATATTAATATCGTTATATTTTGTGTTTTATAGTAACTAATTTCCATAATCCGCCCCTATATCACCTGTTATTTCCCACATAATATCTTATGTCAGGATCAAAAGGGGCTGCCCTTTGTATCATAATATATGAAATAATATGTGAATAATTCTTCTATCATCTCGTCCCGGCAATCAGTTTCATCATTTGAGCAACGCCATAGCATCAGCTGCAATCTTATCACCAATCTCTCCAGCAGCCTGAAGTGAAGAAATAGTTGTCTTGAAAAGTTCCGAGTCAAAGTATCCGGTTTCGAGGTTCTCCTCGATTATTCCTAAAACAGCAGAATATACGCTCTCATTTCCGGCTGTATTTCCGAATACCTCCGCTCCCTTCAGTTCATACTCCATACATTTCTTCTTGTTACTGTCCTGATCTGATGAATAATATCCATCCTGATATAAGAAACTCAGCATCATCATAGCACTGCCATTTCCAAGATCTGCTCCCTTCTCTGCACAGCCGGCAGCCTTAGACATATCCTTTGCAACCCCTTCTGTTCCATTATAATACAGCTGAGCCAGTGTTCCGTATATCCAGCCAAGTTCATTGCCATTAAAACCGATTTCAAGAGCCTTCTCGAAGTAATCGGCCGCCCTTGAATAATCTACATCCACAGACTGGCCAAAATAATAGAAGCAGCCAAGTCTGTAATACATCCTGCTATTCTCTATTCCGGCATCCAGAAGTTTATCATATATCTTGATAGCTTTATCATATTCCGATGCGATACTGTATTGAAAATCATCATTGCAGTAACGTTCTGCTATTTCTATAAGAATATCTTCCGCATCCGTATATCCGGCATCCAGTGCCGCCGTAGCCTTCTCACAGGCCGCATCCGTATTCTGCGCCACCGCATTTGTACCATGCAAATACTCAGTTGCCAGATAATACATCGCCTCGCCATCTCCTCCGGCTTCAGCCCTCTGGAACCACTTTACGGCTTCTTCATGATCAGCCTGACCATCAGCAGTCGTCCCGATATTTCCAAAATAATACATCCTTCCAATAGCTGTATATGCCGTCACAGAGCCCGCATCAACCGCCTTATTGTAATAAACAAGCGCTTTAGCGAACAGCTTCTCTTTATCCTCCTCAGAACCAGCCGAATAAGCTTTCTTCCAATATAAGAAGCCCAGATTCTCAAATGCATGTTTATTCTGACCGGCCTGTACTGACGCAAGAAGATATTTTTCCGCAGTTGCCTCCCTTTCAGCCTTATCCATACCGGTCGCAAAGTCTGTGCCGTTATAATATATCAGTCCCAGATAATTCAGTGCCTCAGAGCTTCCTGCTTCCGCCGCACGATTAAAGAGTTCCGCTGCCTTATCGGGATCCTTCGCCTCACCATTCTCATCGGCATATTCCATATAATAAAGCCCCAGCCAGTAAAGTGCATCCGAACTACCCAGGCGTACTGCAGCAAGAAGATCATCCTTTGCCTTAGCCATATCCTTGTTGAAGCCACGGCCTAAACGATACATTTCGCTGAGAGCTATATAGGCATCTGCATTTCCGGCCCGAGTCGCTTCTTCATAATAATAAATAGCCTTCTCGTAATTCCTTTCGCCGTCATCCATCAGGCCATATTTCCCGGAATAATAAAGATCGCCTATTGCCTTCATAGACGCACCATCACCCAGAGCCGCCGCCCGACTTAACCACTCAAATGCCTCTTCGTAATTGACCGTCAGCCCACCATCACCATTCTTGTACATCATTCCGATACGGTGCATCGCATCAAGGCTGCCCGCATCCGCTGCCTTCTTATAATATTCGGAATATGCTGTTATGCCCTCTGCCTTTACTCCAAAACCGAATCTATAAATATTTCCGAGGTAATTCAGCGAGAGCAGATCGCCTGCAGCAGCATTTTTCTCCAAAGCCTCTCTTGCCTCTGTATAATATCTGTCCGCATGAATCGTGTCGTCAGCCATATCAAAGCCCATTCCTGCAAAATACTTTGCCTCGCCCTCAAGGTAAGGATATTTCTCATAGGCTTTAATATAGTAAGCTTCCGCCTTGGACATATCAGAGGCTACGCCGCCGGTTCCAAACCTGTAGACCTCGCCCATATAGATGTAGGCATAGCCAGCCGCCTCCTTGTCATCACTCGTTTCAGCGGCCTTTTCAAAATACTCCAGTGCCTTTGCCGCATCCGGCTCTGCTCCGTCGTCATCACCATTCATACCCTTCCATGCAATAATGCCCAGTCCGAAATTCGCTTCCTCAGCGCCCCCCGACAAAGCTTCATTATAAAGCTTTTCAGCCTTCGCTATGTCTGTGCTTATGCCTTTTCCGTTCAAATATATTCCGGCAAGTCCGGTCTTCGCAAGCGCACTTCCCTTCTCTACGCCTTTTTCATAATATTCGCGGGCAGATTTATAATCATACGCTCTTTCCGAAAGCCTTCCCAGATAATAATACGAATCAGCCTTTCCTTTATCAGCGGCCCTACCGAAAAGCTCTTCAGCCTTCTCGGTCTCCTCACCGTTCCTGTCATCAGAATAATAAGCTACGAGACCGTTTTCAAAATCATTCGCTGTACCCGACTTCTTCTTACCCTTTCCTCCAAATATAAAAATTCCCACAACAATAGCGACCACCAGAGCCACCGCTGCTGCCGGAATAATGATTTTCTTTTTTGAGCCTTTTTTCTTTGATGCTGAACCATCCGCCTGCACAGGATTATTCTCTCCGCCCGGCAGCGTTCCCGCTGAACTGATATTATGGACTGAGCCAGACGCGCCGACATTATGTGATGAAGCGGTTGCTCCGATATTATGGATCGATCCTGACGTTCTGGTATTATGCGATGACCCGGACGCACCAAGGCTCGATGTATTTCCTGTATTGTGCAGGACCGGCACCTCGCCCGTTGTCCTGCCAAGTACAAGTGCGACATATTCGCGAAGCTTATTTATATTTATCTCCAGCGTCTCGGTTACAGCATCCAGCCAATGAACTCTGGTGAGGTAATACTCAAGCTCGTTATTCATCAGGCTTTCAGTAAGGCGGAACGGAATCAGAGTTTTTCCCGCATTAAAAGCAAGGGCAACCTCATTCATGACCTGCCTTGACTGATTCGATTCATCCGTATAAATAAGAACAAATATCGTCGCTATATTAAGTCCCTCTCTGATAGCGGATACCCACTCTTCTCCCGGAAGGATGTCACGAGGCGCATACCAGCATTTGATGCCATGCTGCTCAAAATTGGCAACAACAGCATCAGCCACGTTCTTATTCTTCGTGGAATAGCTTATAAATACATCATGCGATCTCATAGATTCCATACCCCATCTCATCAAGTATCCACCATGCGTCGTCAAGAAGCTGATAGTCATACAGGATGACATCTGCCTTTTCCTCGGAAATACCATCCCGCTCCGCAATCATTTTGGCGAATTCGCGAAGGCCGTCAAAGTCGGTGAGGTTTCCATGGTGGCGCATATCATAGTTGTTACCGTTTGTGTATTTGCCACTACTATTCTTCTCATTCAGGATTGTTTCCTTGTCAGCCGGCACCGTACCGCAGCTCATCATATACGCATTCCATCTCAGATGTTCCTGAAATGCCATGTTATAGGCTCTGGAATTCTTGAAGTCTGCTCCGCGTCGGGTTGCCGAACCATGTCCATCCTTCATATTGCCTGTGATTTCCGGAAGGTCATCTCCCGCATACCACTTCATATATTCATCATAGGAAAGGTATGACGCACCTTCCTTTTTCTTCTCAAAATCAAGTCCCATCATAAGCAGCTTGCTTCTTACCGAAAGGGACGCATAGATATTCGAGTCTCTCTTAGACTGCGGCCACTCAGCAAACCAGCTCCTGTCCGCCGCTTTCACGATCTTTTCGTCTGTTTCAGCCGAGCCGTATTTCCTTGCTCTTTCAAGCGCGTAGATACGATTTCTGTTGATTGAGAAGTTAAGCAGCATACTGTCATCAAGCTCGGACATCTCATAGAGATTCTTGTTTTCATCACCGAAACTGGTGATGCCACTCTGCATCCTGCCCTCATCCTTGTATCTCTGATATACAAACACCTTTGTGTCCTTATTATCCCAATCCTTCAGCTTGATCAGAAGTTTTCTCGCCATATCCAGATTCTCGATATCATTTCCCATCGCAACGATCATACGATTGATATTCACCTTGCCACTTGTCAGAATCTGTTTCAGCTCTTTATAGAAATCCACACTACCGATACTCATCCTGTGAAATACATCCCTGGACGGAAGTGCCGGAAGCGGCAAATAATCGGCTGTATCAACAACCGGCACATAATCCTGCTTCTCCTCATCATAGCGAAGGAATTCATTCTTATATCTGAAGAGATCATGATTGAGTACGACATCATTCTGCATATTTCCGGTATCAAATATATGATAGTTCACCGGATGACTGCACAGCTTTCCACCCTCCTCACCGATAAACTGATCAGTGATACAGAGATGCTTGAATATGTATCTGTTTGTATCGCCGAAGCCGAGAAAGATAGTATTTATGCTGACGTCCGGATCGATCAGCGAGGTTTTCGTATCGATCCTGTCCGCAAGATCAAGTGCATGCGGATAGTTAAATGCAAACTCCATCGCAGTCATTTCGTATTTATCAATGATCCTGAAGCAGCCTGCTCCGGTCTTCGCTTCAAAATAAATGTCTTCATATAACGGCGAGGCAAATACATAGATTCTCAGTCTCAGATAAAGGTCCGGATCATCTCCGAAAAGCTTCTCTATTTCTGTCCTGATCTTATCGCTGATTCTCAGATTCTCATCATCGTCCTCTGTATTTATCACGATGCTCAGTCTGTTTTGCGAACCTTCCCTGCTTGCATCCTTCGCAAACCTGTTCAGCTGGTCTGTAAGATAATCCATCCTGTCACTAAGTGCAACGGATCTGATATTTTCCATATATAGCTCGCCCCGCAACTTGTTTGAATTCGGCGCAACAAGAATCTTCTTACCGCCATTTATCGAATTGTATATCCTTCGATTACCCGGATTATCGCCGACAATTATGTATTTGATATCACCCTTCATGTTGAAGCGCCTGTGGCAGGAACCCTCCCAGAAATACTGCTGTGCCAGAGACGCAACAAATACAGCTGCATTGAATATACAAATGATATTGCAGCTGATTACCGCTGCCCCATAGAAGTAATTGTCCTTCATGAGCGCTTCGACACTCATGAATTCGAACTTGAGGGCAATCATATTTACTACTGAATTAAAAGTTTGGGAAATAGTCTCAAATACGGCATAGGTACCGCTCTCCTGGACATAGTTATAACCTATGAAGAATAGAGGGATTGCAATCAGATAAACCGCGACACATTTGCCCCTCTTGAACTCGCGGAGGTATATGATACGCTCCTTCCTATCTCTGCAGATGAAGCCGTAGACAGCTCTCAGAACAAGATAAGCCAGAAGCATTATAAAAAATATGCTTATTGCTGTGTATACCATTTTCTAACCCCCAATTAATATCACAAACTGTGATATACTACCTTCTATGATCTTTCTGCCGGCATCATAATACCGACATTCTGTTATCATAATAATTAAATACCGACACCAACGGTATTCTGTGATAGTTATAATAAAATACGAATGTCAGCTTCTCAGTATCGCCTCGGCGAAACCGATATCCTCAGGCGTAGTGACCTTGAGATTATTGTAGCTGCCTTCAACAATCTTAGACTTGATATCAAGATAATGCTCAACAAGCATCGTATCGTCGGTAATATTTATCTTGCCCGCATTGCCACTCCTGACATCCTTATTGCCGATGCTATTATCTCTGATATCCTTGTTTACTTTACTTCCTGCACTGCCTTTGCTGCCACCCGCTCCGTTAGTCCGGATATCCGCCAGGTCGGCACGCATCCTGCTGTAGGCCTCTGTAAGGATCTTCCTGTCGAAGGTCTGCGGCGTCTGGATCTGCCAGAGCGTATTTCTGTCAGGCGTTTCGATTCCGTAACCCTCATCATCCACAACCTTGATGGTATCCTTAACAGGCACGCCAACCGTACAGGCCTTGCATCTTCTAACCTCGGAAATAGAGGCCAGGATCATGGCATTCGTCACGAATGGTCTGGCGCCGTCATGGATCATTATGATGCTGTTTCGTTTATCGCAGGCCTTAAGCCCATTCTCAACAGAATCGTAGCGTTCCTTACCGCCTGCAACTATACGCTTAACCTTAGTGAATCCGTATTTCTTTACGACATCTTCGCGCATCGTATTTATATCCTGCTGTCTGGTCACAAGAACTATCTCATCAACTATACTTGCTTCAAATACCTTAAGCGCATAGTAGATGAGCGGTCTGCCCTCCAGTTCCATAAACTGTTTTGCTTTATCACTTTTCATGCGGCTTCCGCTGCCTGCCGCAAGAACTATCGCTGAAACCATATTTTCCCCTCACTAGAGTGTAATTATCTGCATCCGATCTTCAGATTCGGCACTGCATTGAGACTGTAATCATCGCGGATCCCGCGCATATAATCATAATATCCTGCAACTCCGATCATTGCCGCATTGTCGGTGCAGAAAATAAGCGACGGATTATAAAACTTAAGCCCCGCCTTCTCAGCCTCACTTCTCATATGCTCTCTGAGACTGCTGTTTGCCGCAACGCCTCCTGCAAGAGCAAGCCTCTCACAACCAAAATCCACTGCAGCTTTAACCGCATTTTCCGTAAGTACTTCTATCACAGCCTTCTGGAAGGAAGCTGCAACATCAGCCTTATTTACCTCTATTCCCTTCATATCACAGCTGTTGAGGTAATTCAGTACAGCCGACTTGATACCGCTGAAGGAGAAATCATAAGGAGAATCCGCAAAATGTGACTTTGGGAATTCGATTGCATCAGGATTACCTTCCTTCGCAAGCTTATCAACCTTAGGACCTCCCGGATAACCGAGTCCGATGGCACGTGCAACCTTATCGAAGGCCTCCCCTGCCGCATCATCTCTGGTCCTGCCGATTATCTCATATTTTCCGTAATCGGTGCATTTTACAATATGTGAATGTCCGCCCGATGCAACGAGGCACATGAAAGGCGGTTCTAAATCTTTATTTTCAATATAATTTGCGGAAATATGTCCCTCAATATGATGAACACCGACGAGAGGTATATTCTTCGCATAGCTGATAGCCTTGGCAGCTCCGACGCCGACAAGAAGCGGTCCCACGAGTCCCGGACCGTAAGTTACCGCTATTGCGGTCAGATCCTCCCAGGTCATTCCGGCATCCGAAAGAGCCTTTCTGATAACCTGATTAACCTTCTCAATATGCTTCCTTGAAGCTATCTCCGGAACGACTCCGCCGTAGAGGGTGTGAAGAGGAACCTGGGAATAAATAACATTTGAGCGCACATCCCTTCCGTTCACAACAACAGCCGCTGCCGTTTCATCACATGATGATTCAATTCCGAGTATTACAACATCTTCCATATCATACAACCCATTTCATATTTATTATATTGCACGCGATATACTCAACTGCACGATCCGTATCACTGCAGTTTGTTATCACCTCTGCCTGTTCGCTGTCACCGTCGCTTGTTCGCTGTCACCGTCGCTTGTTCACAGCCGTCACTGTATTAAATCGCTGTAGCAGTTTAGTGATCTGAAAGATCATTCAGATCAAACTTCTTTCCGGTTCTATCCTCATATAACTGTTCCAGATTCTTACCCTGATCCTCCGGATTAAGGTCAACATCTCTGACATGTTCCTTCCACTGGCTATCCTCCGGCAGAAGAAGGTATGCAAGATTATGCTGCTCCCATTCGTAGGCCATATCCTCCGCTGTCCTGTAGGACACCATATCCTTGCCGTGGATTGGCATGACTTGTATCAACGCCTCACAGATGATCACCATATCATCATGATTGGTAATCCTGTAGGAATTCAGTATCTTCCAGTTATCCTGCGTCGCTATCGCTCTGTATTCTTCATCTCCGTACATAAATGTATAATTCACGCCTTCTTCATCAGAAATAAGCTTTACATCATCCGGACTTTTAAGGATTGCGCCATTCTTATCTCCGGAAGAACTGCCATTTTTTGAATCGCCGTCCGAATCACTATTCTTCTTCCCGCATCCTGCAAGACATATACATGAAGATAAGCAGAGCATTATAATGATAAAGAGTTTTTTCTTTATACCTGTCATTACAATCAGTCCTCAAAATTAAGCTCCTTCGTGATTCTGTCTTTTCCTATGACAGCATTCGGAAATATCTCTCTTACCGCATCCAGATACATCTTCGGCTTGGTAATAGACGGAGAAAAATGCGTAAGCCAGAGTTCCGCAACTCCTGCCTGTTTAGCAAGCTCAGCCGCTTCGTACATAGTCATATGCTTCTTCAATCTTGCCTTCTCCATGCTCTCCTCATCCTGCTCGCCATACATACCCTCGCAGATGAAGAGGTCAGAACCCTTAGCAACCTCAGCTATCATTTCGGTCGGTCTGGTATCGGTGCAGTAGGTCACCTTAAGTCCCTTTCTGTCCTCGCCCATAACCATATTGCTTGTAAATACTTTTCCGTCGACTGTTACATCCTCGCCGCTCTGAAGAACCTTCCAATACTGAAGAGGTATGTTAAGCTCTTTTGCAGCATCGGCATTGAAACGGCCTTTTCTGTCAAGCTCCATGCTGTAGCCATAGCAGAGTATGTTATGGTTCACCTTAAAGGCCTTCAGCCTGAGCCCGAACATATTGAAGTTCTGCTCAGAGCCTTCTATCTCCACACAATTCACGTGGAACGGAAGCTCCGGTGCAATGATGCGGAGTGAATCAACAACCTTCTTTATATTCTTTGGTCCGATGATCGTCAATGGTTCTGTTCTGTCCGAATTGCCCATGGCGAGAAGGAGCCCCGGAAGTCCACTGATATGATCCGCATGAAAATGCGTGATCATGAGAACGTCAATATCCTTAAAGCTCCATCCCTGCAGTCTCGCAGAGATCTGCGTAGCCTCGCCGCAGTCTATCATAAATGTATGTCCATTGTATCTCACCATAAGAGAGGTGAGAAATCTGTATGGCAGAGGCATCATTCCGCCCGTGCCGAGAAGACAGATATCAAGCATCTATTTTTCTCCTGTCATAATATCTATAATCATAAGTACTGTAATCATCTGATGTATCTTTATCAAAAATACGTTTCACCCGGATTAGTGTTCCGAACACTAATACGTAAGTCCAAAGCCCTGCTCAAGCCAAGGTGTTCCGCCCGGAATCTGATCAAGTGAAGAATACCACGGACTTGGAAGCTTTCCTCTGAAATCCGCACCGCCGCAGAGAACCTCCGCAACGCCCTGTCCTTCTGAGCCCGGAAGATAGCACATAACCACGCTATCCCAGTTATCAACCTGATCCTGAATGATAACATTTCTTCCTGCAACGATGCACGCTACTACAGGCTTTCCAAGTGACTTTGCTTCTTCTATCGCACTGAAGTTGCCTTCAAGTCCGAGTGCGCCGCAAAGCTGAAGATCGGCAGTATCGCCGAGCCACTCTGCGTAAGATTTCTCTCCGACAACAAGAAGAACAACATCTGCCTCGCCGGCACGACTCTCGTCAGTGATTATCTCTATACCGTATTTATCCTTAAGCTGCTCAAAACCAGCAAGTATCGTTGTAACTCCCGGAATATCCTTGTCCGGGCTGCCTGTCCAGTCAAGTGTCCAGCCGCCGCACTGAGCCTTCGCATTGTCAGCTGCAGGTCCTGTCACATAAATCTTCGTGCCCTTCTTGAAAGGAAGAAGCTTTCCTTCATTCTTCACAAGTACAAGACTTTCCTCAACGCATCTCTCTGCCACAGCCCTGTATTCGTCCGAGCCGGTCTCTGTCTTTACAGTTTTCATATTTTCACAGAACGGATCAGCGATCACGCCCGCATTCTTCTTAACTCTGATGATCCTTTCCACAGCGTCATTGACACGTTCCTCGGAAATATCACCATTCTTTACGGCTCTTATAATGATACTTCTCGCATCATTGAAAGTATCGACCTCCATGAACATATCGATACCTGCATTTACAGCAGTAACCATCTGATCATAGTAGCTTGATGACGAAGTATTCTGAACCGAATTCCAGTCACTAACGATAAAGCCTTCGAAGCCCATCTCGTTCTTGAGCTTCATGATATACTCGCCGTTTTCGTGCATCTTCACGCCATTAAGCGACGAATGACTGATCATGATAGTCTGTGCTCCGGCGTCGATCAGTTCCTGATAAGCCGAAAGAAGCTCGTCAATCTCAGCATCGGTCAGCTCAGCATCTCCTCTGTCAATGAGTCGATAAGAATCGGAATTCTCACCCGTACCGCATTTTACATTTCCATCAGCAATAAAGTGTTTAGGACATGCAATCAGGCCGCCATCAATAAGTCCCTTGGTATACTGCACACTGAGGCTTTTGATTATATCCAGATTTGATCCATAGCTCTCGTAGGTTCTTCCCCATCTCGGATCAACCGACTGTGCAACGCAAGGCGAATAGTTCCAGAGCATGTGGCAAAGCTTTGCTTCATCGGCCGTAATAAGTCCGACCTCATACATAAGCTCAGGATCATTTGCTGCGCCCATACCTATATTATGAGGAAATATAACTGTATTCAGTGCGTAATTCACGCCATGAACATCATCCTGTCCGTAAATAAACGGAATACCGGCCTCGGAATTAACTGCTGCAGTCTGGAAACCATCAACAACCTCCTGCCACTGATCGTAGGTAAGAAGCTGAACCTTAGACAGAACGCCGCCGTAGCAGTATTTCTTCATTGCCTTATTATCAACACTCTGAATCTGTGGAAGAACCATCTGAGAAGCCTTCTCTTCAAGTGTAAGAGAAGCGACTATCTCCTTCTCAGTCATATTTGCGTACTGAAGATATTTCTCCCCCGGCTTTGCTTCCTCTGTTGTCGCCGGCGCCTGTGTATCCGAGCTGACCTCTGTTGTTTTGTCTGTGGTCTTTTCTGTGGTTTTTTCAGCAGTACTCTCAGCGGTGTTATCCGTGGTATTATCCGCAGTGCTGTCACCCGTGTTATCTACAGTATTATCTGTAGACGCGGTGTTGTCAGCAGTCCCCGAAGTACTGTCCATCGTACTTTCTCCGGTGCTCTGTTCAGAACTGTCCGTAGTTGCTTCTGCCGTAACGGTTGCCGTAGTTCTGTCCTTATCACTGTCCTTCTTATCGCCACATCCGGTAAGCGAAAGCGCAACTGCAAATGCTGTTATAAGACTGAGTTTTTTAAATCTTCTCATTACTCCTGATTCCTTTCAATTATGCCGTTCCATGATAATCGCATCATCTGCAGGGTTGTTGTAATAATTTTTCCGCACGGATATTTCTTTGAAACCGTATTTATTATATAAACTTATCGCAGGTATATTCTTAGATCTCACTTCGAGGATAATCTTATCTACAATATCCGTAAAAATCTCCATCATCCTATCCGCAAACCCTCTTCGTCTGCAGGATTCCCTTACTGCGATTCGTTGCAACTCTATGATATCCAGATTCGAATATAATATATATCCGGCAATCTCTATATTCTGGTCAGCCTGCACATCACGAATCACTTTTCCATCCATAGTCACAGCAAGGAAATGATTGTAGTCATATCCAAGGCTGTCTCTTATTGATTCATGCGACCACGCATCACTGAAAACTTCTTTTTCTATTTCTGCGATCTGATTTAGTATATCCACTGCAATCTTCCTCTTGCAAAACATATTGCCCCGCCCTGATCTCAAATATAACCGACAATATGTTCCTGCCCGCCGATAATATGTGTTATCATTCCGCTGCCGGCTGTGATTCGTCTCTTACTCTCTCTGCCTGCGATTTCCTCAGATACTCCGGTGCAAAATCATCAGAATTAATTGCCCTGCCTTCTTCAAAATACAGCTTTCCGAGAGCAGCGATCGATGCTCCTCTCTGCCTCTCATTCTGAACTGAAGCAAAGCTGTAAGGGATATTTAAACCTGTTTCCTCAAGATTCTTCTTAATAACCGGTATGCCATCGCCGACAAATATAACCTCTCTTCCAAGCTCATTCAGTTTGTCGAAGAGCTCTGCAACAGGGAGTGCGGTCTCAGGTATCATCGTTCTGATCACATCATTCTGTAATACATCAACATCCGTATCAGCTGCATCCGCTGATTCAGGGGCATTATTTGCATCCACGGAATCCTGTGATGATGTATTATTTTCCACATCATACGCGCCCGCATAAACTTCGTTCCTTCTTGCATCCATAACGGATACAACAAGTCTCTTCTCGCCCGCAAGATTGTAGGCAAGCCCCTCAAGAGTCGGAACCGGAACGATCGGAATATCCAGTGCGAGCGCAAGCCCCTTCGCAGTTGCAGCACCTATCCTGAGCCCTGTGAAGGAACCCGGACCCGCAGCAATAGCGACAGCCGTAAGCTCAGAAGGCTGAACCTCAGCCATATTCATCAGCTTATCTATCATCGGAAGCAGTGTTTCCGAATGTGTTCTTTTGTTATTTATCGTAAATTCAGCCATCAGGCCATCATCAGCAACCAGTGCCACAGATGCCGTCATACCTGAACTGTCTATTCCGAGTATTTTCATGAATCTTCCTCTTTTCATCAAACTACAATCTTCTCACAAGCGCACATATACGTGAATAACCATCTTATCCGTTATGAAGTTATTCAACGCAACCCAGCTAATGAACCATATGTTTTTAACCGACAGTGATCATCCTGTAATCAAATCCCTTAGAATTCTCTTTTTTTATCTCAACATTTATCGCATCCTCAGGGATAACATCTTCGATAAGGACCGACCACTCGATGAGACACACTCCATCGGCGCGGTCAAGCTTGTCAAAATAGCCAACCTCTTCCATCTCATCCGACGAACCTATCCTGTAAACATCAAAATGATAGAGCGGCAACCTTCCTTCATCGTATTCCTTAAGAATAGTAAATGTTGGGCTGACAATCGGCTCATCTATTCCGAGTCCTGCTCCAAATCCCCTTGCAAATACAGTTTTTCCGACTCCAAGGTCTCCATTCAGACAATAAACCTGTCCCGGAAGAGCCTCCTTTGCAAGGCTGTAAGCAAAATCATATGTTTCCTGTTCGCTGTATGTTTCTTTCTCTTTTATCATTTTATCAACCATATATTTCTATGCTGTAGCTCACGCCGAATTACTCTGCCGAGCGCAGCTATTATAATCTATTTTTCATTTAACTCAACATATATACTATCAAGCAGGCATTTCTCATTATTGTTGAGATATTCTATAATGTCCATCATGCAACAATACGTGCTATTCCGAGGCTTCAGATGCTGCGCCATTCAGTAAAGCAGACAAGTTATTTAGCATCCGCCAGATACTGCTTCAGATTGTGTGAAAGTCTCGGGCGATATTCTCTCGTATATTGCACAAGTCTTGAAAGAACGATTGCTCTGTCGTCTCCCAGTTCATCCGTCGGGATGACAAATGCATGATACGGACTTGTATAAACCGCAACCATACTCTTACTTGCACGAAGTCTGTAGATGTTGTTCCACTCCAGCTCCTGACTCTCCTCACCAACCGAAATCTTCAGGTTCTCCGGTCTCAGTTCATAATTAACCGGTGCCTTGTAGGAAGGATTGGTCGCAAGCTGCTTCTTTGCCTTCGACAGAAGGGTAATCGGATTGATCACGAGGCAAATAACCGCAACCGCGCCAAACAGAAGTATATTTCTCATGGTTGGATTGTCACTCATCAGATTCCACACCAAAAAAACAAGTCCGCCGAGCCCGAGTATGATACTCATGATGCCCGAGAGCTTGCAATAATAAGACCTCATCACAAAGTCTGTGAGGGCTCTTTTATTCATATTAACTGTAATCTTTTTAGAAGTTACCGTCATGATTTTATACCTATTAACAGATTCATGTACACATATACCTCTTCCTCGTGCCATGATTCTGTAAACAGAATCATGCATACAGCACGTTGTGCTGTATGTGGCACACTTCGTATGCCGCATCATTCGCAATGCTCATGATAACAATATGCTCCGCATATTGCTACCTAGTTGTAGCAAGAATACGCCTTCAGAGGCATATGTGTACATGAATCTTTCCTATCAATTATTTTATGCCGGATTTCTACAGATTAACCTTGATCTCCCGGCCGGAAGGTTCAAACTTTCTGTATTTTATACCGGTCAGATCGAACATCCTCTTGGATGCGACCGTGCTGTCGGCAGACTGATATTTATCAGAGCCGTAGACGATCTCCTTGATGCCGCTCTGAATGATAGCTTTCGCACATTCATTGCATGGGAACAGAGTAACGTAGAGTCTGGCGCCGTTAAAGTTTCTTGCGCCCCTGTAGTTCAGGATTGCATTGAGCTCGGCGTGGCAGACGAAGAGATATTTGCTGTCAAGAGCAGCGCCTTCTCTGCCCCAAGGCATCTCGTCATCCTCGCAGCCCTGCGGCATTCCGTTGTAACCGACCGAAAGAATTCTGTTATCCGGAGCAACGATACATGCTCCGACCTGAGTATTCGGATCCTTGCTTCTCTCAGCAGAGAGCATAGCAATTCCCATAAAATACTGATCCCAGCTTATATAATCATCTCTCTTCATAACCCCGTCCTTTCTTCCATAACCTCAAGGATGTCATGAATCACACTGTTTTTACAACCCTCACAACTCTACAATCCATAATCCTCAATCGGGCAGGAGTATCCTCCTGCCCTAATAATTTACGCCACTTACAATTTATGATTGTGTGTAATTACACACATCAGCATGCCTCCGAGGTTGTATTTTTCTATATCCGAGGAGGTATGTTTATGTGATGTTTATTTATCACCAAGATCAAACTTGTCATGGATAGCATTCATTGCTCTCTCTGTGTTCTTAGCATCGATAAGAACTGTAACTCTGATCTCTGATGTAGAGATCATTCTGATGTTGATGTTTGCATCATAGAGAGCCTCGAACATCTTAGCTGCAACGCCTGCATTTGTCTGCATTCCGGCACCAACGATAGAAACCTTTGAAACCTCTTTGTTAACGTCTACGGACTCACACTGCATACATCCTTCGATGATCTTTGCAGCCTCGTCAGCATCATCCATACTGCATGTGAAGGAAATATCCTTTGTGCCGTGACGACCAACTGACTGAAGTATCATATCAACATTTATATTCTTCTGAGCAAGTGCGTTGAAAAGCTTGAATGCAACGCCCGGCTCATCCTTAAGACCAATTACTGCAACTCTTGCTGCATCTGTATCTGCGGCAACACCGCTGACTATCATTTTTTCCATCTTAGTATCCTCCTTAACAACGGTACCTTCATTATTATTTAAGCTTGAACGAACTACAAGCTGAACTCCGAATTTCTTAGCAAGCTCAACCGATCTGTTATGCAGAACGCCTGCGCCAAGTGTTGCAAGCTCGAGCATCTCATCGTAGGTTACTGTATCGAGCTTTCTGGCATTCTTAACCTTACGTGGGTCAGCAGTGTAAACACCGTCAACATCTGTGTAAATCTCGCATTTATCAGCATGAAGCGCTGCTGCAAGTGCAACTGCCGTTGTATCGGAACCGCCTCTTCCGAGTGTGGTATAATCGTCATATTTGTTAACGCCCTGGAAACCGGTGATAATAACTATCTTCCTCTGCTCAAGCTCGTTTCTGATCCTCTCAGCATCGATTCTCTTAAGTCTTGCATTTCCGTAAACAGAAGTTGTGTGCATAGCAACCTGGAATGCGTTGAGCGAGATAGCCGGAACTCCAAGCTTGTTCATAGCCATAGCCATGAGTGCAACAGACATCTGCTCACCGATGGTGAAAAGCATGTCCATCTCACGTTTCGGTGGATTATCGTTGATATCCTTCGCCATTGTGATCAGCTCATCAGTGTATTTACCCATAGCCGAAAGAACAACAACGACATCGTTGCCCTTCTTGTACTCTTCAATACATCTGTTGGCCACATTATAGATCCTCTCTTTGTTGGCAACCGATGTGCCGCCAAATTTCTTTACCACTAACATAGTGTATGCCTCCGTATGTGTTATATGTCATCCGGCCTGAGCGTAAGCACCTGATCCGATGACGATTATTATGTAATCAGCGCATCCTCTGCGGATCAGCCGAACCGCTCCGCATGATGATCGCTAATAATATCATTATTTTATCTATTCAGCAACACGAATCTTTGTAATTATGCTGAAATCTTTAAGAGCCTCCGTAAGTTCAGCCTCCGAATACTCCTTTGCAGTAACAAATACAGTCTCGCCGGAAAGCGCTTCAACAAAGGAAACCTCACCGAAAAGCTCCTTAACTTTATCCTCTGCATCAGCCGCAGCAAGTCTTACGAAATATCTTGCCTTAAATGCACTTGCATCTCCAAGCTTTACCTTCTCGCTGTCCCAGACGATATCTATATTTTCACTGTTATTCTTAGCTATCTCAACCACATCGGAAACCACTGCACTGGCTGTCGGAAGACTTCCTGCGCCCTTACCGTAGAGCATAACGTTTCCAAGCATATCTCCGTGAAGTGTGATTGCGTTATAAACGCCGTTAACATCTCTCAGACTGTGCTCCTCACCGAGCATAAACGGAGCAACCATCGAATAAACCTCGCCGCCGTCCTTCTTCATAAGTCCGAGAAGCTTGATCGGCATGCCGACCTTTATTGAATAATCAATATCTTCCTTTGTGATGTGGCTGATACCCTCTGTTGAAATATCCTCATAATCAACCTGCTTACCGCAGATAAGTGATGAAAGAATCGCAATCTTACGGCAGGCATCATAACCCTCTACGTCAGCTTCTGGATTTCTCT
Organism: uncultured Lachnospiraceae bacterium; assembly: GCA_946544235.1. GTDB lineage: Bacteria > Bacillota > Clostridia > Lachnospirales > Lachnospiraceae > Eubacterium_Q. The sequence goes on along the minus strand of CAMNMC010000076.1, from coordinate 559 downwards.
CGGCATAACCCTTCTCCTGAGCAGTCTTCAGAACCACATCAAATGCAAGGCCTTCATTTCTCATCTTGGTCAGTATGTAATTGGTCGTACCATTAAGTATACCAGCGATGCTGTCAAAGTTGTCAGCAGTAAGCGATTCGTTGATCGCTCTGATTACCGGGATACCGCCGCCGACAGATGCTTCAAACAAGAAGGAAACGTTGTTTTTCTTTGCGAGTGCAAGTATCTCTGCACCGTGCTTCGCAACAAGCTCCTTATTTGAAGTACATACAGACTTGCCACTCTCTATGGCCTTTCTGACAAATGTATTTGCAGGTTCAACTCCGCCCATAACCTCGACAACGCACTTAACATCCTTATCCTCAAGGATTGCGTTAATGTCATGGACAAGAACCTCTTCTACCGGATCTCCCGGAAAATCTCTGAGATCCAGCACGTATTTGACATTAATATCCTTACCTGAGAATTTCTTCAGTACCTCGGCATTCTGCTTTATTACCTTAAATACACCTGAGCCTACCGTACCATATCCCAGAATTGCAACATTAAACATAATCTA
>CAMNMC010000075.1 GCA_946544235.1 uncultured Lachnospiraceae bacterium | reverse complement strand
TGTGTAGTAGAATCTACCCATCTAATAGCTGAACACAGCTATCATTAGTGGGTTCCCACATTTGGTTTCCGAAGGTAAATTTACGCGGTCCTTGTCGACAGCTTTTTGTTGTAAGTTTAAGTGATTCTGTTATAATACTCATAGTGGGGATATGTTGGGATTTATCAGAGTCAGATATTTAATGCATATCCCAATTTAAGATGATTATTGTGGTTAATAGGGAGGTGGATAGATGTCAGAAGAATACAGTGTATCACTTAGTGATTTTATAAAAAAATTAAATCTGCATAATTATACGCCGGAGATAGATACGGACAAGATCATGATAACAGATCCGGACATAAACAGACCGGCTCTGCAGCTTGCAGGCTTTTTTGAACATTTTGATACAGCAAGAGTTCAGATATGCGGAAACGTTGAGCACGCATACCTTGCGGATATGCATACGAGAGAGGAAAATATAGATATATTTGACAAGCTCTTCAGCTTTCCGATTCCGTGTCTTGTATTCTGCAGAAATATAGAACCATATGACTTCATCATAGAGGCCGGAAAGAAGCATGGCATACCGGTTTTATCCAGCGGTCTTGCAACATCGGCTTTCGTGCATGAATCGGTTAGATGGCTGCATGAGGAGCTTGCGCCTCGTATTTCAATCCATGCGGTTCTTGTAGACGTATTTGGTGAAGGCGTTCTTATCATGGGTGACAGCGGTATCGGTAAAAGTGAGGCGGCTCTTGAACTTATCAAGAGAGGTCACAGACTTGTTGCCGATGATGTTGTTGAGATCAAGAAGATAAGTGATGATGTGCTTGTCGGTCAGTCACCTGAGATAACAAGACATTTTATCGAACTTCGTGGTATAGGAATCATAGATGTTAAGACCATGTTCGGTGTTGAATGCGTTAAGCTTTCACAGGAGATAGATCTTGTCATCAAGCTTGAGGAGTGGAACAAGGATGCAAACTATGACAGGCTCGGACTTGAGGATACCTATGTTGAATTCCTCGGAAATAAGGTTACCAGCCATTCTATTCCGATCAGACCGGGTCGTAACCTTGCCATCATCGTTGAGTCTGCAGCCGTAAACCACAGACAGAAGAAGATGGGTTACAACGCCGCTCAGGAGCTCTACAAGAGGGTTACAGAGAATATGATGAAGAATTCAAGGTAACGGTGTGGAATTCAAGGTAAAACGAATGGTGAAGAACTTAAAAGTCGAATGAATGATGATATCATTTGTGCTTGAGAAAGAATTAATGAACATAAATGCCTCAGAGGGCGTATTTTATCTACAACCGAGGAGGCATTTATGTTCATGTAAGGATAAATAAGAAAAAAAGGAGTGAATGAATCAAATGAGTTATGTTTTTGGTGTAGATATCGGAGGAACAACAGTTAAGATAGGTCTTTTCAGCGTAGAAGGCGAGCTTCTCGACAAGTGGGAGATTACCACAAGAACAGATGAGGGCGGAAAGTTCATCCTTGGCGATATCGCAGAATCAGTTAAAGCCAAGATCGAAGAGAAGTCTATAGATAAAGCAGATGTAGCAGGTATCGGTATGGGAGTTCCGGGACCTGTAAGAGATGACGGAACAGTTATCAAGTGCGTTAACCTTGGCTGGGGTATTTTCAATGTTGCGGAAGAACTCGGTAACCTTACAGGACTTCCTGTAAAGGCAGGTAATGATGCAAATATGGCTGCCCTCGGCGAGATGTGGCAGGGTGGCGGTAAGGGCCACGACAATATCGTTATGGTTACTCTCGGAACCGGTGTAGGCGGAGGAATCATCATCAATGGTAAGATGATCTCAGGCGTTAACGGTGCAGGCGGAGAGATTGGTCATATGACCATCAATAATGATGAGACCGAATTCTGTAACTGTGGCAAGAAGGGTTGCCTCGAGCAGTATGCTTCAGCAACAGGTATTGTAAGAATGGCTAAGATCGCTCTTAATGAGAGTGACAGACCATCAAAGCTTCGTGAGGTTCAGTATATCTCTGCAAAGGAAATATTTGATCAGGCTAAGACCGGCGATGATCTTGCAATGGAGCTTGTGGATGAACTGGGTAACAAGCTCGGACTTGCACTGGCACAGGTTTCGTGTGTAGTTGATCCTGAAGTTTTTGTTATCGGCGGCGGCGTTTCAAGAGCCGGTGATATCCTCATAAATGCAGTTAAGGCAGCTTATCAGAAATATGCCTTCCATGCCTGCAAGAATACAGGCTTTGAGCTTGCTACACTCGGAAATGATGCAGGTATGTACGGCGGAGCTTATCTTGCAACGAAATAATATATTTCAGGATGAGCATCTATGCAGTTTATGTTTTTGGTAAAATAGAACTGCTGCAGAGAGGATAATATTTTAAATGATTGTATTAGAAAACGAGTATCTATCAAAACATACAACCTTCAGAACAGGCGGTCCGGCAAAACGTTTCGTTATGCCGGAAACACCTGCTGAGGTGGCTGAACTGGTTAAGAGCCTGAAGGATAGCGGAGAGCCTTTTATCGTTATCGGTAACGGCAGTAATCTTCTTGTTTCGGACAGTGGATATGACGGAACGGTTATATGCATCTCCGATAAGCTCGGAGAGATCAAGATTCAGGGAAGCACTATATATGCTGGAGCCGGAGCTATGCTTTCAGCTGTTGCAAGAGCGGCGAGAGATAACGGCCTTGCCGGTTTTGAATTTGCTTCAGGTATACCGGGCTCTGTAGGCGGGGCTGTATTTATGAATGCAGGCGCTTACGGTGGAGAAATAGTTCAGGTTGCTCAGTACGTTGACGTTCTCATGGATGGAGAACTGAGGAGGATCGATGCGGCTGATATGCAGTTTGGTTACAGGCACAGTATTGCCATGGAAAGAGAGATGATCATCCTCGGACTGTGCATAAAGCTTGAAAGCGGTAACAGTGAAGAAATAACTGCAAAGATGAGCGAACTGAATAAAAAAAGAGTTGATAAACAGCCGCTTGAATATCCGAGCGCAGGCTCAACCTTTAAACGTCCGGAAGGATATTTTGCAGGCAAGCTTATTCAGGACAGCGGGCTTGCAGGCTACAGAGTCGGTGGTGCGATGGTTTCGCCTAAGCACTGCGGCTTTGTGATTAATTATGAGAATGCTACATCGATTGATATTTATACATTGATGCAGGATGTTATTAGAACAGTTCATGAAAAATACAATGTAACACTTGAACCCGAAGTACGTCTTGTGGGTGAATTCTGATGATTCGACAGAAAACAGATCGTAGAGATATATAATTTATCAGTGTAGAGGAAGGAAACCGGATAATGAGATTTGTAATTGTTACAGGAATGAGTGGTGCGGGAAAGTCGACTGCACTCAAGACATTTGAGGATTTTGGATATTTCTGCGTTGATAATCTTCCGGTTCCTCTCATCGAGAAGATCACGGAAATGATGACGGACAAGAGCTGGAATAATGATAAGGTTGCTCTTGGCATCGACATCAGAAACGGAGATGCTCTGAATGATCTTTCTGCGGTGCTGTCAAAGCTTCGCAAGGAGAAGTTTGTATATGAGATTATGTTCCTTGATGCGAGTGACAATGTCCTTGTCAAGAGATATAAGGAAACAAGAAGAGATCACCCGCTGGCACCTCTGGGACATCTTGAGGAGGGTATAGCTGAAGAAAGAAAAAAGATATCCTTTCTTAAGGAGAGAGCGCATTATGTGATCGATACAAGTATGCTGCTGACGAGGGATCTTAAGAGTGAGATCGAGTCCATTTACCAGCATGACAAAAATTATAACAGTATTGTTCTTACTATAATGTCGTTTGGTTTCAAATTCGGTATACCGGCGGAAGCGGATTATGTTATTGATACACGTTTTCTGCCTAATCCTTATTATGATGACGAGCTTCGCAGGAAGACCGGAAATGATAAGGGCGTTCAGGATTATGTATTATCCGACGGAGAAGGAAGCCGTTTTATAGAGAAGCTTTATGATCTTATGAGTTATGTCATTCCTCAGTTCGTTGAGAAGGAGGGACGGCATCAGATGGTTGTTGCTGTGGGCTGTACCGGCGGAAGGCACAGATCGGTTACGATAGCAAATCTTCTGCGCGACAGACTTGCAGAGCTTCCTTATTCGGTTCATGTTCTTCACAGAGATATCAATAATGACAAATATGTTAAGGGAGAAGATTAATGTCTTTTTCTGCTGACCTTAAAAATGAATTAGCCGAAATCATGCCACAGGCGGCACATTGCCGCCTGGCTTTTCTTGCCGGGATCGTAAGCTCTGCCGGAAAAATGGAAGGTGAAAAGCTGGTTATCAGGCTTGAAACAGAACCTCTTCAGAAAAAAATACAGCGTATTATCAGAAAAACTTTTGACAACGCGGAAGAAATGATGTATACATCTAACAGTGGAGGGAGAGATAAAATGATCATCACGGGATCCCTTGTTGATGATTTTTTTTCTACTCTCAAATTATCCGATGTGTCGGGCGGACTCTATGCAAATAATATCGTGATAGAGAAGACCTGCTGCAAGAGAGCCTTTATAAGAGGGGCCTTTCTTACCGTCGGATCTGTTTCTTCGCCGGAGAAAAACTATCATTTTGAGATCGTATTTCCAGATGAAAAAAGAGCCGGTCAGATGGTCGAATGTATGAAAGTATTTGACACGGACCCCAAAGTTGTGGTAAGAAGAAACAGTTATGTTGTATATATTAAAGACGGAGACGAGATCGCGAATCTCATCAGTGTCATGGGAGCGGTAAATTCGCTTATGACATTTGAGAACGTCAGGATAGTTAAGGATATTCGAAATTCCATCAATCGGGAAGTCAATTGCGAGACTGCAAATATCAGTAAAGTCGCAAGTGCTTCGGTAAAACAGATAAGGGATATCGAGTATATTGATGCTGAAATGGGCAGGGATTATCTCCCTGACAGCCTCAGAGAACTGGCCGACGTAAGAATCGCCAATCCGCTTCTGTCACTCAAGGAGCTGGGAGACATGCTTGAACCGCCGATAGGTAAGTCCGGAGTCAATCACAGACTCAGACGTATAAGTGCACTGGCGGACAAGCTGAGAGAATCCCGTTAAATTATCATATACATGAAGAGGGGACTATTTAAAATGACTACTGCACAATTTACCGTTAAGTTACCTAATTACGTTGAAGCAAGACCTGTAGCTGAGATAGTACAGACCGCAAGCAAATATGAGTCAGCTATCTATCTGATCTCAGGCGACAAGAAGATCAATGCCAAGAGCATTATGGGGATGATGAGCCTGGGACTTCATAATGATGATATCATCAGCGTTGAAGCAGACGGAAGAGACGAAGAACAGGCTATCGATGCTGTTGTAAGGTACATGAGTACGGTGGCATAACAGTAACTCTTTTGAAGTTATCTGGTGATATGTTATAAATATAAAAAACAATGTATAAAAGTCACATGCTTTGTTGCATGTGACTTATTTTTGTGGTATCATATAGGTTGCGGTAAAAGTGAAATATATTTACTTTTTATATAGTTTCAGGCTGACGGAGGTATTAAGGGATATGGGTTTTTTCAGTAATCTGAAAGAGAAGATAACAAATATAGGCAAGAAGAAATCGACCAAGAGTTCTACGGAGCTCCAGTTCGACAAGGCTATGAACCTTATGGAGAATGCCAATGGTCTTGAGGCTGTTGAGATCCTTGAGAAGATAGCCGATATCGGAATCATGGATGACAGCTATAAGGAACTTGGTACGGACTGTCTGAAGATACTCGGTGAGTTCTATGAGACAGGTAAATACAGTAATTCCACAACGGACAAGGATCTTGTCAAGGCTGCAGGTTATTATGAGAAATACACCAATCAGGTCAGTGATGGTGATATGATCTACAAGGTTGCCAAGATGCATCTTGAAACTCAGAACTTCTCCAAGGCTATTACTTATTTCCAGAAGGCGGCTGAGAAGGGTATCAAGGCTGCATATATGAACCTCGGTTCAATCTATGAAAATGGTCTCTCACGAGTTGACCAGTACGGTAACAAGAGTGAGAATGTCATCCCTGTTGATCTTGAAAAAGCGATGCTCTGGTACAGAAGACTTGCCGATATGGGTGATGAGAAGGCTCAGGCAGCTTACGACAGAGTTGATTATGCTTCAAAGCATACAGACAGTATCGAGTTCGAAGAGAAGGATAAGATCTATTCAGAGATATCTGAGAAGCGTAAGGAGAAGGGTAAGGAGCCTCGTTTTAAGGCTATCGACCCTGCAAAGCTTCAGTATCAGTATACATATGTTCACAATCAGATAGATGGTTATATTCACAAGCTGCCTAAGGACTGGGTTAAGACCATCAATGAGATGACTGATGAGGAATACTACGCACCGAACCTTACCTACAAGGATTTCGAGATGTATGTTTCCTATGATTCAATTCCTCGTGATTCAAAGAAGACTCTTGAGAATTATCTGAGATACTGTAACGATGCGTTTGATGAAGAGCTTCAGCTTAAGTCATACATCACAGAGTATGCAGATGGTATTTGTACAACCTTCTATCATAAGGGAATGAACAAGGGTATTGTTACCTTTGCATTTTATCAGGGCAGACGTCTCGCATGTATGAGATTTGTCTGTGCAACCATGGAGATCATAGAGCAGTACGAGGAGATTATCTTCGAAACTGCAAACTCATTTGCATTTGTAAATCCTACACGTGTCAGTGATCAGAGCCTTAACCGTAAGGATAATCAGTATTACAGCGAAGCTATTTACTGCTACTACCTTGAGGACTATGAAGGAGCCATGACCGCAGCGAAGCAGGCACTTAAGCTTGGTTCTATCAAGGCAAGTTACCTTCTGATAGATCTCTACTACGATGAGGATTCTCCATATCGTGATATCGAGAAGACCATCAGCTATGCTAAGCAGCTCTTTGATGCTACCAAGGATCCGGAGCTTGCATTCCTTATGGGTAACATCTACGATCAGCAGCTTAAGGATTACATGAAAGCTCTTAACTGGTATGAGACAGCAGAGAGACTCGGACACAGACGTGTTCCTTTCTATCTCGGACGTTTCTACTATTACGGACTTCTCAGAACCAAGAGAGATGGTCAGAAAGCACTTCAGTATTTCAAGAAGGCTAAGGAAAACGGCATCAGAGAGGCTGAACCTTACATCAAGGATATCGAAGAGCTTAAGGGTGAAGATCTTCAGTCAGCTATCGAGAAGTGGGAGAGAGCCATCGCTGCAGGAAGCGGTGCAACAGCTCTTAATGTAGCTCTTAAGAAGCAGAGCCAGATCTTCTATATCGCAAATAGTTATGAAATCGAGAAGGCCTTCCTTGAGGCACTCGGACTCGGAAGCACACAGGCTGCTTATGAGCTTGGTAAGATATATCTCAGAAATGAGTCTGATCCATCATACAAGGGTGAGATACAGTCACTCAAATATTTTGAGAAAGCTTATGACCAGCATTATGAAGGCTTTGATAAGGATAACCTCTTCAGAGTTATCGAATATAAGAGAGAGAAGGGTATCAGCGACGAAGAAGCTATCAACCTCTACCTTGAATGTGCGGCTATGTCACATGTTCCTGCAGTAGATAAGATAGTTGAGATGGTTAAATATGTTACCCCTCAGATACAGCAGCTCTATGACGTTCTGATGGAAAATGCAGAGACCGGCGAAGATTCGGCTATAATCTCAATGAACAAGCTTGAGAAGGCCTTCCCTGAGCTCGTAATCAAAGAGCCTGTTGAAGGAGAGAAGGTTATTGAGAACAAGTTCTTCAGACTTCTTGTTCCAAAGGTTTGTTCAGCAACCATCAATGATGACGGCGGTACGATCAAGCTTGCGGATTCGGTTATCGAGTTCGCTGTAGCAGAGCTTCCTGTAAAGGTTGCATCTGATGATGATTACCTCAAGATCTACAGACTTATCCTTTCTGAGTATCTTCCGATCGATGATGCTGAGATCATTATCGCTAACAGCCGTATGATCGGTTCCGGTATCAGAGAGACCAAGAAGGATGTTCATTCATTCAGTATCCTTCTTATAAGCTCTAAGAACCAGTACATGTTTAAGCTGTCATCAAGAGACAGACGTCAGATGATACAGTTCAAGGAAGAGGTTACCAAGATCGCCAAGTCACTTGTTGAGACAGGTGAGATCTACATCGACAAGGAAGGTAAGCGTAAGAACATCGGTATCGGTGCTCTTCTCCGTGCAAATGAGGGCGGCTTCCTTTCAATCGGTAAGGTTGACTAAAATATAATTAAATATAGTGAGATGCGGGATACAAGTTCCTGCATCAATAGCTTCAGGGCAACGTGAAAATCGTGACCGGTGGTAAGGGTGATAAGCCTAAGCCCACGAGCCCTCCGTCTAAGGAAAGCTGATGTTAAGCTGATACACTTTGGCGGGCAGGGTTGATCTGGTGAGATTCCAGAGCCGACAGTATAGTCTGGATGGAAGAAGATTAGTTCATGATGGTTTTGTTATGCTGTTTATTTGAGCCCTGAATAATTTCAGGGCTCTTTTAGTGAAATGAATCCGAAGGATTCATGAATATAGCTGATTAAATAAAGGGAAAAAGAAAATGTCATACGATAGAAAATATATGGAGCGGGCAATAGAGCTCGCAAAGGGAGGAACAGGTGCAGTCAATCCCAATCCTCTGGTCGGAGCTGTCGTAGTTAAGGATGACAGGATTATTGGTGAAGGCTTTCACAGAAGATATGGTGATCTTCATGCGGAGAGAGATGCATTTGCAAATCTGACTGAGGATGCAAAGGGAGCAGAAATGTATGTTACTCTTGAACCATGCTGCCACAGAGGAAAGCAGCCGCCGTGTGTGGAAGCTATAGTCGAGCATGGAATAAGCAGGGTATATGTCGGATCGGATGATCCGAATCCGCTTGTTGCAGGTAAGGGAATATGGTATCTGAGAAGTCACGGTATCTCGGTTGTTACTCATGTTATGAAGGAAGAATGTGACAGTCTGAATCCTGTATTTTTCCATTATATCACCAGCGGCAGACCGTACGTTGTGATGAAATATGCCATGACGATAGATGGAAGGATAGCAACTGAATCCGGAAAGAGTAAGTGGATATCCTGCGAGGCTTCGAGAAGGATGGTTCATGAATTCAGAAATGAACTGTCAGCTATCATGGTCGGTATCGGAACAGTTATGAAGGATGATCCGATGCTGAATTGCCGGATTGAAGGCGGAAGAGATCCGATAAGAATTATCTGCGACAGTCACCTCCAGATACCGATGAACAGCAGGATAGTGGAGACAGCCTCGGAGATCAGAACCTTTGTAGCTGCTATAGAAGAGAATGAGCAGACCAATAAGGAGAAGATCAGACTGCTTGCAAAGCATAAGGTTGGGGTGCTTCTTCTGAAGGAGAAGGATGGCCATATTGATCTTGAAGATCTGATGATGAGACTCGGTCAGATGCAGATAGATGGTATACTCCTGGAGGGTGGAGGAACTCTCAACTGGGCTATGGTAAGAGATGGATATGTTAATGAACTGAGAGCTTTTGTGGCGCCTAAGATATTCGGAGGAGAGTTTGCTCCGGGACCTGTCGGAGGAGATGGCTTCAAAACACCTGATGAGGCCAGGATGTTTAAACTGGTTCAGGCAGAACGTATAGAGGATGATATGTATCTGAGATATATAAAGGAGCAGTAATTAGAGATAACATGTTTTGAATGAAGGCATAATAAGGAGGCATATAAAATATATGTTTACGGGAATAATAGAAGAAAAGGGGAGCATTAAGAGTATCACCCACGGTGCGAAGTCGGCGGTGCTGTACATCAGGGCCGATAAGATAATGTCGGATGTGAAGATCGGTGACAGTGTTGCGGTGAACGGTGTATGCCTTACAGCTACTAAGATCATGTCGGACGGCTTCACGGCTGACGTGATGGCTGAGACTCTGAGACGGTCGAGCCTCGGCAGTCTGAAGGCCGGCGACAGGGTTAATCTGGAGAGAGCCATGGCGGCTGACGGACGCTTTGGAGGTCATATTGTTTCGGGACATATAGATGGTACCGGAACGATCAGGGAGTACAAGCGTGAGGACAATGCAATCTGGGTGACAATAGCCTGCGGAAGTAATCTTCTGAAATATATTGTCGAGAAGGGCAGTATAGCCATTGACGGAATCAGTCTTACGGTTGCGGTTGTGACGGATACATATTTTAAAGTATCAATCATTCCTCATACGGCAGCAGAGACGACTCTAATTGATAAAAAGCCGGGCGACAGTGTGAACCTGGAGAATGATATTGTCGGCAAATACGTTGAGAAGCTGATGCGTTTCGGCAGTGACAGCGTATCGGGCGGCATAATGAATATGTCCGGAAATATATCAGGAAGTTCGGCAGGCAGCTCCGGAATCGGTTTTGCAGGCGGTTCGGCAAATAAAGAAACGAAAACGGATGGATTTGCCGATGCACTTATAAAAAACGGATTTATCTGATCAAACTTAATTTTGAAATAAAATCATCTGCAGTGTTATGAAGAATTACGATGGCGTAAGAAAAAAACACGGGCAGGATGTGTAAAAATAATCTGGATCATTTTTTGATCAATCCACAGGAGGCTGAGTAATGGAAGAATTTAATTCGATTGAAGAGATCATTGAGGATGTGCGGATCGGAAAACCGGTTGTGATCCTTGATGATGAAGAAAGAGAAAACGAAGGTGATATTATCTTTGCAGCAGAGCATGCCACGACAGAAAATGTCAACTTCATGGCAAAGTATGCCAGGGGACTGATATGTATGCCGATGGACAGGTCCTATGCCGAGAGATATAACCTGCCGCAGATGACACTGACAAATACAGATAATCACTGTACGGCATTTACGATATCGATAGATCACGTAGATACAACAACAGGTATTTCTGCTGAGGAAAGAGGGCTTACAGCCAGAAAGTTTGTGGAGGAGGATTCTAAGCCAGAGGACTTCAGAAGACCGGGACACATGTTCCCTCTGACAGCTGTTGATGGCGGTGTTATCATGAGAAATGGTCATACCGAGGCAACAGTCGATCTCGTAAGGCTTGCAGGACTTAAGCCTGTGGGACTTTGCTGCGAGATCATGAGAGATGACGGAATGATGGCTCGTAAGGAAGACCTTCTTGCTTTCGCAAAGGAGCACCAGCTGAAGGTTTCGACTATCGAGAAGCTTGTCAGATACAGAAAAGAGCGCGAGACCTTTGTAGAGTGTGTAGCAAAAGCTAAGCTTCCGACAAAATACGGCGAGTTCATGATGCATGGTTATGTAAGTAAGATTACAGGCGAACATCATGTGGCGCTTACTATGGGTGATATAGCTGATGGCGAGCCGGTTCTCTGCAGAGTGCATTCGGAGTGCCTGACCGGAGATGCCTTTGGTTCTGAAAGATGTGACTGTGGTCAGCAGCTTGACGCGGCAATGAGGATGATCGCCCGTGAGGGAAGAGGTGTACTTCTTTATATGAGACAGGAAGGACGCGGCATCGGTCTTATCAATAAGATCAGAGCATATGCACTTCAGGATCAGGGACTTGATACAGTTGAAGCAAATCTCGAGCTTGGCTTCCCGGAGGATGCAAGAGATTATACGACCGGAACACAGATACTTGTTGATATGGGAGTCCACAAGCTTAGACTTCTCACCAATAATCCACTGAAGATTTATGGACTTCAGGGCTTTAATCTTGACATTATTGAGAGAGTTCCTATCGAGATGGAACCATCGGCTTACGACCGCTTCTACCTTAAGACCAAGAAGGAGAAGATGGGACATATACTTAATGATCTGTAATCAGGTTCGAACAATTAAATGTATTTTGCTCGTTTCGGCAATATAGTATCCGGTTATGTGTTATCTGATATGTAAATAATTCTATGAATGATCAGGACTGTATATAAACCGGCTTGAAATGATTTACGAATAAGATTTCACTTATTTATGTATTTGAATAATTATCATCAATAAATATAACGGAGGAATAAAAAGATGAATAAGATTGAAGGAAAAGTAGTAGCAGAAGGAATTAAGGTTGGTATCGTTGCGGCAAGATTTAATGAGTTTATCGTATCAAAGCTTGTTGGCGGTGCGGTTGACGGACTTGTAAGACATGATGTGAATGAAGATGATATCACTATTGCATGGGTACCGGGTGCATTTGAAATTCCGCTTGTAGCAAAGAAGATGGCTAAATCAGGCAAATATGATGCGATCATCTGCCTTGGAACTGTAATAAGAGGACAGACCAGCCACTATGATTATGTATGTAATGAAGTTTCAAAGGGTATCGCTCAGGTTTCTCTTGAGAGCGAGCTTCCTGTAATGTTCGGTATTCTTACAACAGAAAATATCGAGCAGGCTGTTGAACGTGCAGGTACAAAGGCCGGAAATAAGGGCTATGATTGTGCACTTGGAGCTATCGAGATGGTTAATCTCATGAAACAGTTTTAAGCACCAAAAGGTAAGAGGCTTAGTTCTTTATTAAGGAGTTTGAATAATAATGAGTCATGAGTCATCTTCAAAACAATTGTTGAACCCGGGAAATGTCAAGGCTCTGTTTTTTGATATTGATGGAACACTTATAACAGATGATCCGAGAAAGCTCTTTCCCGAAAGTGCGAGAGAAGCTCTCCGACTTACGAGGGAGAAGGGCAATCTTGTATTTATTAATACAGGCAGGGTAATGTGCAACATCGAACCTTATATAATCTCGGCCGGCTTTGATGGTTTTGTATGCGGCTGCGGAAGTCACATCTCACTATCGGACGGAACAGAGCTTCTTCACAAGACGCTGACTCCAAAGAGGTGTTATGAGATTGCTTTAAAGTGCAGGGAGTATAAGATGTATTCGCTTTTCGAATACAGAGACTATACCTGTATCGATAAGGAAAATATAACCGAAGAGGCGGACAGGCTGATAGAGTATTTTGGCAGCAATGGTTACAGGTTTATCGATGATATCGAGGATCCGGATTTTCGCTTTGATAAATTTGCCGGATGGTATCATGAGGAAAGCAATATCGAAGCCTTTAAAAGTTATGTTGCGGAGGATTTTGATTATATTGACAGGGAAGGAAACTTTTTCGAAATGAGTCCGAAGGGCTGTTCGAAGGCAACCAGTATCAAGTTTATCCTTGACTATTTTGGTATATCGCCGGATAATGCTTATGTATTTGGTGATGGCAATAATGATCTTGAGATGCTTCGCTTCACGCCGAATTCTATCGTTCCTTCGGGCGGCAGCAGACTTGCAAAAGAAGCTGCAGGATATATTACGGACGATGTGATGGAGGATGGCATCTATAAGGCGATGAAGCATTTCAATCTGATATAGCTATGTGTGATCATTTGACAGAGTTGTAGGGAAAAAATATGCAGGAAGAATATAATAACGATCAGCAAAATGAATTTGATAATGAGAAGCTGGACAACAGTAACAATCTGATCCAGATGATCTGGCAGGCTATTGCTGACCCTAAGAGCTACCGCGATTTCTTTGATCTCAGTAAGAAGAGGTTTAAGAGATTCATGGCGATAGTTCTGTTCCTTGTGACACTGATGGTGGTGGGACTGCAGATAATCGTATTTATCGTAAATGTCGGCGGTTTCAGAAATTTCTTCAAAAACAAAATGCCGCCTTTTGAGGTTAAGAACGGCCAGATCATTTCTGAAGGAAATTTTGATATCAAGATGGGTGAATTCAGAATACTGTTTGATCCGTCCGAGGATTCAATCTCTGCCAGCAAGCTGAAGGATGGTTATACGTATATCACCATCGGACGAAGCAGGGTGAATATTCTGACTCAGGGAGCAAATGGAAGATATTTCAGCACCTTCAGTCAGAGCGTTTCATCATTCCTGCCGAATGGTCTGAATAATTCAAAGCTTGTCAGTATGACACCGATGATCTATATCGGACTGATATTATCATTTATCATCAGGATGCTGCTTTTCTTCCTGAAATACTGGATACTGTCGTTTATATACGGATTCTATGCGAGAGGGCTGAATCTTGCAACCGGAAATATTCACAGTGATCAGGAAATAACGCGTCTCTGTCTTGTGTCACAGACACTGGGAATATTCCTTGTAAATATCAACAAAGCAATCGGAACGCCTTTGCCGGGATTCATTGTCAGTATAGTCGGAATCTTCCTGACCTTACGCAGGATAAGTTTATATTTCTCAAATTATATCGGCGACAAGGGTATGACACCTGAAGCCTGATCAACAAACATATTGCAAAATAATAAATGCCTCCTTATCCGTAGTGTATACGAGTCGGGAGGCATTTATTATGTAGAATTCTGATGCAGGTATAAACAGTTAATATAGCTGTATTGGACTGATCAATATCAATTATTGCCTGCTTTTACTGATAAGGTCGGATATGTCAGCTGGATCCATGGCACTGAGTGACGAGTTCTGGAATGTACCTTCCTCGGTTACATCGCGGCCGAAGAAGAGAGGAGGTATGTAAGCTTTGGCAGCTTCTTCATCAGGAAACTCTACTTCGGCAAAAATCAGTCCGTCAAATATGCCGTGAAAGATATCAAGCTCGATGGTAAGGTTATCCTTCTCGGGAATCTTGTATCTGGTTTTGTGTATCACGTTTCCCTCAACCTTGGCAGCAAGGTTGTCATACTCTTCTCGTGAAAGATCCATCTCAAATTCTTCTCTTGCCAGCAGTCCCTGAGATTTGACGGTAAGTATGTATCTGTTGTCCTTCTGTCTGATCCTTATAACCGGTCTTGTTGATATATAAGCCTGTGATATTTCACTGTGAGGATTATCCTCCAGCCCTTCCGGAAGATATTTCACAAGAAATTTTCTCTCTATTTCCATATTCCCCTCCACAAATAAAATTTGTTTTTTTCGACGAAATGTACTATAGTCTATTTTAGCATATTAATGTGTTGCACTCAAGATTGTATGAGATTCATGTGTAAATTAAGATTCATGTACAAATATGCCCCCGAGGGCGTATTCGACAGCTACAACTAAGTAATAATATGCAAAGCATATTATTATCATGAGCGCAGCGAATGATGCAGCATGCGGAGCATGCTACATACATCACACAGTGATGTATGCATAATTCTGCTTGCAGAATTATGGCACACGAAGAGGTACATATGCACATGAATCATTAATAATGTCTACATAAAGGAGGAAAAAATGAGTAAAGTATATATTCTCGTAGCAGATGGCTTTGAAGAGATAGAAGGTCTCACTGTTGTTGATCTTCTCAGACGTGCAAGGATCGATATCAAGATGGTATCTATCACAGATACTCTTAAGGTTGTAACCTCACACAATATAGAGATCAGGGCTGATGTCCTTCTCAGTGATATTATAGACGAAACCGAACTTGCGGACATACTTGTCCTTCCGGGCGGAATGAAGGGAACAAACAATCTTAAGGCAAGTGCAGAGGTTGACAGGATAATAAGAAAATATCAGGAAGCAGGTAAATACCTTGCTGCTATCTGTGCAGCACCAACAGTTTATGGTGAGAAAGGTCTTCTTGAGGGCAAGAAGGCTACCTGTTATCCGGGACTTGAGGATGGACTTCTCGGGGCAGAGAAGAAGACCGATAAGGTTGTTGTCGATGGTCAGTTTATAACCAGCCGTGGTATGGGAACCTCAATTGATTTTGGCTTAAAGATGATTGAGATACTTATTTCTGCTGATAAAGCGGTTGAAATCGGAAAACAGATTGTATTTTTAGGAGCATAGTCGAAAGATGAATATTTCAGTTGGTGATATAGTTAAAGCTGTAGATGGCAGATTACTGGGACTTGAGGGCCTGGATATCTCTCGGCAGGCGGCAGTGAATAATATAATGGTGGATCATATCTGCATGGATTCGAGAACGGCAGGAGAGGGAGATATATTTGTCCCGCTTGTCGGTACTCAGGTGGATGCGCATAAGTTTATTGACAGTGTGATGGATAAGGCTAAGGTTTCCTTTACGGACAGAGAGCTTCCGTCATATAAGCCGGGCAGAGCATACATCAAGGTTGATGATACTCTGAAGGCACTTCAAAAGCTTGGCGGATATGCAAGAAGCCTTTATAAGAAACCGGTAATCGCTGTTACCGGAAGCGTTGGCAAAACTACAACACGAGAGATGATAACTACTGCGCTTGAGGCGGAGAAGAAGGTTTATCATACCGAGAAGAATTTTAATTCTGAATCAGGAACGCCGATCACTCTTTTCAGTATGAATGATGCACCTTCCGATCTGGCTGTTCTTGAGCTCGGAATAAGTAATTTTGGTGAGATGGATGCCCTGGCGGAGATAGCAAGACCGGATGCGGCGGTTGTGACAAATATTGGCGATGCCCATCAGGAATTCTTCAAGACTCTGGAAAATACAAGAACCGAGAAGCTGAAGGTCATCAGCAGGATGGATGATAAGGGAGTTGTATTCCTGAATGGTGATGATCCGCTCCTTGCTGAGATGAAAGGTCGTCTTCCGGTTGAGACATATTACTATGGTACGACTGAAATAGCAGATTATCGTGCGGTTGACATAACTCATGATAACAGAACAACAAGCTATGTACTCAAATATGGTGATAATGAAGTTTCCGTAACGATACCTATGCTTGGAGTCCATAATGTGGTTGATTCAACAGCTGCCATGGCTATAGCGCTCACAATGGGTATTGATCCACAGAAAGCTGCAGAAGCACTGGCCAACTTTGAAGGACAGAGGCAGAAGCGTTTTAAGGCTGAGCAGGGCTTTGAAATAATTGATGATACTTACAATGCGAGTCCGGCATCCATGGAGGCGCAGCTGCTTGTGCTGAGTGAAATGAAAACCGGAGGAAGGAAGGTTGCTGTACTCGGAGACATGTTTGAGCTCGGAGAGAACAGTGCTTCTCTTCACGCAAGAGTAGGGCAGTTCATAAAAAAACTGAACATAGATATTCTGGTTACAATTGGCGAGCTTTCAAGAAATATCAGTACAGCCGCCGATGACGGAAAAGTAGAGATACATCATTTTACTGATAAAGCAGAAGCTATAACTTATCTTAGAAATAACCTTTTTGATGGCGATACGGTACTTTTCAAGGCATCAAACGGAATGCATTTCGGTGATATTGTAAAAGAGCTTTGTATAAATGAATAATATGTGCATAGTGCATAAAATGTTTCCTTCAATTTCGTGAAAAGTGGTCAAAAAAGAGAAAATTGTTAAAAGTATTGCATTTCCGTTAAATAAAGTTTAAAATTTATCGCGTAAATTATAGAAGATGTTAGCAACATGGTATGACATAATAAACGTTATACATTTTATGGAGGGACATTCTAATGGCAGTTAAGAAGACTAGCGCAAAGGATCTCGCAGCAAAGGCAGCAGCAGCTAAGGCTGTAGCTGAGGAAAAGAAGGAAGTTAAGGCTGAGGTTAAGGCAGAAGTTAAGGCTGAAGCTAAGAAGGCACCTGCAAAGAAGGCAGCAGCTAAGCCTGCAGCAAAGAAGGCAGAGCCAAAGGCAGCTGAGAAGAAGGAAGCTGAGGTTAAGGCTGAGGCTAAGAAGGCACCTGCAAAGAAGGCAGCAGCTAAGCCTGCAGCAAAGAAGGCAGAGCCAAAGGCAGCTGAGAAGAAGGAAGCTGAAGTTAAGGTTGAGGCTAAGAAGGCACCTGCTAAGAAAGCAGCTCCTGAAGCAAAGAAAGCACCTGCAAAGAAGGCAGCAGCTAAGGCTACTGAGACTTTCGTTATCCAGTATCAGGGTAAAGACTTCACAGCAGATGAGATCGTTGCAAAGGTTGTTGCAGCTGTAGACAAGAAGACAATCAAGGATCTTAACGTATATTATCAGCCAGAGACAGGTAAGGTTTACTACACAGCTGATGATGTTAAGGGAGATTTTGATCTGTAAGTCGAACATCATATATTAATAAAAACACCCGATATGTATTAAACATGTCGGGTGTTTTTGTGTGTTGACAATGAGCCAAGTGGCTGAGTGCATGGAACATGCGGATACAGACATTTGGCGAATGTCCATCACCGAGTGACGGAGTCACGAGGGGATGAGCTGACGGAGTCAGCATCTACACAATGTGTTGACAATGAGCCGAGTGGCTGCATGCATGGAATATGTGTATGCAGACATATGGTTATTTATGACTAGTCATCAGTACCTCTGAGCTTTATGATCGGGGACCCTTTTCCGCGGATATAATCACCTGTAATGATCACGCGTCCGATGGAATCGTCTCTCGGAATCTGATACATGATATCGAGCATGAATTCCTCTATAATCGAGCGGAGAGCTCTGGCACCTGTATTTCTGTCCATGGCAAGGGTTGCAATCTCTTCATAGGCTGAATCGTCAAACTGCAGATCGACCTCGTCGAGAGCAAGGAGCTTCTTGTACTGCTTAAGAATTGCATTCTTAGGCTCCTTTAATATCTTGATATACATATCCTTGTCAAGTGCCTGAAGAGTATATACAACAGGAAGTCTTCCGAGAAATTCAGGTATCATACCAAAGGTACGGAGGTCTTCGTTGGTAACCTTGGACAGGATCTGAGGATCCTTCTCATAGGTATCGCGAAGCTCGGCGCCGAAGCCGATGGAAGACATCCTGGTCAGTCTGCTTGTGATTATTTCCTCGAGATCAGGGAAGGCACCTCCGCAGATGAAGAGGATGTTTCTCGTATTCATGATAGTAGTTGGAGTCATGGCGTTCTTGCTGGTTGAACCGACAGGAACCTCAACATCGGCTCCTTCAAGTATCTTAAGGAGACCCTGCTGAACAGCTTCGCCGCTGACATCTCTCGAATGTGTTTCTTTTTTCTTGGCAATCTTATCTATTTCATCGATAAATACAATTCCTTTTTCAGCCTTCTCAACATCATTTCCGGCAACAGCAAGAAGCTTTGAGAGAATACTCTCAACGTCGTCGCCGATATAGCCAGCCTCGGTAAGGGTAGTAGCGTCAGTGATGGCGAGCGGAACATTAAGGAGCTTGGCAATGGTCTTGACCATATAGGTCTTGCCTGATCCGGTAGGTCCGATCATGAGCATATTTGACTTCTCAATCTCGATATCGTCCATGGTATTTGTAAGGACACGCTTATAATGGTTATAAACCGCAACGGAAATAACCTTCTTGGCATATTCCTGACCTACAACATATTCGTCAAGCATCTCCTTGATCTTATGAGGAGCAGGTATCTTATCGAGAGTGAGGCTCTCAAACTCGTCCTTTTCTTCCTTCTTATCTTCCTCGGTCTTAGGCTTTTTCTTCTTGACCTTCTGAGAATTCGGAATATCATTCATGTGAGTAAATGCATTCATGTCGCCAAAACCTGGAAACTTGCTGAAATCAAGGAACTGGAAACTGTTATTATTTATGCTGTTAAATGCTTTCTGCAGGCAGTCGGGACAGATATAGATATTATCTGCCATGCCGAGCAGACGACCGGTTTCTGATTCAGGTCTGCGGCACATGTAACAGTATTTTTCATATTCATCATCATTAGTATTGTTATTGTTAGTATTATCCGGCATTTTATCCTCCTGGGGATGTATAAAATATATAATATGTCTGCTGATTAAAAGGTGTAACAAAAGTGATTATATCAAAAAAACAGCTAAAAATAAATATAAAAAAGAGCTTTATGTTTTATTAAGATTGTTTCAGAAATAACAGTTTGTAGCAGTTGGCCGAATGTATTATAATATATATGCTCGGGGTTACGCATGAGTTGGTATCTGATGGTGGAAGCGTTTTATCGCTCGTCATCGCATCATTACTTACGTACGTTTTATATCGGGAGAGAAGTATGATTTATTTTTTAAAAGGAAACAAGAAGAAAACACGTGTGATAGCTCACAGAGGAGCCTCTTTTCTCGCGCAGAGGGAAAATACGATGGAATCCTTTGAGATAGCAATTAAGCTTAAGGCTGATATGGTTGAATTTGATGTCAGAGAGACCAAAGACGGACAGCTTGTGGTTTTCCATGACAGCGTATTTAATGAAACTCCGATCGCCTGGATGAATTATGACGAGATGAAGAGAGCAGCCGAAGCGAGTGGATTTGAGGTTCCGCTTCTTATAGATGTTGTGAAGCTTTGTCATGGAAAGATCAAGATGGATGTCGAGATCAAGGAGACCGGCTTTGAGGCAAAGGTAGTGAGACTGCTGACAGAAAATGCCGATTACAAAGAATATTCGATCAAATCCTTCAAGGATGAGGTTGTGCAAAATGTCAGAAAGCTTGATAAGCATATTGTTACGGGGCTTCTTATTGGAAAGAAGCATGCAACACCGTGGAGAAGGCTTAAGGAGCTGTTTCCGGAGAGAAGACTTCATGATTGCGGAGCTGATTTCGTTTCGCCGGCCTACCGGCTTATTCATTTGAGCTTTATAAGAAGGATGCATATGAGAGGCTATCCGGTTCTTGTATGGACTGTTAATGATAAGAAGAGAATGCTGAAGCTTATGCGCATGGGCGCGAACGGTATCATTACCGACAAGCCGGACGCTGCGCTTTATGTAAGGAAGAAATATATGGAGGGGTAATATGAAGAGGAGGATCACGCAGTATATAGATTATATTGACAGGCTGCTTAAGGGGAGTGATGAGCAGGACTGGGATGATGTGATAGAGAAGCATCTTATTCAGATAAGATTCTTTGCACATGAGAGGCTTATCCATCTGATCGTATTTGCACTGGTTGCAATCTGCACAGTTATAAGTATTATGACCTTTATCATGACAGGAAAGCTTGAGCTGATCCCGCTCATCGTTATGCTTTTTGTACTTCTTATTCCATATTGCGCACATTATTATCTTCTGGAAAATGATGTACAGAAAATGTATGACCAATATGATGAGATGGTTGGGAAGAAGCAGGCGTATTTTAAGGTTGATAAGAGCAAAAAATAGGGTGAATTACATAACGAAAGAGTTATGTTTACCTGATTTCGGAAACCTGAAAAGAGCTTAGTTAAATTAAATAAATAAGACCAAATTCGGGCTGAAAATTCGTCATATTTTTGGCCCGTAATTTGTTGACAAAAACAGCTGTAAAAATGTATAATTTGTAATGCGCCATTCTGAGAATGACGCATTTTCGTACTTTTTAAGACTTTTTCGCAAAAACACTATTTTGCGTTTTTATAAAATATGGGGCACAATATATGGGCAAACGTAAGAATCATAAAAATGTAAAAAAAGTAAATAGGCAAAATACGAACGGTAATACAGCGGTTGAAAAGGCA
The DNA here is from genome assembly GCA_946544235.1 of uncultured Lachnospiraceae bacterium. Classification (GTDB taxonomy): domain Bacteria; phylum Bacillota; class Clostridia; order Lachnospirales; family Lachnospiraceae; genus Eubacterium_Q. The sequence goes on along the minus strand of CAMNMC010000075.1, from coordinate 10,014 downwards.
TCCGAGAAGCAGTCAGATAGCAGTACTGCGACTGAGACAAAAGCGGCAGAAACAGCAGGCAATATTGATAATAAAAATGTAACTGAAAACGGTGTAAATATCGCCGAAAAATCTGCTGCTGAAACAGTAGTAAAAGAGACTGAAAAATCTTCATCGAAAACAGTTGTAAAAAGGACTAAAAAAACTGCTGAGCAAGCTGTATCAGAACCGGGTGTGAAAGCTGTGGCAGAAAATCCTGCGGCAGATAATGCAGTTGTGACAGAAAATGCGGTTGCGGCAGAGGCTGTTTCTGAAAAATCAGTTCCGGTCATTGAGTATAACAAAGAGACCAGAACGGATGATCCTGCATCAGGTGTAAGACGAGTATCGAATGATGGGGATGATGAAGAGGATGATGAACCTGCTTATAACAGACGTAATGTAAACAGGATCAAGAAGGCAATCCTTATAACTGCCTTACTGATGATAGTCATTCCAATGTGCCTTTCAATCTTTCTCTTTGTTAAGGTCAATAAGCTTGAAAAGGAACTGAAGGAATGCAGGGACGAGCTGTCTGAGAAGACTACCGAGACAGAGTCTATTGAAGAGGATAAGGAAAAATTATCTGAGGACGAGATAAAGGATAATATAGAATATCAGATATCAATGTATGCCGATGCTAAAAACAATCTTCTTCAGAGCAGCGAGGACTTTGAGTTTGTTACGGTTGATGAGAATATGGAAGACAGCAGTGTTCTGATCGATGATTCCACAGCAGTACAGAATGAAGATACTTCAGAATCGCAGGATGAAGATTCCGCAGACGATAGTCAGACGGCACAGACAGAGGATGCTGATAAGCAGCAGTCTGATGACGGAGATGATTCAGACATTTCGAACATCGCAGAAGAAAACAAGGATGATCAGGTTCCTTTAAATGATAAGAAGGTATATCTTACCTTTGATGACGGCCCATCGGGTTATACAGATGAGATTCTTGACATACTTGATGAAAAGGGTGTAAAGGCAACCTTCTTTGTTGTGGCAAAGGAGAGTGATTATTATCCTGAGTATCAGAGGATAGTTGATGAGGGCCATTCGATAGGTATTCATTCTTATTCACATATTTATGATGTGGTTTATAAGAATCTGGACTATTTCAAGAGCGATGTTGAGAGCATGCATAATCTTATTTACAACGTTACCGGCTATGATGCATGGCTTTATCGTTTTCCGGGCGGAAGTTCAAATAAGGTTTCAGGCGTAAATATTCAGGACTGTATGAAATATCTTGACGATAACGGCTATGTGTATTTTGACTGGAATGCTCAGAATGGTGATGCGGTTGATTATTATGTCTCACCTGAGCAGCTTAACTATAATGTTATGAGCTTTGTAAGAGGCAACTCCGGCGACACGGTTGTGCTTATGCATGATCTTGGTTCGCATCACAATACGGTTGAAGCTCTGCCTGATCTTATTGATACATTGAAGGCTGAGGGCTACGAGCTCCTTCCGATCACAAAGGATACAAAGCCTGTAAGACATGTGCAGTACGAAGGCGATAAATAGTATTTTTGAGACCGATTAACGTCGGTCTCTTTTGTGATTTATGTATTCTTATCTGGTCTATAGTTGTTTTGGAGAAATATAATGATCATATTATATATATTATTATGGGTTGTTTGGCTAATACCGATGATCATGTATATCATCTGGAAAAGAGGAGATTGGTATTTGTTTGTTATACCTCCTATTGTTTTGCAGATGGTTATGATGGCTTTATCTATAGTATCAGATGTATTGAGTGTATCAGTTTGTATTGTTATACATGTATTGTTACTTGGAGCATATTATTATCGTAAGGTAAAACTATAAATTGAGATATGGAGAGTTTGATTATATGAAGTTTGCGCAGGTCATGGATTATATAGAAGAGAGAAATAAGCTTGGCAGTGTGCCGGGGCTGGATAATATAAAAGGTCTTCTGGAGAGACTGGGTAATCCGGAGAAAGGTATTCCGGCTTTTCATATAGCAGGAACCAACGGCAAGGGCTCGATAATGGCTTATGTTGAAAGCGTTCTGATAGAGGCAGGGTATAAGGTCGGAAGATATATCTCGCCGACGATCATTGATTACAGAGAGCGCTGGCAGATCAATAAACGTTATATTTCGAAGAAGGATTGTGCGGAAATACTGACAGAAGTGATCGATGCAGTTGGCAGGATGGAAGAAGAAGGTGCAGGCAGACCAACCTCGTTCGAGATAGAAACAGCAGCGGCTTTTCTGTGGTTTAAGAAAGAAATGTGCGATGTCATTCTGATAGAGTGCGGCATGGGCGGAAGGCTCGATGCGACAAATGTATTTGAAACAACACCGATAGATATTCTTGCTTCGATAAGCTTTGATCATATGCAGTTCCTTGGTGAGACTCTGGAGGAGATAACGAGAGAGAAGCTGGGAATCGTGAAGAAGGGTGATATACTCGTATCGTATCCGCAATCGGAGATTCCGGAGAGGATAATTGATGAGTTCGCGGGTAAGAATTCAGATGGAATGAGCAGGGATGGCGATAATGGTTCGGATCAGAAGGACGGCCACGGTTATGAGTGTTCTGATCAGGAGGATGGTTGCGATTCTAAAAAATCCTATGGTGGATATTACAAGGCGGATGTGCCAGAATTGTCAGATATCAAAGAATCATTAGATAAGACAAGCTTCAAATATAAGGGGGAAAAATATACAATTCACCTCGCAGGCGGAGCGCAGGTACTGAATGCCATAACAGCAATTGAGACGATTTATGCCTTTAACAGTATTTCAGACAAATACGGCTTTGAGCAGATACCGCATAAGACTGTGAAAACAGGCCTCAGGAAAACTCGATGGCAGGGCCGGTTTACCGTGCTTAACAAAGAACCGCTGTTCATAGTGGATGGCGCACATAATGAGGATGCCTGGAATAAACTGTCAGCAGATGTGAGGAAATATTTTACAAACAGGAAGCTAATCTATATAATAGGAGTGTTAGGGGATAAGGAGTATCCGAAGATGCTGGATATGCTCACTCCGGATATGTACAGAGCATTTACGGTGACGACTAGCAGTCCGAGAGCGCTTGATGGTAATGTACTTGCAGGACTTATCCGTGAAAGAGGAGTCGGGGCCGTTTTTGCAGAGAGCGTTGAGAAGGCTGTTGAGGATGCTTTCGGACTAGCGGAGGAAACGACGGACAGTGTGATCATAGCATGCGGTACACTTTCCTTTGCAGGGGATGTTATACGTGCAGTTAAAAGTTTAATATAGGGGAACTGTTTTGACAGCTGAGATGAAAAAGGTTGATAAGATTATAAATGATGCGGAGTTCAGAAGGATTTCCATTATGATAAAGGAGAGAGAGTTTGACAGGGTTTTCTGCAGACACAGTCTCGGTCATGCTCTTTCGGTAGCAAGAATTGCGAGGATCATCTGTCTCGAGGAGGGGCTGGATATCGATAATGAGAAGCTCTATGCAGCGGCTCTTCTTCATGATATAGGAAGGTATTCTTCCTATGAAGAGGAGGGTATGTCTCATCATGAGGCTGGCGCTCTTGTGGCTGCACCGATACTTGAGAGAGCAGGCTTCGGTAAAAGAGCATCAAAAGAAATATGTGATGCGATAAAGCTTCATAAAAACAAAAGTGATGAGGGCGGCAGTCTGGCAGACGTACTTTACAGAGCCGACAAGCTTTCGCGAAACTGCTTTATGTGTGATGCCAGAGAAGAATGCTACTGGAGCGAGGACAGGAAGAATAAGTCAATTCTCTATTAGCGTCATCAATATTACATGGGTTGGATTTTAACAATATTTTTTGCATTGGTTCGATATGTGAAAGAACATTGCTCGAATATAATTGATAGTTTCACCGGTTTAACGGTAGATTTGTACAAGAGGTTAAAAATATGCATATGATAGATACCATCCGTAAGGATGACAAACCGATAGTTATGGGAATATTGAATGTTACACCTGATTCGTTTTCGGATGGTGGTAAGTTTAATTCAGTTGATAAGGCGCTTCGCCACGTGGAGCAGATGATCGCAGGCGGAGCGGATATCATAGATATCGGTGGTGAGTCCACCAGACCTGGTTATGAGATGATATCGGCTGAGGCTGAGATTGAAAGAGTATGTCCGGTTATTGAAGCAGTAAAGAAGAACTTCAGTACTCCGGTTTCGCTGGATACCTATAAGGCTTCTGTTGCAAAGAGCGGTATACAGGCCGGTGTAGATATGATAAATGATATCTGGGGCCTCAAGTGGGACGATGAAACGATCAAGAAGACCATGGCTGAGGTTGTGGCAGCCGGTGATGTTGGAATCATTATCATGCATAACCGCTGGGTGGTTCAGTATAACGAGCTTATCGGTGACTGCAGGAGTGACCTTGAGGAGTCGCTTAATATTGCCGAGGCGGTTGGAATAAAGAAGAGTAAGATCATTCTTGATCCGGGCATCGGCTTTGCCAAGACTACGCAGGATAACCTCCGCGTCATGAAGCATCTTGACAGGTTCTGTGATATGGGTTATCCGGTGCTTCTCGGAGTATCAAGAAAGAGTATGATAGGAAATACACTCAATCTCCCGAGTGAAGAGAGGGAAGAGGGAACGATAGCTGCAAATGTATTTGGACTGATGAAGGGCTGCAGGATTTTCAGAGTTCATGACGTACAGAAAAACCGCAGGGCACTCGATATGACATATGCGATGATGCATGCTTAGAGACATGTTATATCCAATACAAATGGATGAATGATCGAATAGAGACAGTTGATTCATCGCACAGTGATGGATTATCATCAGGATAGAGATGGTTGATCCATCGGTTATGACCGGTGATCAGTGATTAGGGAATAAAAGTATGGACAAGATAGTAATAAAGAATCTAAATATATTTGCCTACCATGGTGTATTTGAAGAGGAGAAGAAGAACGGCCAGCTTTTCAGGATTTCTGCCGAGCTGAGATTATCTCTCAGAAAGGCTGCGCAGCAGGACGACCTTCGACTTGCTGTTAATTATGCTGACGTTTGTGAGCTTATTCAGGAAGTGACTACAAGAGAAAAATGTGACCTTATCGAGACCGTTGCCGAGAATATAGCTGCTGAGATCCTTATCAAATACAGGACTGTTCAGGGTGTCAGGGTTAAGGTAAGTAAGCCGGATGCACCTATTGATATGACCTTTGAGGATGTGGCTGTAGTTGTCGACAGAGAGAGACATACCGCACTGCTCGGACTTGGCTCAAATCTTGGTGACAGAGAGCAGTATCTGAAAACTGCTGTTGACCAGTTAAGTAAAGATGATTATATCAAAGTGAAGAAAGTGTCTTCGTATATTGAGACTGAACCATACGGGCCGGTCGATCAGCCTGACTTCTTAAATGCAGCGGTTCTTGTCGAAACGCTATATACGGCTGAAGAGCTTCTTATGGTCACGAGTGATATTGAGCAGGATGCGAAGCGTGAGAGGATAATCCACTGGGGGCCGAGGACTCTTGATATCGATATACTTCTCTTTGATGCTGAGATCATTTCAACGGAGAGGCTTACGGTACCGCATAAGGAAATGCATCTTCGTGATTTTGTTCTCCGTCCGGCAGACGAGATCGCTCCATATCTGATGCATCCCGTATTTAAGAAGACGATCCATCAGCTGCTTGAAGAACTTAGAAACAAGGAGGAACATGCTGCCAAACCTTATATCGATGAAGACTATAAGATGGTGGATGACCTTGAGATAAACAGCGATACGAGAGTTGTGTACGCGGGTGTTCCGGGGGCATATGCCGAATCGGCTGTTATCAAATATTTCGGCGATGATGTATCAATATATAATGTTAAGAACTTTGATGATATAGTTGAAGAGGTTGCAGCCGGCAGGGCTGACTATGGCGTTATACCGCTTGAGAACTCTTCGGCAGGCTTTGTTACAGGCAACTATGATATTATCAAGACTAGCGGTGTGAGGATCGTTGCAGAGGTTGTGCTTGATATCGAGCACGCACTTCTGGGTGTACCGGGAGCTTCGATCAGTGATATCAGAAAGGTTTATTCACACGCCCAGGGACTTATGCAGTGCAAGGAATACATCGATAAGCACGGTTTCTCGAGCTCAAGTGTGAGCAATACCGCAGCGGCAGCCAAGAAGGTCCGCGAGGAGGGCAATCCTGCGTATGCAGCGATAGCAAGCGAGAGAGCAGCACGTCTCTACAATCTTTCGGTTCTTGATACAAGGATAAATACAGTTAACGACAACTCTACCAAGTTCGTTGTTGTAACCGGTAAGAAGGTTGCTCTGAAGGATGCAGACAATATCAGTATCTGTTTCATGACGGCTCATAAGGTCGGAGCACTCTTCAATATCATGAGGCTGTTTAATGATAATGGCCTTAATATGACCAGTATTGAATCACGTCCGAGCCAGAGAAAGAAGTGGCAGTATTATTTCTATGTAACCTTTAACGGACGTCTTACGGATAAGAATGTCAGGAAGGCTCTCGGCGAGATAGTTCGCGAGGCTGATGAGATGGAGGTTCTGGGAACCTTCTGATCTTTCAAATGGTCTTAAATATTGTTGATCATATTTGAGTGTGATAGACTGGATATACAGAGGAATCCGGTATAGAGCGGTTCCGGGTGAAGATATAGTATCATAAGGGATGAATCGATATGTTTTCTATGATTTTGAGAATGTCTGCCGTATCGGCAGCGTATATTATTCTGACATATGTTTTGTGGTTATCTCTCAGGGGTAAGGAAATCACGTCAGCGAAGAAGATCGGACTGGGACTGATCTATGGCTTGTGTGCGATACTTTCTACGCATTTCGGTATCGATTATGAACACATGATGCTGAATATCAGAGATGCAGCGCCTCTTTCTGCAGGCCTCTTTTTTGATCCGGTTTCAGGTATCATTGCCGGTATTATAGGCGGTGTTGAGCGTTTTATTGCCGGTGAATTCTATAATGTTGGAGCTTATACCAGAATAGCGTGCAGTGTTTCGACTCTTCTTGCCGGTTTTGTTTCTGCGCTTCTTCATCTCTATATTTTCAAGAAGAAAAAACCATCTGCTTTCTATGCTTTCTTCATGGGAGCAATGATGGAAGCTTTCCATATGTATGTCGTATTCATCACACACAGAGACGATGTAAATATGGCCTTTTATGTTGTAAAGACCTGTGCTTTTCCGATGATCATCTTCACAGGTATCGCACTTGCCCTTACATCTGTGGTACTGAGCGTTAAAGCAGGAGAATGGAAGAATCCGTTCAGGAAAAAGGCTATGGATGAGGTTGAGGTTTCGCAGAGATTTCAGTTCTGGCTTTTTATCGTAACTTCGATCATCCTGATCCTTAATTTTACTGTGAATTATCTTATCGAGACTAAATCTGCGATGCAGAATGCAAAGAATGATCTGAAAGAACGCTATGAATCTATCAGTGACACCTTCGAGAAGGTGCAGCAGCTTCATGTTGAGGTTGAGGATATTGTATTTGGCATGAATGATGACGAGTTGTATGAACTGTATGACATAGATGGCAATATACTCTCCGGCGCACATAAGGGAGAAATATTACCGGATATAGATATAAAGGATAAGGAAGATGACGGCTTTTTTAAAGCTGTTCTTTATGATAAAAAATCCTATTGCAGGATTAAAGAACTTGATGATTTTAGTGATGTGAAGGTGATCGTATATATGCCTATGAAGGATATTTATTCGAGTCGAGACGCCAGAGCATATGAGATCATTCTTGCTGATATAATTGTCTTTACCGTTATATATATTCTTGTCTCCATGCTTGTTCAGAATATAGTTGTCGGCAATCTTCAGATGGTCAATGAATCTCTTAATAAGATTACCGACGGTGATCTGAATGAAACAGTTGATGTATACAGTTCGTATGAATTTGCCTCTCTTTCAAATGATATCAATCAGACGGTTCATGTTCTGAAAAACTATATAAATGCAGCTGAGAAGAGAGTTGAGCAGGAGCTTTATATGGCTAAGTCCATTCAGGAATCGTCACTGCCTCGTAATTTCAGCTTCCCGAGGAAGGATTTTGAAATCTATGCAACGATGGATGCTGCTAAAGAGGTTGGCGGAGACTTTTATGATTTCTTCTTCATAGACGCAAATAAGCTCTGCATGGTAATAGCTGATGTATCCGGAAAGGGTATTCCTGCGGCGCTCTTTATGATGAGGAGTAAGACTACCATCAGAAGCATGGCTGAATCCGGAAAGAGGCCTGCCGAAATATTCCAGATAGCCAATGATTCACTCTGTGAAGGAAATGATGCGTCAATGTTCGTTACTGTCTGGATAGGCATCATTGACCTTGAAACAGGCCATATGGTGTGTTCAAATGCCGGACATGAGTATCCTGTTCTCATGAGAGCGGGCGGAGAGTATGAGCTTTATAAGCAGAAGCATAGTGTTGCACTTGCCGTATGTGAGGGTCTGAAGTTTAAGGAGTATGAGCTTGATATGAATCCCGGTGACCGTCTCTTTGTATATACAGACGGTGTTCCTGAATCTGTTAATAAAAACAGGGAACAGTACCAGACAGATCGTCTGCTTAAGATACTGAACAAGAGGAAGGATGCGGCCGATAAGCTTCTTCTTCCGGCTGTTAAGAGAGATATCGAAAGCTTTGCTGATGGGGCTGATCAGTTTGATGATATCACAATGCTTGGATTTTCATATAAAGGGAATGAAAAGAAGAGCTGACATAGTATTTATAGTATAGATTTGTTGTATGTTTTTTTAAAGGTATGAGCCCGTATTTCTAAATATGGGCTCATAAATATGAAACGAAATAATTTGTTGACATTCGGAAAACTTTGTGTTAATCTATCACATGTTGAAAACAAAGCAGAGTATCCACTCTCACCTCAGCATCTATGAATGACTCGGGTTAAATAACATTTTTCAAACTGTAGATTGTGGTTTGTGATTTTGTTAAATGGTGGATACTGTCCATCATTTTTTATTTGGAGGGCAAAGCAATAGAGTATTTAATCAATGAACAGATCAGGGACAAGGAAGTAAGAGTGATCGGTGCTGAAGGAAATCAGCTCGGGGTTATGTCCATTAAGGATGCGCTTGCCGCAGCCGAAGAGGCGGAGATGGATCTCGTAAGAGTTTCACCAAATGCTAAACCGCCTGTTTGCAGGATCGTGGATTACAGCAAATTTCGTTATGAAATGATCCGTAAGGAAAAGGAGCAGAAGAAGAAGCAGAAGATCGTTGAGGTTAAGGAAGTTAGACTTTCACCAAACATTGATGTGAATGACCTTAATACCAAGATCAATATGGCTCGTAAGTTCCTTTCAAAGGGTGACAGAGTTAAGGTCACACTCAGATTCAGAGGAAGAGAGCTTGCGTATGTAAATCAGAGCAAGAAGATTCTTGATGATTTTGCAGAGAAGCTTTCAGATATATCCACCGTCGATAAGGCGGCTAAGTTTGAAGGCAGGAATATGTTCATGTTCCTTGCTGCAAAACACTAACAACAGAAAGAAGCATTTAAGGAGGATAAAAAGATGCCAAAGTTAAAGACAAAGAAGGCTGCTGCTAAGCGTTTTCAGAAGACAGGTACAGGAAAGTTAAAGAGAAATAAAGCTTATAAGAGCCACATCCTTACTAAGAAGACAACAAAGAGAAAGAGAAATCTTAGAAAAGCAACAATTACTGATCATACAAACAGCAAGGTAATGAAGAAGATTCTGCCTTACATCTAATAGTGATCGAAGAATAGTTTAGGAGGATAATAAAATGGCTAGAATAAAAGGCGGCGCTAATGCCAAGAAGAAGCACAACAGAACACTTAAGCTCGCTAAGGGCTATAGAGGAGCTAGATCAAAGCAGTACAGAGTTGCAAAGCAGTCAGTAATGAGAGCTCTTGCATCATCATTTGCAGGCAGACGTGAGAGAAAGAGAGATTTCAGAAAGCTCTGGATCGCTCGTATCAATGCTGCAGCTCGTATGAA
>CAMNMC010000074.1 GCA_946544235.1 uncultured Lachnospiraceae bacterium | reverse complement strand
GGCATTCATAGGGATTTCTGCTGCATAAAGCTTGTCCATATGATCAAGTATCCTGCCGGCAAATCTGTTATGAAGCATACTGCATCTAAGCTCGGGATTGGTCGTGTGCACGGAAATATTGATCGGAGCCAGCTTATATTCGATAATTCTGTCTATCTCTGAATCCTTCATGTTGGTCATGGTTATATAGTTGCCCTGAAGGAAGGAAAGTCTGGAATCATCATCCTTAAAATATATAGTCTCTCGCATCCCCTTAGGATTCTGATCTATAAAACAGAATATGCATTTGTTATAGCAGGATTTATAATTATCCATGAGGGACTCTTCGAAAACCAGTCCGAGATCTTCGCCCTCATCCTTTTCAATCGTAAGCTTTCTTACACTTCCTGCTTCATTTTCAATATCAAGTACAAGACTTGTATCCTCAGCGATAAAATCATAATCGAAGATATCATTTATCTCCTGATCATTAAGGCTGAGGAGCTTCTCACCTTTCCTGATGCCGGCAGCATCGGCAGGACTGTCTTTAATTACCTTGACAATAAGATGTTTCTTCATATACTAACGCAGCATGATAACGGCTGCCATATTTCCTCTTAAACCATTGGTTTTTCTGTGTGAAAACAGTATTTCAGGATTACATGCAGTACATAAACCTGATATTTCAATATTATCCGAATTCAAACCTGATGAAACAAGAATGTCCTTGCAGGCCTCCTGCAGATTCAGGCGGAACTTATCATTTCCGGTATATTTTACAATGCCTCTTGACTCGTAATCCGGATGAAGCTTTATAAACTCTTCCGCAACGTCACGGCTTATTTCGTAACAATCCATACATATAGATGGACCAATAAAGCAAATAAGCTTTGATATATCACAGTTATATCTATCCCTAAAAAGCCGAGCCGCTTCTCTGCCTATTCCGGCAAGAGTCCCCTTCCAGCCCGAGTGAACCGAAGCGATAACATTATTATCCGGCGCATAAAAAAGAAGCGGAACACAGTCAGCATAGAAGGTCATGAGCGGAAGGTTCTTCATGTCGGTAATAAGACCATCCGTTTCGGTAATGTCACTCTTTCTGACGATTCCTTTACCGGCATCCTCTTCCGTTACTTCTCTGATAAAGGTTTTATGAATCTGATCGGAAAATACGGTTCTCTCATGATCATAGCCCAGGCATCCCGAAAAAATACGATGATTCAAAGTAACGTTTTCCGGATTGTCTCCTCTCGAAAAGCTCAGATTCATCGATGAAAGGTGTTCCTTGCTTACGCCTCCGAGTCTGGTCGAAAAGCCATGGATGATACGGTCATCAAATCCGGAAAGAAGCTTTGACCTGACCACAGGGATCATCATATTATTATAACCTGATCGAAGAAGCGAAAAACGTGCATCACTATCTATTATATTGTTTATTTCTGTCTGATTCATGATCATAATTATCCTATGTTTAATTTACGCTCAGGCACAGAAGGAAAAGGCATTTTCTATATGAGTGATCCTGTCTCCGTCAATTCCGACAACATCAAAACGTATATTCATGGTCTCCGGATTTATCTTCATCTGATTCATATAGAAAAGTGCTGCCTGGCTTATCTTTCTCTGTTTGGCAGGAGTTACTGCTTCAAGCGAGCTTCCGGATCTTCCGGTGGCTCTGTATTTGACTTCAACAAATACCAGAACATTCCTTGCTTCATCAAAAGCAACAATATCAATCTCTGCCTGACGAACCTTGTAATTCATCCGAACTATGGTATATCCTTCCTGCATCAGAAATTCTGCAGCAAGTGCTTCTTTCTTTCCACCAAGATCTCTTTTATTTACCAAAGCCATACTCCGTATTATATATAAAATATATTTAGTATATCGATCAGCATTCTAATCAATCCTCATTCCAGTAGTTCTTAATAAAAGATCTTCTGTGAATCTCGCAAGGACCGAGCCTTGTCAATGCTTCAAGATGCTTCTTTGATCCGTAGCCCATATTATTCTTGAAATCGTATTCAGGATAGAGCTTATCGTATTCCGTCATAAGTCTGTCCCTGGTAACCTTCGCAACTATACTTGCAGCAGCTATTGATACAGATAAAGCATCGCCTTTAATGATGGAAACCTGCCTGATAGGAAGCTTTGGTATCTTGACTGCATCAACCAGTACAAGATCAGGTGTTACAGAAAGGTTTCTGACAGCTTTACGCATGGCATCATAATTTGCTTCCTGAATCCCTTCGGTATCAATGAACTTTTCTGTATTCATTCCGAGTCCGACTGCAACTGCATCTCTGAGGATTATGTCATACAGTTCCTCTCGCATTTCCTTTTTAACCTGCTTAGAATCGTTAAGACCCGGTATTACATATCCCTTCGGAAGTATAACGGCAGCTGTTACGATAGGTCCGGCAAGAGGTCCTCGTCCAACCTCGTCAGTACCGCAGATATAGTTTACATCAGAGTACTTGTTTTCAAAGCTCATCATAGCCTTTACTCGAAGTATCTCCTTATCTATATCTTCAGATTTCTTGATAAGTTTATCTCTGAGAGCTATAACACCTTTTCTTTCATCCATGCTTATCTCTTCGGCAAGCAGATTGAAGCGGAGTTTCTTTTCTTCATATTTCATAAGAGGAAGCTCTTCTATTTCCTTGATCTTTGCTTTTATCTCACAAACGTTCATGATATTCAACCTTATAATTAAGAGTATTATGCCATTGTCGGCATGAAAAAAATATTTATATTCTGCAATAGCAGTTATGACAAAACTATTTTTATACAATTATAGCAGGCATGACAAAGCTGTTTTTTCATGTAATAGCATGCACGACAAAACTGTTTTTTATGTAATAGCAGGCGCGATAAAGTTATTTTTTATCCTGTAATATCAGGCATGTCATTCATGGTTTATATGATAGAAAGAGGGAATACATGAATCTCAAATATTCCCTCAAAAAAAACACTATTTTACCTTTCCAAATTTTGATAACGGCGACAGTCTGAATACAGCTTTACCGATTATCTCCTTCTTCTTAACATTTCCGACTCTAGAACTCCGGCTGTCCTCACTGTTATTCCGGTTATCACCCAGGACGAAATATTCATCCTTCCCCAGAGTTATAGGACTGTTGGCTATTCCCCTTTTTTCAGGTTCTATACGTTCTGCTCCGTAATTTTCAACAAGAACCTTGCCATTGATAAGTATATCACCATTTTCTTCAATCTGAACAGTTTCACCAGGCAGACCGATTATTCTCTTGATATATATCTTCTCAGAATTATTTCTAGGAGGGAAGATAACAATATCAAATCTCTTCGGGTCCGAAAACCTGTAGCTTATCTTATCAATCCAGAGGTTGTCACCGTCCTGAAGTGTAGGATTCATTGAATCGCCGACAACGGTTGTTCTCTCTCCGATAAATGTTATGATAAGAAAACATACTATGATTACAACGCCGATATAGATACCAAGGTAATAAAGTTCCCTGACAATATTAACCTTTTCTTTTTTCTTACGGCCTTTATATTTTCTCTTTTTGCCCTCTCCCTGTTCGTTTTCTTCAGTTTCACCTTCTGGAATTTCACCATCTGAAATTTCTGCTGAAACGGTATTAACCGATGAAGTTTCATCTACTGTATCATCAGTCGAAGACTCTGTATTCTTATCCTCAGCTTCCTTATGCTTTGCTTCTTCCTTAAGACGACGGGCTTCTTCCTTTGCCTCTTCCTTCGCAAGTCTTTTAGCTTCTCTTTCGGCCTCCTTTACGGCTCTTCTTTCCTGTTTTCTGTCTTCGGCAAGTCCGTAAAAGAGTTCCTTTGCTTCATCTATACTTTCAATTTCACCTTTAAATTTCTTACTCAAGATTTTTCTCCTGTATTTATTTCCAATGATATTCTGCCCAGACTGCCGTTTCTCATATCATCTATAAGAATAGCCGCAGCTTTCTCGATATCAGGTTCTCCACCCTTCATCAGGCATTTTCTTGAATCAGCTATTGCAAGCAGAACCATACCGGTGTCCACCTCTTCAATATTATACCTTTTTGAGATGATACCGCAATAGTTATTTATTAAATAATTTATAAGATATTCGGCAAGGTCGTATTTGCTAAGTATGTTATCGTTGATCGATCCGATAATCGCAAGACGCATTGATGTATCGCGGCTTTCAAATTTCGGCCAGAGAACACCAGGAGTATCCAGCAGATTAATGCTTTTGCCAAGATTGATCCACTGAAGACCTTTGGTAACACCCGGCTTATTGCCCGTTTTTGCACTTGCTCTGCCCACGTAAGAATTAATAAAGGTTGACTTTCCGACATTCGGAATGCCTGCCACCATAGCCTTTACAGGTCTCTGCAGGAGTCCTTTTCTCTTCTCTCTCTCAAATTTCTCTTTGCAGATCTCCAGAACTTTATTTTCCAGCTTCTTTGCCTCACCGGTTTTTCGGGAGTCAAGAGTTACCGCCAGAATTCCTTTATCCTTAAAATATTCGATCCATTTTGCTGTAGCGGCAGGATCAGCGAGATCAGCTTTATTTAAAATGATCATTCGGAATTTACCGTTTGCAAGTCTGTCAATATCAGGATTTCTGCTTGCAAGAGGTACTCTGGCATCAAGAAGCTCTATCACCAGATCAACGAGCTTGATGCTTTTTTCCATCTCACGCATCGCTTTGGTCATATGACCGGGATACCAGCTTATATTATTCTGTTGTGAAAATGACTTAGCATCCATATTTATCTTCCTTCATGCAAAATGACCGTTATTTTTTCTTTTTAAAAGAATACGTATCTCTCTTTATATCAATTGTAAATACCTTCTTGGATCCGTCAGGAGCCTCAATGGTAAATTCTGTCTTACCGATCTTTCTGAAGTCGGCATTGATGATATAATCCTCAAGCGCATCTTCATATCCGATGGAAAGCTCACCATAGCTTTTATCCTTAAGATAAACCTTATAGGTATCATCAAAATTAATAACCTCACCGGTCTCATCTATTGTATAACCATTTGACATAAGAGATGTCTTATAGCTGCTGTCGCCCTTGATAAATACATAAGCAGATGATGCCAGAATTATAACGATACTGATAATAAGTCCGACCTTTTTTACCTTCGGATCGATGAAAATAACGATTGGATACAGTATCAGTGTAACAAGACAGAATACCGTGCTTATTATATGATACGGGAAAAAGGTTAAGGATTCGCATAAAAATCCAATATAATGATAAGCAAGAAGTATAAGAATCGGGAAAAGAATGGCCAGTCCCCACATCTTGTCCTTCTTCATAAAATGTCCGATAAAGCCCATCGGTATAGTCAGAAGTGTCCAGATAAACCAGTATTTGTAATATATGAAAATTCCCCATCCCAAATCAGAGAACGGAACCTGTATAAGATATATCAACGGCTGGCTTATCAGAAAGAACAGGAAGCATTTGATTGCAGAATCAACAGGCGATTTACTGTTCATGATTATGATTATTCCAAACAGTATCCATACCTCGAAGGATATTGAAATGTCCCTGAAAGATGTGTCTCTTGTTACAGGGATTATAGCCATAACAGCTGTATAAACAGCTGCTATCAGTGCAAATATTATAAGCTTTGGATATGTCAGATTTATACCGCCAAATAGTTTTTTCATTTTTTTCCTCTTCTATATCAGTATAGTAATTATTTGATCGTACTTCGTTTTGACCACGGTTTTATTCTATAAATAACAATTCCGGTTATATCAGTTTTCTGGACTATTCCCATGTTAGAAAACCTCGAATCATCGCTGTTATTGACATTATCACCCAGAAGAAAATACTCATTATCCTGGAGTTCTATCTCCGATGAAGCCTTGCCGGGATTAACAATGATATCTCCGGATTTTAATTCATATAATTCATTATTGATATATAGTCTGCCGCCGTTGATCTTAACCTTATCACCCGGAACGGCAACAACACGTTTGATGCTGTAATACTTGTCCTTACTTTTCTTTACGGCAACAACATCATTCTTATTTACTCCATGAAGCAGCTTGCCGATTTTGCTCACGACAACAGTTTCACCATCATTTATGGTTCCCTGCATCGAAGGTCCGACCATCTCAACGGTCTGAAACATAAAGACAACAAAAGCATAGCCCAGAACAAGAGCTGAAGCCACAAGAATGATCATCTGCTCTATTTTTCTAAGCTTCTTATTTTTCTTTTTCGGTTTTGTACCTTCCTTACGAAGTGTAAACTTTGTTATGTTCTTTTTTCTGTCGGAACTCATATCGATCAGCAGCCTCAAAACTAAAGTCAATTTTAACGTATTTTAGTATAATACAAAGAATAACCGGAGTAAATAATACTCCGGTCATACTTAGATAATTATTTAACGATTTCCTTAACTCTCGCACTCTTACCAACTCTGTCGCGGAGATAATTAAGTTTAGATCTTCTAACCTTACCTCTTCTGACAACCTCAACCTTCTCAATAAGTGGTGAGTGAAGTGGCCATGTTTTCTCAACACCTACACCGTTAGAGTTCTTTCTAACTGTGAATGTCTTTCTTGATCCAGTACCCTGAATCTTGATAACTGTTCCTTCGAAAGCCTGGATTCTTTCTCTGTTTCCTTCCTTAATGAGAGCTGATACCTTAACTGTATCACCTACATTAAATGTGAAAACTGTTTCTCTTTCCTGAGCCTTTTCTATGCTCTTCATGATTTCACTATTGTTCATCGAAATCAACCTCCGTATATTAAATATTCGATGTTCTTTCTATCATAAAACCGATACAGCGGACCATCTTTCTTTTGCAACTGTTATAATATATCACACGAAATCTATTAAATCAATAATTATTTTAATTATTTATGATATTTTTTGATATCATCATTTCGTGCCTAGAAACATCTTCCATAGAATTTTTATATAATAGAAACACAGTTTCTTATAATATTTAAAAATGACAGGGATCGTTATTCGCAACCCCTGTCATCATATGATTCATTAAATATTGGATTACTCCTCTGTAGCTGCTTCAGCAACTTCTTCAGCTGCCTCTTCAGCAACCTCAGCCGATTCTTCAACTACTTCATCAGCAACTTCATCAACTGCTGCATACTCAGCAACTTCTTCAGCGCTTGTTACAGGCTCATCATAGTCCTCTTCAGGCTCTATTCCCTGATCCTTAAGGTAAGCCTTGATGCTGAGACTGATCTTCTTATCAGCAGGCTTGAAATCAACAACCTTAGCTGTGATCTCATCACCAACCTTAAGAACGTCAGATGGCTTCTCAATTCTCTTAAGAGCGATCTGTGAAACATGAAGGAGTGCATCGATACCAGGCTCAAGTACTACGAAAGCACCGAAATCTGTCATTCTTGCAACCTTACCTGTTACAACACTGCCGATTGTATATTTATCCTCAGCTGAAAGCCATGGATTCTGATCTTCAAACTTAAGTGAAAGTGCAATCTTGTCACCCTTGATGTCCTTGATAAATGCTGTTACCTTATCGCCAACATTGAAGAGCTTCTTTGGATTATCAACTCTTCCCCAAGACATCTCAGAGATATGAAGAAGTCCGTCTGCACCACCGAGATCGATGAATGCGCCAAAGTTTGTTACATTCTTAACTGTACCTTCAACTGTCTGACCAACCTCGATACGATCAAAGAGCTCCTTAGCAAGAGCTGTCTTTCTCTCAACGATGATCTTCTTTCTGTTACCGATAAATCTTCTCTTTGCGATATTGAACTCTGTAAGAACGAATTCAACTTCCTGACCCTCATACTTCTTGAGATCTCTCTCATAAGTATCAGATACGAGGCTTGCAGGAATAAATATCTTGCA
Source organism: uncultured Lachnospiraceae bacterium (assembly GCA_946544235.1). Taxonomy (GTDB): domain Bacteria; phylum Bacillota; class Clostridia; order Lachnospirales; family Lachnospiraceae; genus Eubacterium_Q. Next base: position 38,358 of record CAMNMC010000074.1, on the reverse strand, counting down.
CTCATCAACTGTAACACTGAGGCCGCCCTGAAGAGCCTGAGTTACTGTTCCCTTAAGAACTTCTTCGTTGTTAAATGCTTCCTCGAGCTTAGCATATGCCTTCTCAGCTGCGATTCTCTTGTATGAAAGAACAACCTGTCCTTCACCATCATTGGTCTTAATAACCTTAACTGTGATAGGATCTCCTTCTTTAACGATTGTTGTGAGATCAATGTTTGGAGTATTTGAATACTCTTCTCTTGTAACGATACCTTCTGATTTATAGTGGATATCGACAATTATCTCCTCCGGCTTAACACCGATAACAGTACCTTCTACTATCTGGCCTGTTCTGATAGAGAAATTCTCCTCTTCCTGTAATAATTTTTCAAATTCGTTTGCTTCCGACATGCTGTCATGAACCTCCTTAATAATATTTCTCGGGGTAGATGCCCCAGCAGTAATACCTACCCTACTAGCGGATTCAATAACAGTCAAATCCAAGTCATTAAGTGTCTGTATATAGTAAGTATTTTTACATTGCTGTCTGCTTATTTCATATAGTTTTTTTGTGTTTGAGCTACTCTTGTCTCCAATAACGATCATTACATCAACCTGGGCCGAAAGCTTCTCCGCTTCTTCCTGTCTCTCAGCTGTCGCATTGCAGATAGTATTACAAACAATGATATTATAATATTTTTTATGCAATAATTCAACTATATCTTTAAATTTTTTTGCATTAAATGTTGTTTGCGAAACAACCGTCAACTGACCGTCAATTTTCTCAGGAAGTTTATCGATATCCGATACTTCACTGATAATGAAAGGTTCATTGTTACACCACCCTTTTATACCCTGAACCTCAGGATGATCGGGGTCTCCTGTAATAATAAGCGTTTTCCCTTCGCCGGTTGATTCATCAGCCTTCTTGTGAATATTTTTCACAAAGGGACAGGTTGCATCAATCACTTCATGGCCCATCTTCTCGATACTTGTAAGAATATCCCTCCCCACCCCATGAGATCTGATTATAATCTTGGAAACAGGGAGCTTTTCTAATTCATTGAGTGAATCTACCATTCCGACACCATGTTTGGCGAGTTCAGCGACAACCTCTTTATTATGAATGATAGGACCGAATGTAAATACGGGCTTTTTATCTTCCGCTTCATCTTCTGCTGCTTTGAAAGCAGTGTCTACTGCTCTTTTTACGCCGAAGCAGAAGCCGGCTTTTTTTGCTACGATTACTTTCAACGATTGTTCTCCTATAAACAGTGTATAATTACTCCAAAATAAAGCCTCTTCAGTTGTAGCAAGAATACGCCTTCAGAGGCTTTATTTGGAGTAATCTAAAGTTTTATTGATTCTCAGCTTTCTTAGCAAGAGAGATGATTTCCTCTACCACTTCATCTATCGACATATATGAGCTGTCGATGAGGATAGCGTCATCTGCCTTCTTGAGCGGAGCGAGTTTTCTGTTCATATCCTGCTCGTCTCTTGCGATGATATTTGTCTTGATTGATTCAAGGTCAGGCTTTTCACCTTTATTTCTCATCTCGTCATATCTTCTCTTTGCTCTTACATCAGGAGATGCATCGAGATAGATCTTAACTTCTGCATTTGGAAGAATATTTGTTCCGATGTCTCTGCCATCCATAATAACATCGTTCTTTGCAGCAATATCACGCTGGATATCGAGGAGTTTGTTCCTGACAGGAAGAAGGGCTGATGATTTTGAAGCCATGATGCTGACCTTCTCGCTCCTTATTTCAGCTGATACATCCTGAAGATTTAGAAATACGTGCTGAACGCCCTTTTCGTAAACTATATTTATCTTCACTCTGTCCAGAGCTTTGGTGAGAGCTTCTTCATCATATATATCTGTTTCCTTCCAGATAAGATAGAGAGCGATAGCTCTGTACATTGCTCCTGTATCAACATAAATAAATCCAAGTTTTTTTGCAGCCAGTCTGGCTATTGTGCTCTTGCCTGCCCCTGCAGGTCCGTCAATTGCTATATTCATGACATTCTCCTTATGCGTGTAAATTTATGATGTTGGTGTCAATAATATATTTCGCCCAACAGATAATATACAGTATTAACACTGTCTGTGTTATATACTGCGAAATATTAGTTTATTGTGGTATGATTATTCCACCAAAATATTCCGGAACACCATCATTATCATTCAAAATAAATCCTCTCGGCTTGAGGATAACATATGTACCGTCAGCTTTCTGCGCTCGATAACTGATAGAGTAAAGAACTGAATCTCTCTGCAGTACAGAATTAACAACCTCATGATATCTTTCCCGATCATCAGGATGTATACAGTTCTCCCATATCTTTTCAACGTGATACATATATTCAGACTGAAGACCGAAATCATTAACCAGCGAAAGTGACCATCTTGAATAGCTGTATCTCAGATCAGTCAGAAATACATATCCGTCTCCGGCCATGGTATACATAGCTCCAAACAGCTTATCGAGACTTCTTCTTCTGCTGCTAGGAATGGTCGCATTTTCCACTTCAGGTCTTAAAATAACGCCGGCATAATTACCTGATTTTAGCTTCTTCTTGTTGTCATACATATGACGATCCGCGCGTTCAAATACTTCATAATATCCTTTGTCTACAGTCGCGTTATATACAGCCATACCGCATGCAATTACAGGTCCGGAACGAAGTTTTGCATTTGTTTCGGATTCCTTACGGAGTTTATAAAACAAATGATCTCTCTTTGTATAATCATCACCATTTACGATGACAACAAACTCATCGCCGCCAATCCTGTATACCGAACTGTTTTCATAAATGTCACCAATCATTCGGCTTGCCTTCTGGATTGATTCATCACCGAAGCTGTGTCCCATTGTATCATTTATACGTTTCAGGTCATTGATATCACACATTACAACAGCAAAATCCATATCAACATCCTTATTACGTATCATGAATTCTATCTCATTAACACGTTCGGTATATGCGTTTTTGTTTTTTATTCCTGTCAGTTCATCCATTCTTGCCAGTCGTTCAACTGACTGAAGGATCTGATCCTGTGCTTCTCTTTCCTGATACTCATTTTCTATATTCTTGATACAGCCAAGAATATGTTTGCCATCTTCACAAAGAATGCTGACATGACAGATATGAAAGATCTCTCCGCTCAGTATGAACCTGCAAACAGCTATACTGGAGTTATTTTCTTTTAACTTGCCAAGTAAAGAATCCTTGTCAAGAAGCTTAAGAATATATCCCTGATCATCCGGATGAACGACCCTGTATGTCTGTTCTCTCATGAATTCAAAAAAGTTGGTTCCCTGTTCGGGGAGATTCATTTCGTTCAGCATTTGTGAATGAAAGAATTCTATAAAATTATCAGATTCAATATCAACGTAATACATGCTGTCATAGTTTTTTGCGAGTGTTATTGCTACCTGCCCAAATGCAACCTGATCAATATTCATACCGTAACCCTCCTTCTTTAAAATATATACAAAATACCAAATATATTATACCACATTTATAGAGGGAAATGCTACATTTATCTTCCGGCAGCATGTCCTGTACTCCATGCAATCTGAAGATTAAATCCACCTGTTTTGGCATCCAGATCGATCACTTCTCCGGCAAACCTGAGACCAGCTATTTTCTTTGATTCCATGGTCTTCGGATCTATCTCACTGATAGCCACACCACCTCTTGTGATTATAGCCTCGTTATAGCTTCTGAGCCCTATTATATCCAGTCTGAAATTCTTCAGACATTCAGCGAGACGTTTAATCTCATCAGCAGAAATATTACTCACCTTTTTATCCGGCTTTATACCGGATCTTTCTATGATCACAGGAATCATTAATCTCGGAAGAAGCTGTCCAAGAGAATTACTGAATTCTCTGAGATGAAATGCCGAAAAATCTCTTTCTATCCTTGCAATAAGTTCATCCATGCTGAGCGCCGGTTTAAGGTCTATGACCATATACAGTTCTTCGTTATCATGATCACAAATATAATTGGAAGCCGAAAGAACTATCGGCCCACTTACTCCGAAATGAGTAAAGAGCATCTCTCCGAAGTCCTCATAAAACGGCTTCAGTTTTTTATTATTTTTCTTTTCTTTATTCTTTGTTTCGGAATAAAACTCTGCTCTGACATTCTTCAAAGAAAGTCCCATCATAGCCTTACATTCTTCACCCTTAATATTGAGCGGGCAAAGGGCCGGATATGTATCCGTCACCTTGAGTCCCAGATCCTTCGCAAAGCGGAGGCCGTCTCCTGTCGAACCGGTTGTTGGATAGGACAGACCGCCTGTTGCTACCACAACTACGTCTGCAGGGAATCGCCCTTTACTTGTCTCTACTCCTGTAACCCGGCCGATCGGTCTTTTATTTTTCTTAGATGCTTTATATTTATCCGAATATGATATTTCTTGAGATTTTCCATCATGTCTATTATCCGTATTTGAGGCATTATCAGATGATATGCTTTCATTAGAAATAGAGATCTCCTGAGAATCGGACATTTCCTCAGTCAGTATATTCCGCACTTCGGTATTATAGAGTATCTTCACCCTGCGTTTATTCAGTTCATCCGTCAGTGCTTTGGTTACATCAGAAGCTCTGTCCGAAACAGGAAATACTCTGTTGCCTCTTTCAACCTTAATTGGCATTCCGAGAGATTCAAAAAGGTCCATAACAGCCTTCTGATCAAACGCCGCCAGCGAGCTGTAAAGGAATTTATTATTATGAACAACATTATTCATAAACTCCTCCCTGTCGCAGGCATTTGTAAGGTTGCAACGTCCTTTACCGGTAATATATATCTTCTTACCGGCCTTTTCGTTTTTTTCAATTATCGTAACATCGTAAGTATCCGAAGCTGAATAAGCAGCCATAAGCCCTGCCGCCCCGGCACCAATAATGATCATTTTCTTTTTCATGTTTTAACCCTTGGTTTTTTATATTTGTCTATCTCTGCCATTATATATTCTATACTATCCATATCATTTTTTATCTATTCAATCTGTCAATTCGATTTGGTATATATGTTTTGACTAGTATTATTATACTATCAATCAATTCATTGTTATTCATATTCCACGTCCATATATATTAAACAACGAAAAGAAGCATATTAAATCAATCAAGGAGCAATAAATATCAAGCGATTTTATTGCTCCTTGTTGCAATTCATTAAGGATTTAATGAAATTGAATCTGAATTATTTATACAGGGTAAGTCTTGTTCTCTGTATCAGCAAGGCTGACATCAACCTTCTTCTGCTGAGCATCTCTGTATTTGAAGAAATCGGTAGCAACCTGTGGGAACAGAGCGTATGAAAGAACATCCTCGTCCTGCTGCTTGTAAGGAGCAACCTTCTTCTCAAATTCAGGGAGCATATCAGGAATATTATCTGCAGGTCTGCAGGTAATAGGCTCTGTATCTCCGATAGCCTTCTTCTGTACTTCAGGATTGAATGGCTTAACTGTCTTACCATATTTTCCTGCAAGGAGATCCTTTGACTGCTGTGTAAACATCTTATATCTGTCAGCGCCTTCGCCGCCGTTACCGTAAAGAACGTTCAGAACTGCCTGAGTACCAACGATCTGCGATGAAGGTGTAACAAGAGGTGGCTCACCGAAATCCTTACGAACCTTTGGAACTTCCTCAAGAACTGCTGTAAGCTTGTCATCCTGTCCTGCTTCCTTGAGCTGTGAAACAAGGTTTGAAAGCATACCGCCAGGTACCTGATAAAGAAGTGTCTTGATGTTAACACCCATAACCTTGGTGCTCATGAGGCCGCTTGAGATGTATTTCTCACGAAGAGGTGCGAAATAATCTGCAATCTCTGCAAGAAGCTTCTGATCAAGACCTGTATCATAAGGTGTACCCTTGAAGGTCTCAACAAGAACTTCTGTAGCCGGCTGAGATGTACCCATAGCCATTGGTGACATTGCTGTATCAATAACATCGCAGCCTGCCTCAACAGCCTTAAGATAGGTCATTGCAGCAACACCAGATGTGTAATGTGTATGAAGCTGGATAGGAAGCTTTGTACCTTCCTTAAGAGCCTTAACAAGTCTCTCTGCCTCATATGGTACAAGAAGACCTGCCATATCCTTGATACAGATGGAATTTGCGCCCATCTCCTCGATTTCCTTAGCGATGTTCTTCCAGTAATCAAGTGTGTAAGCATCACCAAGTGTATATGAAAGTGCTATCTGAGCATGTCCGCCTTCCTTATTTGCAGCTTTAACAGCTGTCTCAAGGTTACGAAGGTCGTTCAGACAGTCAAAAATACGGATTATATCAATACCGTTAGCGATAGACTTCTGTACAAAGTACTCAACTACATCATCGGAATAATGATTGTAACCGAGAATGTTCTGTCCTCTGAAAAGCATCTGGAGCTTTGTGTTTTTGAAGCCATCCTTAAGCTTTCTGAGTCTCTCCCATGGATCTTCCTTCAGGAATCTGAGGCAGGCATCAAATGTTGCACCACCCCAGCACTCTACTGAATGATATCCGACCTTATCCATTTTATCAATTATCGGAAGCATATCCTCTGTTGTCATTCGTGTTGCGATAAGAGACTGATGTGCGTCACGAAGGACAGTTTCGGTAATGCCGACTTTTCTAATCTGTTCAGACATTGTTTGTATCCTTTCTTTTATCTAATTGTATTTTGATTCACGCACACATATACCTCTTCAGGCGTAGCAAGAATACGCCTTCAGAGGCATATGTGCACGTGAATCAGTTTATTTAGTCAATTAATGAACATTAAAGATTGCAAGGAAGGATCCTGCAGCTACGGCAGTTCCTATAACACCGGCAACGTTAGGACCCATGGCATTCATGAGAAGGAAGTTTGTAGGGTCGTACTCTGCTGCAACCTTCTGTGAAACTCTGGCAGCCATCGGAACAGCTGAAACTCCGGCTGAACCGATAAGCGGATTAACCTTGCCGTGCGTGACTTTGCACATTATCTTACCGAATAAAACACCCATCGCTGTTCCGAGGATAAATGCTGCAAGTCCGAGAACTACGATCTTAAGTGTTGTTGGCTTAAGGAATGCTTCAGCACTTGTTGTAGCACCAACTGAAGTACCAAGAAGGATAACTACGATATACATAAGTGCATTTGATGAAGTCTCTGTAAGCTGTTTAACAACTCCACACTCTCTGAAGAGGTTTCCAAGCATAAGCATACCAACGAGTGGAGCTGTTGTCGGAAGGATCATAACTACAACGAGTGTAACAACTATAGGGAAAAGGATCTTCTCAAGCTTTGTAACCTTTCTGAGCTGAGGCATCTTGATAAGTCTCTCCTTCTCAGTTGTGAGAAGCTTCATAACAGGTGGCTGAATTACAGGTACAAGTGACATGTATGAGTACGCTGCAACTGCGATAGGTCCGAGAAGTGTTCCACCCATTCCGAGCTTACCTGCAAGGAAGATAGATGTAGGACCATCAGCACCACCGATGATTGAAATAGCTGCCGCTTCCTTGCCTGTAAAGCCAAGAGCTATAGCTAAGAAGTAAGCACCGTAAATACCGAACTGAGCCGCAGCTCCAAGAATGAAGCTTGGCGGATAAGCGATGAGCGGACCAAAGTCGGTCATAGCTCCAACGCCCATGAAGATAAGTGAAGGAAGAATACTCCACTCATCGAGTTTGTAGAAATAATGTAAGAGTCCGCCCTCTTCGATTATGCTCGGGAACATATTTACAAGGAACATACCGAAGGAGATTGGAACTAAGAGCAGTGGCTCAAAGCCCTTGGCAATAGCAAGATACATAAAGAAAAATGCAATGAGGATCATGACATAATTCTTCCAGCCAAGAGTAGCAAAACCTGTCTGCTCAGCCAAATTCTGTAAAATATCAAGCATTTCTTTTACTCCTCTCTGGTTTTAACCGTGATACAAAGTTAAGTTACTTAGTTTAGTGTTACCAGTGTATCGCCGGCTTCTACCTGGGAGCCAACCTGAACATTAACAGATGCAACAGTTCCGTCCTGAGGAGCAACTATTTCGTTTTCCATCTTCATAGCCTCAAGGATAAGAAGAACCTCACCCTTCTTAACTGCCTTGCCGCTGTCAACCTTAACGCCGAGAATCTTACCAGGCATTGGAGCTGCAACTATTACGCTGCCCTCTGAACCTGAAGCCTTTGGTGCCTCTGCCTTTGGAGCAGGTGCAGCCTTAGGTGCAGGCGCTGCCTTTGGAGCTGCTGCAACAGGAGCTGAAACTGCGCCGTCAGCTTCTTCAACAGCAACATCATATGTTGTACCATTAACTGTAATTCTATAATTCTTCATTATCTTAATCCTCCTGATTATCTTACTTTTCTGATCGATCTTACTATAAGTGTATCCTTACTTACTGCATTCGGCACCTTAGAATCTGCAAATGCAGCATAAAGAGCAGCTGTGATAACTGCTACAAGCTCTTCATCATTAACTAAATCCTCTGAGTCAGAAGCCACCGGTGCAGGAGAAGCCTTAACCTCTTCCTTCTTAACCTCAGCATGTGTTTCCTTAAGTGCTTCTGCAGCAGCCTTCTTCTCCTTCTTTGAAGGATCAAAGATCATCGGAACAAACTTCAGAAGAGAAATTATAAATGAAATAAATATGAGTACACAGAATACTGTTACCATACCGATTGCTGTATTCTGTCCGGCCTTGCTGAGGAGTTCAGACTTGCTGTATACAGCTGATACCTCTGCCTGTACTGCCTTATACGGATATACGCCCTGCTGAAGCATAAGACTGTCTATGAATTCATCAACTGTTGCATAGTTTCCTTCTTCCTTAACAGCATCCTCGAGTGACATACCGTAATTTGTCTGAAGAGCAGATTCATAATAATCGATCACCTCTTCACGCTGTTTAAAATATTCAAGATTCTTAACGTAAGATACTCTGACGTCAACATCTCTATCTTCATACTTACATCTTACTGTGCAGAGTATGTCGTCGTTAGAACCGACTTCAAACTTTGCATCTTCAGGATTCTGAGATACGGAAACATATTTTCCGACATGATCGGTTGTCTGTATCTGCTGAAATCCCTTAACCGCACTTGATTCAAGCTCTGTACCTTCCTGCAGATAATAATCAGCAGCATCACCGTCGACATCCTTATAGGTATTGATTATATCGATTGTCATATAAGTAAGAGTAGCTTCATTATAATCAAATGGCTTGTCATCTGAACTGCTGCAGGCTGTAAGTGAAAGAAGAAATACTAAAGCGAGTATTAATATTATCTTTTTCTTCATTTTCATTAACACCTTTCTTTACAGACTTGAATGTTTCTTATATGGTCTCTGCTCATCCTTTGATGAAAGCATCTCAAATGCAGCAATAAGTCTCTTTCTTGTAGCATCCGGCTCGATGATGTCATCAACATAGCCTCTTTTTGCAGCTGCAAGTGCACTGCTCTGAATGCTCTCATATTCTGCCTTCTTCTCATTAATAAGAGCCTTCTTATCATCTGCAGCATCAATCTCTGATGCATACATGATCTTAACAGCCATCTCGGAATCCATCATTCCAACCTTAGATGCCGGCCATGCGTAAACAATATCAGCGCCCAGAGCCTTGCTGTTCATAACTGTATAAGCTGTTCCGTAAGCCTTGCCTGTAATAAGGTTAACCTTAGGAATAACGCTGTTTGCAAAGCTGTAGCAAAGCTTAGCAGCTGCAGGAGCGATTGTACCAACCTCGTTCATTCCTGAAGCATAGCCTTCAACATTTGTTACTGTAAGAACAGGGATGTTGAAGCTGTCGCAGAAGCTGATAAACTTAGCAGCCTTCTCAGCACCTGCTGTTGTAAGCATCTTGCCGCCATCCTTTGCCTGATTACCTACAGCACCAACTGTAGCGCCGCCAAGTCTGATAAAGCCTGTAACCATATCAGGTGCAAATTTTTCTTTGATCTCAACGAAGAGATTATCATCGGAAATATTCTGGAATATTGCTCTCGCATCATCAGCGAAACCATCAAGGTTAGGAATGATTCTGTTGAGGTCATCAGACGACTCAGAGAAAGCAACCTCTGAATTATTAGAAGGAAGTATTGAGATAAGCCTTCTGATCTCACCGATCACTTCTTCCTCTGTATCAAATACACCATCAACAAGTGATGTATTTTCAGAAAGATAAGAAGCAGATGCTGTATCAAGCTTCTCTGCATAATTCCCATCGAGTGAATTTGGACTGTTAACAAACAGCTTTGAATCAGCGCTTGTCATATAGTTAAAATCCGAAAGTGAAGGGATTATAGCTGCACCGCCGCCGCAGTTACCAAAGATCGCGGTAACCTGAGGTATAACTCCTGAAGCCATCGTCTGCTTAAGATAAAGTCTGCTGAATGCATTAAGTGCATCAGTAGCTTCCTGTAATCTGATACCGGCTGTATCAATAAAACCGATAACAGGTGCCCCCACCTTCATTGCCATGTTGTAGATGTTTGCAATCTTCTTAGCATGCATCTCACCAACGGCACCACCAAGAACACTTGCATCCTGGCTGTAAACATATACCAGCTTATCGCCGATAACGCCGTAGCCTGTGATAACACCGTCCTTAGGTGTTTCATTTTTCTGAATGTTAAAATCCGTGCTTCTGGCTTCTACATAAGCACCGACTTCAACAAAACTCGATTCGTCAAGCAAAATACTGATTCTTTCGCTTGCTGACAAACTCTGTTTGCTCATTTTCAGTCCTCCATTTGTTATATTACTAATCCTGTAAAATATTACAGAACCATTTTTCGCCAATATATATAATATTACTTTGACCTTTTTTTTTCAACTCTTTTCTTATAAATATTATGTGCTTGTTTTGCATCTCACAAATGACGTATTTGCGTGGTTTTCCGGCACTTTAATCAGTATTATGCCAATCAATTAATTCATATAGACACACAAATAACATATTGTACCACTTAAAGCTGATAATATTTTATATCTAAACACACCTCGGAAGGTTTTTATATAATACAGAATGCAGTTACCAATTATATAAAAACAGCCGGCTGTCAAAGCCGGCTGAAATGAAATATTATATTAATTAGAATAATAATCTCACAATTAATATGACTATTATTTAGATGTCGAAATAACATCTTTATTCTTTATAACGTAATCCATAAGAGAAACTACTGCAAGCAGAGTTGCTGCTACTACAAGTACTGCCTCTAGTATACCGAAGAAGTCATGAACTGTACCTGTTGTTTCAGAACCAAGGTCAGCAATAAGGAAGCAGACCATTATCATCTGCACAACCGTTTTTACCTTGCCCCACATACTTGCTGCTATTACTCTTCCGTTATCAGCTGCAACAAGTCTGAAACCGCTGATTATGAACTCTCTTCCGATAATAATGATAACAACAACACTCCAGAGTCTTCCCATTCCGCAGAGAGCGATAATTGCCGAATCAACAAGAAGCTTGTCAGCCAGAGGATCCATAAATTTACCGAAATCTGTTACCAGATTGTATTTTCTGGCAATCTTTCCGTCTACAAGATCAGAAAAACTTGCTATGATAAATATTCCGAGCGCATACCATTTATTTCCCGGTATCTTGTCAAATACCATAAAGAAAACAAACACCGGTACGAGTATAGCTCTGAAGGTGGTTATTTTATTTGGCAGATTCATATTTAGTCCTCCACTTCTCCAATGAGGTCATACTCACTGGCACTGTTTATCTTAGCTTTTAAAATTGTACCCGAAACAGGTTCATAATCACATTTCACAAATACATAGCCGTCAACATCAGGCGCATCTCGATAGCTTCTTGCGGCATATACATCCTCATCAGGAAGATATCCTTCAATTATCACATCAATAGACTTTCCGACAAAGCTCTGATTCTTATCATACGAAATCTCCTGCTGTAGACTCATTATCTCATCTCTGTAGCGTTCCTTAACAGACTCTTCTATCTGATCAGAAAAGCTTGCCGCAGGCGTACCTTCTTCTGCAGAATAGGTAAATACACCGACTCTGTCAAATTCAAGCTCGTCTATAAGAGCCATAAGGTTTTGATGATCATCTTCTGTTTCACCCGGAAAGCCTGTAATAAAGGTGGTTCTGATTGCAATATCAGGTATTCTTTCTCTCAGCTTCCCGACTATATTTATTATATCCTCCCTGTCAAGTCTTCTGCCCATTCTGCGAAGGATATCAGACTCTGTATGCTGCAGAGGCATATCTATATAATGGCAGACCTTAGGGTTGGCAGCCATCTCTTCTATCAGTTCATCATATATTTCTTCCGGATAACAATAAAGAAGCCTTATCCATTCGATACCATCAATTTCCGAAAGTTCGTGAATAAGCTCATGCAGACATTTTTTACCATATTTATCAATTCCGTAGCAGGTTGTTTCCTGAGCAACAAGAATAAGCTCCTTCACTCCCTGTCCGGCAAGGTACTGTGCCTGTCTGATAAGAATTTCCTTAGGAATACTTCTGTAACGTCCTCTGAAGGAAGGAATTGCGCAGTAGGTGCATCTCTTGTCACAGCCCTCAGCAATCTTAAGATACTCACTGAAAACCGTCCCCGTCAGGACTCTGTTCGAAGTAAATACAGGAAGATGATCAAGAGACTTAAAGGCATCAGGTGAATTGTCATCTAACGGTTCACAGGCACTTATAGCTGAATCATCAGAAACAGTATTTAATCCTCTCTGCAAGGCATTTAAATTCCGTCCTACCAGTTTATCAACAACATCAGCTATCTCATCAATCGCAGATGTTCCGATGAAGGCATCAACCTCCGGCATTTCAGCTCTCGCTTCTGCTTTATATCTCTCAGCTATACATCCTGTTACTATCAGGTATTTAAGCCTGTTATTTTTAAGTTCAGCAAGCTCAAATATGGTATTGATACTTTCTTCCGCGGCATCCTTGATAAAGCAGCAGGTATTTACTATGGCAATATCCGCCTCAGCATCATTATCTGTTAAATTGTAGCCTCTTTCTCTGAGAAGGCCGAGCATCTCTTCGCTGTCGACGGTGTTTTTGTCACATCCCAGAGAAACCAGTAAAATATTATAATTATCACTCATATTTAACTATATATGTAAATATACATAAAACGCATTATAAATATTAAAGTATACTACTAACGATATGATTAATACTCACTGATATCCATTGTTATTCAGCGATACACATCTATATCTGTTTATATACATAGATTTTAATCTATATTCATCAGATTGTAGCAATTATGATTATAAGTTGTTCTGCATAACAGCAGCTTCGTAGCAATTGTTCATAAGCATTGCGATAGTCATAGGTCCGACACCGCCAGGAACAGGCGTGATCTTTGAAGCCACAGGCTCAACAGATGCATAATCAACATCACCGCAGAGCTTCTTCTCGCCCTTTCTGTGAATTCCTACGTCGATAACCACAGCTCCGTCCTTGACATATGAAGCATCAATAAATTCAGGTTTTCCGATAGCTACTACAAGGATATCAGCCCTCTTTGTGACTTCACGAAGATCCTTAGTTCTTGAATGGCATACGGTTACAGTGCCATTCTCCCTTATAAGAAGCATAGCCATAGGCTTACCTACGATATTACTTCTTCCGACAACCACACACTCACTGCCTTCAATCTGAACATTACTTCTCTTAAGAAGCTGGATAACTCCGGCAGGAGTACAAGACTGGAATCCTCTCTCACCGATACTGAGTCTTCCGACACTTTCCGGATGAAAGCCGTCAACATCCTTATCAGGAGAGATTCTCTTGATAACGGCATCCTCATTGATGTGCTTAGGAAGCGGAAGCTGAACGAGTATACCGTTAACTGTTTTATCACTGTTAAGCTTATCGATCAGTTCGAGAAGTTCTGCCTCTGTTGTCTCTTCAGGAAGTTCATATGAGAGAGATTTAATACCTGTATATTCACAGGCCTTCTTCTTATTTCTAACATATACTGCCGATGCAGGATCATTTCCTACCAGGATAACAGCCAGAGATGCTTCAATCCCTTTCTCCTTAAGCGCTGCAACCTTATCTCTTGTCTCATCCTTTATATCCTGTGAAATCTTCTTTCCATCAATTATTTCAGCCATAATCTTCTCCTTATTTTTACCAAAACTATTACTCTATATAAATCAAATGTTTAGTAGATATATTTTCGTATGAAAAATATATCGATAAATACTTTTATACTAGAAAAGTCCGCTGATCACGCCGTCATCGGTTATATCAATCTTCTCAGCAGCCGGAACCTTCGGAAGACCCGGCATGGTCATTATGGAACCTGTAAGTGCAACGACAAAACCTGCACCAGCTGATACATATACCTCTCTGATATTCATAGTGAAGCCTTCAGGTCTTCCGAGAAGTGAAGGATCGTCAGAAAGAGAATACTGCGTTTTGGCCATACATACAGGGAATTTTCCAAAGCCCATATCTTCTATCTTCTTTATTGCCGTTTCAGCCTGCTTTGCAAATACAACCTGCTCAGCGCCATAAATTTCCTTGCAGATAAAGCTTATCTTGTCAGCTATAGGCATATCATCGTCATAGATAGGCTTAAAGTTTGATTCTTTAGTCTCGATTGTTCTGAGTACATCCTCAGCGAGAGCCATACCGCCCTCACCGCCTTTGGCCCAGACCTCCGAAACAGTCATGGTGCATCCGTTATCTTTGCAGTATTTTTCAACAAATGCCAGCTCGGCATCTGTATCGGAAACGAATCTGTTAAGAGTTACAACCACAGGGACTCCGTATTTCTGGAGATTTTCAATATGCTTGCCAAGATTTACGATTCCTTTTTCAAGAGCTTCAAGATTTTCTTCACCAAGATCTGTCTTGGCTACGCCGCCGTTATATTTCAGAGCTCTTACAGTTGCAACAAGCACAATACAGTCAGGCTTAAGTCCGGCCTTACGGCATTTGATATCAAGGAACTTTTCAGCTCCGAGATCCGCGCCAAAGCCTGCTTCGGTGATCACATAATCAGCAAGCTTAAGAGCCGTTTTTGTTGCCCTTACGGAGTTACAGCCATGAGCTATATTTGCAAATGGGCCGCCATGAACTATGGCAGGTGTATTTTCAAGTGTCTGAATAAGGTTAGGTCTGAGGGCATCCTTAAGAAGAAGCGCCATTGACCCCACACACTTAAGATCTGCAGCTGTTATCGGATTATTATCATAGTCATAAGCAACGATCATTCTGCCAAGTCTTCTCTTAAGATCAGAAAGATCCTCTGACAGACAGAGTATAGCCATAACTTCGGAAGCTACAGTGATAATAAAATGATCCTCACGTACAACTCCGTCAGTTCTTGCGCCCATACCTATTACAATATTTCTGAGAGCTCTGTCATTCATATCGAGACATCTCTTTATAACTATCCTTTTCGGATCTATGCGGAGACTGTTGCCCTGCTGCATATGATTGTCGAGCATCGCGCAAAGAAGATTATTTGCAGATGTTATAGCATGAAAATCTCCTGTAAAATGAAGGTTCAGCTTTTCCATAGGAACAACCTGTGAATAACCACCGCCTGCGGCACCACCCTTTATTCCGAAGCAAGGTCCGAGTGATGGCTCGCGAAGTGCGATAACCGCTTTCTTTCCAAGTCTGTTCATGGCCTGACCGAGACCTATTGTAACTGTTGTCTTTCCTTCACCGGCAGGTGTCGGATTAATTGCAGTCACAAGGATAAGCTTTCCGTCAGGATTTGACCTGGTCCTTTCAATCGCCTCATCTGAGAATTTTGCCATATAATTACCATACAGCTCAAGATCATCCTCATTAAGGTCGATCAAAGAAGCAACCTCTCTGATCTTCTTCATTTTTGCCTGCTGAGCAATCTCAATATCTGTTAACATATATAAATAATCCTTTCATTATAAAGTACCGTTTTTATGATCATATAACAGTAATGTTTACATAACTATTATATGGTCAACCATAGATCAAAATGGTATATTGAAACTTATACGTTTTATAAATCAAACACATGAATTAATATCAAACACTCATAAATTCATCAAACTGATCCATGGTCATGAGTATTTTTCTCGGCTTAGTTCCCTCTTCAGGTCCTACAACACCGGCATCACAAAGCTGATCCATAATACGTGCAGCTCTGTTAAAGCCTATTCTGAATACTCTCTGAAGGTTGCCTATTGAAGCCTTATCCTTTTCAATAACAAGCCTTGCTGCTTCTTCAAACAGTTCATCATATCTGTCACCGTCATCAGAACCATCAGATGAGCCCTGAGAATTATCTCCCTTCAGACTGCTGTTATTGATAGACTGACTGACCTCTTCATCATAGGAACCATCATTATATTTCTTAATATAATTTACCACAGCCATTACTTCATCATCCGAAACAAGGGCGCCCTGTACTCTGACAGGCTTAGGGAATCCTGTCGGATAGAAAAGCATATCTCCTTTTCCGAGAAGCTTTTCGGCACCGTTCATATCAAGGATCGTTCTTGAATCTATTCCGGAAGAAACCGCAAAAGCTATTCTCGAAGGAACATTCGCCTTGATAAGTCCGGTAATGACATCAACCGAAGGCCTCTGCGTTGCAATAATGAGATGAATGCCTGCAGCTCTGGCAAGCTGACAGAGTCTGATTATAGCATCCTCAACCTCTTGATGTGCAACCATCATAAGGTCGGCAAGCTCATCAACTATAACAAGTATCTGAGGCATATATCTGAAATCAGGATCATTGTCCTTCGGTCCTTCATTCTTAACTTTATCATTGAAGCCTTTTATATTTCTAACATTGTATTCAGCAAATTTCTGATAACGCTTGGTCATCTCAACCACAGCCCAATTAAGTGCTCCTGCCGCCTTCTTAGGATCGGTGACAACCGGAATAAGAAGATGAGGTATACCATTATAAGCCGTAAGTTCAACCATCTTCGGATCGATCATGATCATCTTTACATCATCAGGCTTTGCCTTATAAAGAATACTCATGATGATGGTATTTATACAAACAGACTTTCCTGAGCCTGTAGCACCTGCGATCAGAAGGTGAGGAGCCTTGGCAATATCGGTAAGAATAACCTGTCCTCCGATATCTTTTCCAACGGCAAAAGCCAGATTGGAATTAAAGCCTTTAAATTTCTCGTTATCAATGATATCCCTGAAATATACAACCTGGTTTTCTTTATTCGGTATTTCAATACCAATCGCCGGTTTGCCCGGAATAGGTGCTTCTATTCTGATATCCTCTGCAGCAAGTGCAAGCTTAATATCATCCTGAAGTCCGACGATCTTGCTGACTTTAACGCCCTGCTCCGGCTGCATCTCAAATCGTGTAACCGAAGGACCTACACTGTAATCAGTGATAGTAACATTAACACCAAAGCTTTCGAGTGTTTCCTTAAGCTTAACTCCGTTTTCACGGACAGCCTCCTCATTGCTTCTCGAACTGCCCTTGCCTTTTCCGCTGGACAGAAGATTCATTGGAGGGAACTTATATTCGCGAGGTCTCTTTGGTTTAACAATTTCAGCTTCAGACGGATCATTACTTGATTTAGCGGCTGATGCTGCAGATGAAGCTCCGGCTGTCTGCTGATTCTTTTGTGCGGATCCGCCAAAAGTTTTGCCCGCATTATGACCTGAAGCTGCCGCAGCATTATTATCAGCAGCAAATATAGATCCGGAGTATCTTCCCATAGCACCGGATTGAGACGTTTTTGTTCCGGCTGATGAACTGATATCATCATTCTCCTGATTCAGTGTATTTTCCGAAGTATACTCTTCTTCTATATTTTTATCGGAGTCATATACAGCATTATATTCAGAGTCAAAAGCCGAATCCGATGTACTGCTGTCCTGTCCAAAAGCAGAATCGTATGTACTGTTACTTTGTTCAAAAGCAGAATCAGACGAGCTGTTATTCAGATTGAAAGCTGAATCCCTGGTACTGCCAAATATATCCGACTTACGACCCGTGCTTCTGCTATCAGATGATGTCCTTCTGTAAGAATCATCTCTCACAGGTTTCAGATCAAATATATCTGTTTTAATCGACCTTTCTCTTGTATGTATGCCTGTTCTGCCCGAGCTTCTTTCAACTCTTGTTCCGTCATCAACGTATACCGGTTCATCAAGAGACGCAGAAACTGAAGATGAGCCTAGCCCACTGATTGACTGATAAGCATCATAGCTTTCTGCATCAGACATAGCCGTTTTGTTTTCCTCAGCTTTTTTTCTCTGTTCCTGTACCACTTTGTGGCTGTCCTTCAGGAAATCAGGCATGCTTTCAGTGCCGTCATTCTTTTTCTTCGAATTAAATATATCCTTAACCGAACCGTCAGAAGCAAGCTCGACCATCTCATCCTTTGGATATTCTACCTTCTTCTTTTTGCCGGTTTTCTTGTCACTGTTAATCTTTTTATTATTCTCATCGAGTATGGTGGTATTTTGAAGAATATGCTTTTCTGTACGCTCACCGGCTCTCAGAGAACCACCATACACTGAGTCATATTCATCATCAATATCATCATCCCCGTAATATTCATCGTCTATTTCATCATCATACGTTCTTCTCGTATTTGCAGAATTCTTAAAGCTGGTTCCGAATCTCTTGAAAAGGTCGATAACTGAAATATTCAGTATCTCGATAAGGGCTACTATAACAAACAGAGTTGTCAGGATGATACATCCAACCTTGCCTATAAGCTTATAAAGAAGAGAAAGCATTCCGCCGAATATTATTCCGCCGCCCTTTCTATTCTTATAACCTTCCATGTAAAGCTTCTTTATGGTAACACCCTCAGCCCCTGAAATAAGCTGCATGATGAATCCAACAAGAAGGAATGCGATTCCAACCCAGATTATCTTCTTTACAACAGCCTTATGCGTTCCGTTGGAAAGAAGAAATGCAGCCGAAAAGAATAAATAAAACGGCAATATGTAGGTTACCCAGCCAAAAAGCCCAAAAAAGAATCCTGAAAAAAGATTACCTACAAAGCCGCATATACGAAAATTACTGAGTAAAAGAAAAACAGATACAGCAAGAAAAACAAAGAAGTATATCTCCCTTGTTTTTTCAGGATTTGCAGCAGAGGCTGCTGCACCTTGCTTTGAAGCTGTATTTGATCTGTTTGTGTTTCTTGATGTGCCGGAGCTTCTCGAAGTACTTCCTGAAGCTCTTCCTCTTGATGATGTACTCTTTGATCCGGCTTTACTATTACTGCTTTTGTTGTTCGCAGCCATCTTTCACCTCGTAAACTTTTAATACCCTCCGTCCTTTACAGATCAAGGACGGAGGGCAGATATTTTTATGCTAATTTAACGATAACTTCGTTTGTATCCTGGAGCTGAGCAGCATAGATATAATCACCTACAATTTCTTCTCCGTTGAGTGTTATTGATGAAACACCTGACTGTGAACCATTCTCATTCACAACCTTGATATTCATCCACTTTCCTCTGAAGAACTTCTTCATCTCAAAGCCCTTCCAGTCAGCAGGAATTGATGGAGATATCTTGATACCATTAAAGTCAGGTCTGAGTCCGAGAATACCTTCAACAGATCCAACCATAACAGTTGATGCAGTACCTGTAAGCCAATGTACGTGAGCTCTTCCGAAGTAAGGGCTGTCCTTACCTTCTGTGAACTGTCCGTGGCAGTATGGCTCAAGCTTTCTGATCTCAGCCTTATCGTTCATTGCTGACGGAGCGCAGTCAAGGAAATATTCCATAGCTCTGTTTCCATGACCGATAAGTGCTTCGGCAAGGATAAGCCAACCCTGTGGCTGTGAGAAGATACCGCCGTTCTCCTTGGTTGATGCATTGAAGAGAAGCATAAGAGCTCCATCAAATGCATGATTTCTGTATGCAGGAGCCATAAGCATTGCTCCGTTTTCTGTTGCAAGTTCTCTGTGAACTGATTCAAGAGCTGCTTCAGCCTGCTCTTTTGTAGCAAGTCCGCTTATTACAGACCAGCTCTGCGGATTCAGCCACATGCTTGCTTCAGGATCGTTCTTAGAACCGATAACCTGTCCCTTTTCTGTGAAGCCTCTGATAAATCTGTCATCCTCCCAGCAAAGATCATTGAGAACCTGACCAAGTTCACGCTTCTCTCTTGAAATATAAACAAGATATTCTGTATCATTGCTGTATTCAGCAAATTTGCTGATGATTGAGAATGCAAGATAAAGCTGCATTGCAACGAAGGTAGATTCACCTTTCTTACCAAGCCTGAGGCAGTCATTCCAGTCTGCATGAAGTCCGGCCGGCATGTCATGATCACCAAGTCTGTTCATAGAGAACTCAATAGCTCTCTTAAGGTGATCGTAAACACTGTCTCTGTCCTTATCTGCATAAGGGATCATCTCATGGATGAATTTTGTATCGCCTGTTTCTGCAATATATTTATATACTGTAGGGAAGAGCCAGAGTGCATCATCTGCTCTGTAAGCAGGATGTCCTGTTTCCTTAACGTATGAAGCATCATCAGGAGTATCCTCATGACCTGGATTATGTGTGTACTTAACAAGTGGAAGTCCGCCACCATTAGATACCTGAGCTGAAAGCATGAACTTAATCTGCTCCTTAGCCATTTCAGGTGCAAGGTGAATAACCCCCTGAATATCCTGAACGGTATCTCTGTAACCATAACCATTTCTCTGTCCGCAGTAGATGAAAGAAGCTGCTCTTGACCAGATAAAGGTCATGAAGCACTGATATGCATTCCAGGTATTAACCATCTCATCGAACTCAGCACATGGAGTCTTAACCTGAAGATGAGAAAGCTTCTCATGCCAGTATTTTACAAGCTCAGCGTAATCAACCTCAGCCTGAACTCCCGGATCAGCATACTTATCCATGATCTCGCCGGCTTCAGCATCATCCTTCTGTCCGAGAATGAATGCAATCTCCTTAGACTCACCAGGTGCAAGTGTGATAACTGTCGAAAGTGCTCCGCAGGCATTGCCGTTATAATTAAGTTCATTACCAAGAGTACCTTTTTCAATACCCTCAGGATTACTGTAATTACGATAGCTTCCAAGGAACTTTTCCTTATCTCCGCAATAAGAAATTACAGGAGCGCCTGCAAGTCCGAAGAATCTGTCTGTTGCAGCATCTCCGTTTACTGAGTTGTTCTTAACATTTTCATTAATAACCTGTCTGATACGGTTAGTATTGAAATATGTTCTTGTAATGAAAAGTGTATACTGAAGATTAACTTGATCCTGCTCGTAATTATTGTTGTTTGTAAACTCACAATAACCTGAAACTGTCAGTTCTCTCTCCTCGTCAGAATTGTTGGTTATCTTGGCCTTCCATACCTCATACTTCTTATCGAGCGGAACAAGATAAAGAACCTCTGAAGCGATTCCTGAATACTCTGCTTTCATTCTTGTGTAGCCTGTACCATGACGGCACTCACTCTTATAACTGTCAAGAGGCTTGGCTACCGGCTGCCATGAAGCAGACCAGTAATCCTTACTCTTGTTATCTCTGATATAGATATATCTTCCCGGTGTATCAAAGCTGTTGAAAACGTAACGAAGTATTCTTCCGTTAGCGCCTGATTTCTCAAAGCTGTAACCTCCCGCATTGTTTGAGATTATCGCACCATAAAGTGGCGAACCGAGGTAGTTTACCCAAGGTGCCGGTGTGTTTGGTTTGTCAATTACATACTCCTTATTGATCTCATCAAAAAAGCCAAATCTCATTAATTGATTCTCCCCGCCGTAGCTAAAAAAATTATTTGTCTGCATCCTTAAGACTAAGGCTGATCTTGCCCATTCTGTCAACATCAAGAACCTTAACTCTTACATTGTCTCCGATATTTACAACATCTTCAACCTTTGCAACTCTCTTTGTATCAAGCTTAGAGATATGGATCATACCATCCTTGTTAGGTGAAAGCTCAACAAATGCGCCGAATGGCATAATTCTTACTACCTTACCAGCATATGTTTTGCCAACCTCGATAGGATCTACGATTGAATGGATAATCTCCTTAGCTCTTTCGATACCGTTCTTGTCAACGCCGCAGATAGAAACCTTGCCGTCATCATCGATATCGATCTTTACACCGGTCTCTTCAATGATTGCATTGATTGTCTTACCCTTCTGTCCGATGATCTCACCAATCTTCTCAGGATCAACCTGCATCATCTCAATCTTAGGTGCATATTCATTTACTTCCGGTCTTGGAGCAGGAATACACTTAAGCATAACTTCATCAAGGATGTATACTCTTGCTTCTCTTGTTCTTCTGATAGCCTCTTTAATGATGTCAGGTGTAAGTCCATGAATCTTGATATCCATCTGGATAGCTGTGATTCCTTCTTTTGTACCTGCTACCTTGAAGTCCATATCTCCGAAGAAGTCCTCAAGCCCCTGAATATCTGTGAGTACTACATAATCATCATCTGTTTCGCCAGTAACGAGTCCGCAGGAAATACCTGCTACAGGAGCCTTGATCGGAACACCGGCAGCCATAAGTGACATACATGATGCACAGGTTGAAGCCATTGATGTTGAACCGTTTGACTCGAATGTCTCAGATACGGCACGGATTGTATATGGGAATACTTCCTCTGAAGGAATTACAGGAAGAAGCGCTCTCTCTGCAAGTGCACCATGACCGATCTCACGACGTCCAGGTCCTCTTGAAACCTTTGTCTCACCAACTGAATATGATGGGAAGTTGTAGTGATGAATATATCTCTTAGTTGTAACATTTACATCAAGTCCGTCAACCTTCTGAGCCTCTGAAAGAGGTGCAAGTGTAACAACATCACAGATCTGTGTCTGTCCTCTGGTGAACATAGCTGAACCATGTACCCTAGGAATAAGATCAACCTCTGCTGCGAGCGGTCTGATCTGGTTGATAGCTCTTCCGTCAGGACGCTTGTGATCCTTGAGGATCATCTTACGAACTGTCTTCTTCTGATACTGATAAAGAGCATCATCAAGTCTTCCGAGCCATGCATCATTATCTGCATATTTCTCACGAAGCTTTTCCTTCATAGCAAATATGTTATTCTCTCTTGTCTGCTTATCATCCGTAAATACAGCTTCTTCCATAGATTCCATAGGATATTCAGCCATGATATCTGCCATGAGATCCTCAGGAACAGCATAGCTTGTGTAGCTGCTCTTTGGCTTACCGCACTCAGCAACGATCTGGTCGATGAACTCGATAACCTTCTGGTTAACTTCGTGAGCTGCGAAAATAGCTTCAAGCATCTTATCTTCAGGAACTTCATTTGCTCCTGCTTCGATCATGATAACCTTTTCTCTGGTAGAAGCTACAGTAAGCTTAAGATCTGATTCAAGATTCTGTGTAGAATTTGGATTGAAGATAAATTCTCCGTTTACGAGACCAACCTGTGTTGTTGCACAAGGTCCGTCAAAAGGAATGTCTGAGATTGATACTGCGATAGCTGTACCGAGCATAGCTGTAAGCTCAGGTGCACACTCAGGATCAACTGACATTACGAGATTTTCAAGAGTTACATCGTTACGATAATCCTTAGGGAACAGAGGTCTCATAGGACGATCGATAACACGACATGTAAGAGTTGCATTTTCAGATGCCTTACCCTCACGCTTGTTGAAACCACCAGGGATCTTACCAACTGCATACATCTTCTCATTATACTCAACTGAAAGTGGGAAGAAATCGATACCCTCTCTTGGTTCCTTAGCAGCTGTAGCTGTAGAAAGAACTACAGTATCACCATAGTGAATGAGAACTGCTCCATTTGCCTGCTTGCCCACTCTGTCAACATCTACGCGAAGAGTTCTTCCGGCAAGCTCCATTTCAAACTTTTTGTACATTTTTAGTCTCCTTGTTTTTTATATTTATTCCGAGGTTCCGAAACGACTGAAAAATACATTTAAATTCTTATCAAATGTCCTTTTCAGTAGTCTCGGACTCACCTCAAAACAGTCTTTGTTATTTTATCATAGATAAAATTTAAATTCAAGCTAAAACGACAAGCCATGCAGCATGAAAAAGAGGCTGAATGAACACTTGTGTTCAATTCAGCCTCTTCTTCATGCTATACAGCGCCCGTGGCGCCGGTTATTGACCTGCGTAGCAGTGTCAATAACAATGCATGGCATAATATGTTCGATTCAGGAAGATTATTTTCTGAGGCCGAGGCTCTCGATAAGCTTTCTGTAACGATTGATATCCTTGCTCTTGATGTAAGCAAGCATATTTCTTCTCTGACCAACCATCTTAAGAAGACCTCTTCTTGAATGATGATCATGAGGATGCGTCTTGAAATGCTCGTTAAGATCATTGATACGTGCTGTAAGAAGCGCTACCTGAACCTCAGCTGAGCCTGTGTCACCCTCGCCGTTACCGTACTTTGCAATAATTTCCTTCTTCTGTTCTGCTGTAATCATTGTTACAACCTCCTTATAATATGTTCGCCTGTTACTGAGAAAAAGGTCGGAGTTCTCCTTGATCTAAGTAAAGGTCAGTAGCATAATATCAGACCTTGCTTTATTATGCAACATTTTTTTGAATAAACAATACTTTTAATATTATAAATAAGCACTAATATCATAAGCAGTATAGCCATATGATGATTGAATTAATATCCAACTACCGATCAATCTTTATAGGATTATCAATCCTTATAAAATTTGATTATATTATCCATCCTGCTTGTACAGTTCATAAGGAGCGCATCCGCTATAACAAGAGCTGACATAGCCTCTACAACAACTACGGCACGTGGAGCAATTATCGGATCATGGCGTCCTTTGATTTCAATTGCCACATCTTCGTGAGCCTTATTAACAGTATGCTGTTCTTTGTAAATAGAAGGTGTAGGCTTGAAGGAAGCTGTAAGGATTATATCACTTCCGTCACTGATTCCTCCCAGGATGCCGCCGGAATTGTTTGATCTCTTGCGAACTACTCCATTATCATTATAGAATTCGTCATTATTCTCTGAGCCCTTAAGTTTAGAAGCAACCTTGCCGTTACCGACTTCGAACGCTTTCACCGCGCCTATCGACATTACCGCCATAGCAAGTCTGGCATCAAGCTTATCAAATACCGGATCACCAAGTCCGGCCGGAACACCGCTTATTATGCATTTTACAGTTGCACCTGAAGAATCCTTATCAGCAGCGAGTCCTCTCAAATATTCCGAAGCCTTCTCTGCCGCTTCTTTGTCAGGCATATATAACTTATTTTTAAATATTTCTTCCCTGTCGAATCTCGCAGGATCAATGCATATATCTCCAACTGATTCAACATAGGTCGTAAAGCTTACTCCCAGTTCCGACAAAAGCTTTATAGCTATAGCTCCAGCGGCAACTCTGGCAGCCGTTTCACGTCCGGAAGATCTTCCGCCTCCGCGATAATCCCTGAAACCGTATTTTTCATCAAAAGTATAATCAGCATGTCCTGGTCTGTAAACCGATGCAATATTGCTGTAATCCCTTGAAATCTGAGTTTCATTTCTTATCATCATCGAAATTGGCGCACCCGTGGTTTTACCTTCAAATACGCCTGACAGAATATCAACCCTGTCACTCTCGTTTCTCTTGGTAGAAAAATCGGATTGGCCCGGTTTTCTCCTGTCAAGAAAACTCTGTATATATTCCTCATCAATTTCAATACCTGCAGGGCATCCGTCAAGAACAACACCAAGTGCCGGTCCATGGGATTCTCCCCAGGTTGTAAGTTTTAGTATTTTTCCAAAAGTTGATCCAGCCATAAAAATATATTACCGGCAGTCAAAATATATCTAACTGCCGGCTCCTTTCATTTTCTGATTTAACTTACACCCACACGAGGGTGTGCCATTTCGTAAACTTCTTTAAGTTTACTTCTTTTATTTTTAAGATAAACCTGCGTTGTTGAAATATCGGAATGACCGAGCATTTCCTGAAGAGCCCTGAGATCAGCTCCGTTATTCACCATATGCATGGCAAACGAGTGTCTGATCATATGAGGTGTTATATCCTTATCGATACCGGCTCTTGTTGCATAAAGCTTGATTATCTTCCAGAAGCCCTGTCTGGTCATCTGTTCTCCCTTGCAGTTTGTAAACAGATATTCCGAATCACCGCACATAACAGGTCTGACATTTAAAATATATTTTGTCAGAGCATTCTTTGCTGCGTTTTCAAAAGGAATGATCCTCGCCTTGCCATTATCAATGCACTGAACAAAATTCATGGACATATCAACATCCTGAAACTTAATGGAAATAAGTTCAGTAACTCTCATACCGGTAGCATACAGAAGCTCAAGCATGGCCTTATCACGAATCTCTTTATTGCTTTCACCGACAGGCTGATCAAGGAGCAGCGTAACCTCTTCAATCGAAAGAGTTTCAGGTGCTTTTTTCTCAACCTTAGGTGGTTTTATGGTTTCAGTAGGATTCGACTTGATGAGACCCTTATTAAGCAGGAAGGTAAAAAACGATCTTATACTTGCAACATTTCTTGAAACCGTTGCAGAGCTCATGCCTTCCTTCTCTAACCTGAGTATATAAGTGTTTAATGAAGTTGAATTAACATCTTTGAGGGAAATTTTATTTGAATTTAAATAAGAATCAAGCTTACGGAGATCCCTTCTGTATGAAGCAACGGTATTCTCACTGGAATGCTTAACTTCTTTAAGATATTCAATAAAACTGTTAATGTAATCACCCATATTATAGCCCCGATTTAAATCAATATATGTTACAGTATAATTTCAAATTAACATAAAATCAATCATAATTTTTACGTAAAAATGACGCATTTTCAAGCTTTTTGAGCATTTTCACAAAATACTGTATGCAATTACGTAACCTGCAACAAAATGTTGGAAAAATATTTTTAAAAAATTTTTATAAATATTAAGAATATTTTGTTAACATTTACGTAAAATACCTGATTTTCCACTGAAACGAAATCAGAAAACACCTTTTTCTGAAAGATCCTTGTATGCAAGAATGGCAATTATTGTTTTACTGTCGATGATCTTATTTTTGTATATCATATCAAGCGCTTCATCAAGAGACATTCTGATAATATCTATATATTCATCTTCATCTCTCTGAATAGTGCCCTTCTTCAGTCCTTTCCCGATATATATGGCTGTCATCTCATCAAACAGACCGACTGCAGCTATTATTTTAGTCAGATAATGAATTTTTTCAGGAATATATCCTGTCTCCTCTTCCGCCTCTCTCAGAGCGCAGATCTTAAAATCCTCTTCAGGAAAGTTCTGACATCCTGCCGGAATCTCAATATCATATTTTTCTAGAACGTTCCTGTACTGTTTTACAAATATAAGCTCTTCTTTGTCTCCTGAATCATCAACAAGGAGAATTCCCGCACCGTTCCTGTTATGTACCATATCATAGTGCAAAAGTTTGCCATCATCAGTTTGTATCTCGTCCTCATAAACCTCTACTCGATGACCTTTATATTTTAATTCTCTATTTAATAGCTTCATGATTTATTTCCGCCCTTTAATTTATTCTTTTTAACATAAAATATAAGTACCTATCGTGCCGAGACGCATCCTTATCGGAGCAATTATTAATATAACAGGAAACGATTTTCCTGTTATATTAATAATAACCCTGATAACAACCCGTATGCATAAATAATCCCCTGATAATAAATATCAGGGGATAGAAAAGTTAATCGGGATCATTTAGCATAATCAGTTACTCTTGATTCACGAATAAGGCTAACCTTGATCTGACCAGGATATTCAAGTTCATCTTCAATCTTCTTAGAAATATCTCTGGCAAGAAGTACCATATCCGCATCACTGACCTGCTCAGGAACTACAATAACTCTGATCTCTCGTCCTGCCTGAATAGCAAAAGTCTTATCTACACCCTTAAACTCATTAGCTATACTTTCAAGCTTCGTAAGTCTTGTGGTGTATGTCTCTAACGTCTCTCTTCTAGCACCAGGTCTTGCAGCCGAAATAGTATCTGCAGCCTGTACTATACAAGCAATTAAACTCTCTGCTTCGCAGTCACCATGATGTGATGCTACCGAATTGATAACAACAGCTGATTCTTTGTATTTTCTACAAATGTCAACACCGATAGTAACATGTGAGCCTTCCATCTCATGATCAACTGATTTACCGATATCATGAAGAAGCCCTGCTCTTTTAGCAAGCTTAACATCTTCACCAATCTCACCGGCAATAAGTCCACAGAGCTGAGACACCTCAACCGAATGCTTAAGAGCATTCTGACCATAGCTTGTTCTGAATTTCATACGTCCGAGAAGTTTGATAATTTCCGGATGTAATCCATGTACACCACATTCAAGAGCGGCAGCTTCACCTTCTTCGCGGATCATGACTTCGACTTCTTTCTTAGCCTTCTCAACCATTTCCTCGATTCTTGCCGGATGAATTCTGCCATCAACTATAAGCTTTTCAAGTGCAATTCTTGCAACTTCTCTTCTTATAGGATCAAAACATGAAAGTATAACAGCTTCCGGTGTATCATCGATAATAAGATCAACGCCGGTCATTGTCTCAAGAGTTCTGATATTTCTACCCTCACGACCTATTATACGTCCCTTCATTTCATCATTCGGAAGCTGTACCAGAGATATTGTTGATTCTGACACAACATCTGCTGCACACTTCTGAATAGCTGAAACTACGTAATCCTTAGCTCTCTTGTCGGCTTCTTCTTTAGCCCTGGACTCCAATTCCTTGATCATGACTGCTGTTTCGTGTTTAACTTCGTCTTCAACAGTCTTTAATAAATATTCCTTTGCCTGTTCAGAGGTAAGTCCGGAGATTCTTTCCAGTTCCTGTAATCTCTTTGATGAAAGCTCGTCAATCTCAGCTTTTCTCTTAACAATATCTGCTTCTCTTGCAGAAAGTGAAGCCTCTTTCTTCTCAAGAGCATCACTCTTCTTGTCAAGATTCTCCTCGCGTGACAGAACTCTCTTCTCCATACGCTGAATTTCGTTACGACGATCCTTGACTTCCTTGTCAATATCATTCTTGGTCTTAAGAGCTTCCTCTTTAGCTCCGAGAACGATCTCGCGTTTCTTATCTTCAGCAGTCTTCAGTGCATCATCTATAATCTCTTTAGCCTTGTCTTCTGCCTTACCGATCTTGGCTTCGGCAATGTTCTTTCTATATGCCGTTGCTGCGAACCAGGTAACGACTATAGCTACAACAAGGATGATCACACCAATCACTATGTAGATAGGATCCACAGGAGCACCTCCTTATTAAATTTTCATTGCACAAAGGTACAACACATAAATATTATACGTTTTTTGATATTATGTCAAGTGATTATTAACTTTATCGAGATCAAATCCCCTTCGTGTAAAATACGAAATGATACGACTCTTCACTTTAATATCAGACAGATCCTCGGAACCATATTTTTTCCTGATGATATCTTCTATAACACCGTCTTCATCATAATCTACATCTGATAAAAAAGCTTCATATGCCTCATTAATTATCTCGGTATCTATTTTTTTATAGGACAGCTCGCATTCAATCAGTTTTCGTCCTTTTGTATGGCAATACGACCTGATGAATGCTTCTGCATATCGTTTGTCATCAAGATACCTGTTCTGATACAGTTCATCTATCACACGATCGATCATGTCATCCGCAAAATCATTATGCTTCAATTTGAATCTTATCTCAGAACCACAGTATTCAGAGCTTTCCAGATATGAACAGGCTTTATTATATGTTCTCCTGTACATGATATCCCTCAGCTCATCAACAGCCACATCATCGAGTTCCTGACCATCGCTTAGTCCTATCCTTTTAAGATCACTCGCATATAAAAAGCCCATCTTCCGATCGTCAATATAGATAAAGTATCTGGAGCCCTTTGTTACGATCTTAAGCTCTGCCATAAGGATCATTCCTCAGACGGATCGGCAGGCTCAACAAGACCGGCAGCTACAAGTTTATTATAATCTTCATCAGAAACTCCGCCGACACCGGCATCAATCCTTACTCTATTCTCAATCTCGGCAAGAACATCTGGATGCTCCTGAAGATAGATCTTGGCATTCTCTCTGCCCTGACCGATCTTCTCGCCCATATATGCATACCATGCACCTGACTTGGCAATGATTCCTCTGTCAGCAGCAAGATCGAGTATATCACCTTCTTTGGAAATACCCTTACCGAACATGATATCAAATTCAGCCTCTCTGAATGGAGGAGCGATCTTATTCTTAACAACCTTGACTCTTGTGTGGTTACCGATAACCTCTCCGCCCTGCTTGATAGTCTCGACACGTCTTACCTCAAGACGTACAGATGCGTAGAACTTAAGGGCACGTCCACCGGTTGTAGTTTCCGGATTACCAAACATAACACCAACCTTCTCACGAAGCTGGTTGATAAAAATAACAACACAATTGGTCTTACTGATAACAGCCGTAAGCTTTCTTAATGCCTGTGACATAAGTCTTGCATGAAGACCCACATGACTGTCACCCATATCACCTTCGATCTCTGCCTTAGGAACAAGTGCTGCAACAGAGTCAACTATGATAACATCTATCGCACCTGATCTGACCATAGTCTCCGTGATCTCAAGTGCCTGTTCACCGTTATCAGGCTGTGAAATATACAGATTGTCAATATCAACGCCTATATTTCTTGCATAAACAGGATCAAGAGCATGTTCAGCATCTATAAAGCCTGCAATACCGCCTCTTTTCTGTATCTCTGCAACAACATGAAGTGCAACCGTTGTCTTACCACTTGATTCAGGTCCGTAAATCTCAATGATCCTTCCCCTTGGCATACCGCCGGCACCAAGTGCAATATCAAGACTGAGCGATCCTGTAGGAACAACATCTATATTCATGTCATCAAAGCTATCTCCAAGCTTCATGACAGAACCCTTACCAAACTGTTTTTCAATCTGAGCCAGCGCCGCATCCAGCGCTCTTAACTTATCTTCGTTAGCCATATTTTCCTCCTTGATAAAAACATATGCCCATTCATAAAACCAAAACATATGTTCGCTTTTTGACTATAATAATATAATAAATGCAAAATGTCAACATGATCATAATAATAATTTATGAACGATTAAGCTATACAACCGCTCAACCGAACACGCTATTATTTCTGCCGAAATGATCAATATTTATATATGATACAAGAGTCTCACGACCCTGTATCAATATGCAGCCGTCTGCCGTCCGGCTGCAAATCTAAATATATCACAGCGTATCTTTTCTTCCAAGCAAAAAAATGCTTCAATCCGTTGCACTTCCTTTATTTACGTGAAAAATACGGCATAAAAAATTATGTGAATAAAAAAGGATGAAAAATAACTGATGTTAAATTGATGAAAAAAAACGATTATTAAACTAACGAAAAATTGATGAAAAAAACCGATTATAAAACTAATTATAACTGATTATTAAACTGGCGAAAAACTGCCACGGATATTTCACCGTGGCAGCAATAAAAAACAGTATTTATTTCTCAGCAAGAAGCTTTTCAGCGCTGACAATCTTTACGCACAGAGTAAAAAGCTCTGCTGCAGTCTTAAGATCCTCAAGAGTAGGATATGTCGGAGCAATCCTTATATTCTTATCCTCAGGGTCTTTACCATATGGCCATGTAGCTCCTGCACCGGTCATTGTTACACCGGCCTTCTTGGCAAGCTTAACGATATCCTTTGCACAGTTCGGAAGGGCATCAAAGCTGATGAAATATCCTCCCTTTGGCTTGGTCCATTCACCAACGCCAAGTCCGGCAAGATTTCTCTCAAGAGCATCGAGAACAGCCTCAAACTTAGGTCTGATGATATCGGCATGCTTCTTCATATGCTCTGTCATACCATGGATATCCTTGAAGAATCTGACATGTCTCAGCTGATTTACCTTGTCATGACCGATAGTCTGATTCTTCATCTGTTTCATTATATCCTCAAGGTTGTTAGGTGATGTAGCAAGTGCTGCTATACCACTTCCCGGGAAGGTTATCTTTGAAGTTGAAGCGAATTTATATACGAGGTCAGGATTGCCGGCTCTCTTACATTCCGCAAGGATCTCGATAAGATAATCCTGATCATCATCATACAGATGATGTATACCATATGCATTATCCCAGAATATTCTGAAATCCTTTGCTGCAGGCTTAAGTCTTGCAAATCTTCTGACTGTCTCATCAGAATATGAATATCCCTGAGGATTAGAATATTTTGGAACACACCAGATACCCTTTATTGAATCATCCTCAGATACGAGTTTCTCAACCATATCCATATCAGGGCCCTCAGCGCTCATCGGAACAGGGATCATCTCGATACCAAAATACTCTGTAATAGCGAAATGTCTGTCATAACCAGGAACAGGGCAAAGGAATTTAACCTTATCCAGCTTGCACCATGGTGTATTTCCGAGAATACCATGAGTCATGGCTCTTGAAACAGTATCATACATAACATTCAGTGATGAATTGCCATATATGATTATATTGTCAGGATTGTTTTCCATCATGTCGCCGATAAGAACCTTAGCCTCCTGAATGCCGGTAAGTACACCATAATTTCTGCAATCAGTACCATCCTCACAGGTAAGATCAGCCTGCGAATTAAGAGCATCCATCATTCCCATTGAAATATCAAGCTGCTCCTTGCATGGCTTTCCACGGCTCATATCAAGCTTAAGATCCATATCCTGATACTTATGATATTCCTTCTTAAGGCTTTCGAGCTCAGCGCTAAGTTCTTCTTTTGTCATCTCGGCGTATGCTTTCATAACTTCTCTCCTCTTTTTTATGAATTAATAACAATTACTTATTTCATTATCGCATGTATAGTTTATAACTATAGTCACTTGATTATATCATGTATTTTTTAAAAATAAAGTATATTTTTAATTATTTCATTCAAATAACTCAATTATATTAATTATTCATAATGTTTTATGAAATAATATCACTAAAAAAGGAAAACGCGCAACAAATCTGCGACCTCTATGATTTGCATTCTAAAATATAACTATGATAAAATAACCCCACGATGTCAGAAATCTGTGGTCCACGCAGAGATATTCGAGCATCGTGGGGTGTTATCCACCATAGCGGATAGCGGTTCACCTTTTTGACGTATGATCATTCATACGGGCTTCCTTCCCAACAAGGAGGTGCTGCTAATGAAGGAAAGTATTGCAGAAAGGTTAGTACATTATTGGAAACGATTAATGTCGCAACTACAGTGATAAGCATCATCATCACATTGATTGATATAATTTTAACAATTATAGCAATCTGTTGCAACATAAAAGATACAGAAAATAAAAGAAGCAACCGCCCTCCCAAGGAATAGTTGCTTCTTTTAGTAACTTATAAACCAAGGTGAACCGCTATTCGGATAACACCTCTTAAATGAAGTATAACACACATCATTCAAATGTCAAACATATCTTACGGAGCGTTATCATACAAATATGAGCACAGTTGCAATCATAGCTGAATACAATCCATTTCATAACGGCCATCTGTATCACCTGAAAGAATCAAAAAGAATTTCAGGCGCGGATCACGCCATTGCGATAATGAGCGGCAATTTCGTCCAGAGAGGCGAGCCCGCTATTCTTCCAAAACTAAGGAGAGCTGAATATGCTGTCAGATTCGGGCTTGATATTGTTTTTGAGATGCCGGTACGCTACAGCACTGCCAGTGCACAGGATTTTGCATATGCAGGCGTGGAGATGATCAACTCACTCGGTATAGCCGATTATATTTCTTTCGGTGCGGAAACAAACGATATTGATATTATCAGAAAAATATCAGACTGTCTCACCAATGAAACTGCTTCGTTCAAACTGGCATTAAATGATTTCCTCAAGGAAGGTAATTCATATCCAAAGGCCAGAAGCCTCGCACTCGCAGAAGAATTTGGTGAAGAATACGCCGATATCATGTCTCAGCCAAACAACATCCTTGCCATCGAATATCTCTCTGCTCTTACAAAACTCGATTCAAGAGTTAAACCGATAGTTGTTCCTCGTAAAGGTGCAGCACACGACTCTTCCATGACCAAAAACAGATTTGCTTCTGCCAAATATATCAGAGATACAATTCAAACCGCTGACAATAATGATATCAGTTCCTACGTCCCATACGACATAAACGAAGCTGATAAATTCGTATTCAGTAATGATATTGAAACGCTTATAAATCACGAATTACTGAACTTACAAAGTGAATTATCTGATAACGGTCAAAAGCTTAATAATATCCTTGACCTGAACTCCGATCTGATAAACAGAATCCAAAAGCTTAATCTTCCGTTATCCTATAGCGAACTCATCGAAGAACTGAAATCCAAAAATATCACTCATACCAGATTATGCCGCACACTTTTACACATCCTTCTCGGTATTGAAAATATCAAGGATAATATTTACTGTCCTTACGCCACTCTACTGGCTTTCAGAAAGGACGCCTCGCATATGTTTCGCAGCATAAATGATTCATCCGATATAAGGATCATCAATAAAAGATCATCTTTTGAGCCGGCAAATGAATATGAAGCAAAGCTGTATAAATACGACTGTTACGCAACAGATATATACAACCTTCTGTATTATTCAAAAACAAAAGTTCATCTGCCAAATGAATTATCATCAAACATTGCTATTATATGATAAGCTCCGACCTTCTGTAAAAAAACAATGAATGAAAACAATATAAAGAGGATACATTCCATCAGGAATGTATCCTCTTTATCATTCTCATTTTGATATCATTACAATCTATGATTACTCATCAAGGAAATCATCATCCTCATCGTAATCATCGTCAACATCTTCATCCTCGTCAAAGTCATCATCTGCATTTGCAAGTGACTGAACGATTGGTGGAGGAGCTACCGGTGACTGCTGTGGCTGCGGTCTTTGCGGAGCATAGCCATAGTCATCCTGTGTAAACTCAGAGATATCCTCGCCTGTATAGCTGGCAGCCGAAGCCTGTGATGACATAGGTGCCTGAATCGGATTACCTGTAAGAAGGTTGATGCTGGCATCCATATCGTTAACATTTGAATCAAGTGTATAAACTGTATTTTCAAGGCTGTCGATAAGGTTATGATAATTCTCTCTGTCAATCTCAAGAGTACGTGCAAAGAAGTTTCTCATTTCAGCAAGCCTGCTCTTGGTGTACTCCATAGCAGAAAGTCTTACTTCAGCAGCCTCAGCGTTTGCATCATCAAGAATCTGCTGAGCATCCTTACGAGCCTGCTCAAGGATCTCGTTGGCTCTGATATTTGCAAGCTCGGTAATATGATTGGTCTCAACAAGTCTGTTAGCCTCATTAACAGATTCTGAAATGATAGCATCAGAACGTGTTCTCGCAGAAGCAAGGATTGCCTCCTTGTTACGCATGATCTTCTTGCATCTTTCAATCTCGTTAGGAAGCTTAAGCTTAAGCTCACCGAGCATCTTATCTATTTCGTCCTTAGGCACTACGATCTTGTTTGATGAGAGCGGCTGATATTTACAGTTATCTATAAATATGCTTATCTCATTGATCATCTCTTCAACGCCTTTTTTCTCCATTTTGATTCCCTCCTGGATTAGATTATACTTTCTTATATTTTGCTTCTATCCTGCTAAGGACAGTCGCAGGAACAAAATCCTTCACCGAAACTCCGTAGCTCGCATATTCCTTAACTACACTCGAGCTGATTGCCGAATACTGGGTACTTGTTGAGAAAAACAAAGTATCAATATCAGGGGCAACAGCACGATTGGTCTGCGCCATCTGGAGTTCTATATTGAAATCCGCCATAGCTCTTAGTCCGCGGATGATTATGTTTGAATTTTTCTTTCTTACGAAATCAACCAGAAGTCCGTTGAAGCATTCAACACTGACATTCGGCATATCCTCTGTGACTTCCCTTAACATAATAACACGTTCTTCTAAACTAAACAATGGTGATTTTTTCTCTGAATTATTCAGAACGCCGATCACAAGGCGGTCAAAACACTCTGATCCTCTTCTGATTATATCAAGATGTCCGAGCGTGACAGGATCAAAGCTGCCCGGATAAACTGCTGTTATCATAGTCTATATCCTTTTTTGCATAAATATATGCTTATTTGATTTATATTCTTTATTTTTGTAAATTGTAAATCCAAGTTCATCCGCATAACTGAAATCAGTATCAAGCGATGCTTCAACAATTATCAGAGCATCCGGATTCACAAATTCCTTTGAAGCAAGAACTGAAAGAACCTCTTTCTCAAGATCATTTCCATACGGCGGGTCCATGAAGATAATATCAAAATCGATCTTTCGTAGGGACCTTACGTATGAAAGAGAATCAAGTCTCACAATCTCTGCTTCCTCAGTAAACTTAGTGAATCTTACATTTTCTGTTATGCAATGAATGGCGTCTCTGCTGTTATCAACAAATACTGCATTCTCAGCACCTCTCGAAAGGGCTTCTATTCCGATGCCGCCGCTTCCCGCAAAAAGATCAAGGAACTTTGCTCCCGGAAGGTCGGGCATCAAAATATTGAAAAGTGTCTCCTTGATCCGATCTGTAGTTGGTCTTGTTTCAAACCCTTCAACACTTTTTAAAGGAAGGCTTCTTCTTGTACCGGCAATAACACGCATATAACGTCCTCATTTAAGTAAACTGATCATATGGCAGGATTACGTTTAGTATTTACCTGCTCATAAAACGCCACTTCTATTTGTAATACTTTTTTAACAAAATGTCAACCGAAAGCCTTTTCATATTAATAGCATATTAATAAATACTATATATGAGCAAGTCTCTAGAATGGCATCCTTTTTAACAAAATAATCGTTATAAGCTTATTTCTGCAGCTGTTCTCTAAGCCATGCTCCGGTCTCAGACATTTCATCCTCGCTCCATCCTGAAGTCTTATTACAGTCAGAGCTTATAAGGGATGATGATTCATTCTTATTGCTGAGATTCCATGTTGCATATGATATATTCTCGTCATTCAGCAGTTTCATCCACTCTTCCGCGGAATCATAATCGATTGCTCCGTTACCTGAAGCATCACATATACTGAACTCACTTATAAATACAGGAGCTCCGTTTGATCTTGCTGTCTTAACCTTATTTCTCAGGTCATCCTTATGCGTCGCAGCATAAAAATGTACAGCATACATGATATTATCATAGCCCTCTATCTGATCCTTAGATGCAATATCAGCATCCTGAGACCAGGTCGGAGTTCCAACAATTATGATCGCGTCTGGGCAGTTCTTTCTTATGACAGGAATTACCTCTTCGGCATATTCCTTAACCTCAGACCAGCTTGTTCCGCCATTTGGTTCATTGCATATCTCGAATAAAACGTTATCATAATCCTTATAAAGCGCTGACATTTCCTCAAAGAATGCTATTGCCTCATCCTTATATTTCATAGGAGTAAGATCATGCAGGATATGCCAGTCGATGATGACATACATACCAAGATCTGTAGCATAATCAACGCCTGACTTAACAAGCTCCTTGAGCTTATTCTTGTCACCATCAGTACAGTATCCGCCGCTCTCATCGGTATACATCGCAAGTCTGATAAGATTTGCACCCCAGTCATCTCTTATACTCTTAAAGGCATCCTTATTAACATAGTCAGGGAACCACGCCAGACCATGTGTGCTGACACCCTTAAGCTGGAATTTCTTACCGTCCTTGTCAACGATATCAACACCATTTACACTAAGCTTTCCGTGAATCCCTACAGGAGTACTTCCATCTTTATCATCAGCTTTTTTATCTTCCTCGGTTGATGCATCATCCTTAACGGTATCCTCAGTAGCTGTCACATCAGTCTGAGATGTATTTTTTCCTTCTTTATCCGCCTCCGGAGCTTCAGTCGTTTTATCCTCTTTACCGGTATCTTCAGTCTTATCATCCTTGTCGACAGCTGACGGATCGTATTCCTTGCCGCCAATAAACAGCTTCACATTCTTGGTAGCCTTCTTGGCTCCTGCTTCAGAGGTGAATATCATCTGGAAGCCGAAGTTGATCTCGTTCTTATCATCTATCTTTGAATTGAAATCGGCCGGCTTTACAGAAAGCTTACCATTCTTTAATTCATAGCTTCCGCACCAGTTATCTCCAAGCTTACAGTCATCTGCGAAGCCTTCGAAAACAACCTCCCAGCCTTCAACAGCCTCCCCGGAATTATTAATAACATTCACATTATACTGACAGGTGTAGCTCTTATCATTTCCCCAATAGCTGGCATTATCAAGCTTGATATATATCGGAGACTTGGAAGAAAGAAGCGGATTATTCTTACTGTCATCTATCTTTTCTGTCGTATCCTCTGTCTTCTCATCCTTTGACGATTCAGTAGTATCCGTACTGCCGTCAGAAGCTGTTTT
>CAMNMC010000073.1 GCA_946544235.1 uncultured Lachnospiraceae bacterium | reverse complement strand
ACTTATGCATGGTCTTAAGCTTGCTGAGGTTGATATCAACAGAAAGATGCTTTCAGAGATGGCTATAAGCGATCCTGAAGGATTTGCTAAGCTTGTAGAAGTAGCTAAGGCTAAGCTTGCTTAATTAAATCAGATTTACAGTGTGAGAGAATTATTGAAACGGATCATCCTTCGGGATGATCCGTTTCTTTTGTGTAGGTAATGAGCAAAGTGGCTGAATGAATTAAAAAAGCCATGCTCTGTTCTTGATGTGCAAAGCACATCAAGAACCGTCGCCGAAGGCGCCGTATAACAAAATAAAGGAGAGTGGATATGAATGCAAGTATTCATCCGCTCTCCTTTGTTTTGTTGCATGGCTTGTTTCTATTGCTTAGCTGAAATTGGTTACCAGTGCGGCGATACGTAAACCGAAGAGTACGAATACACCCCACATAACAGGAGAGATGTCCTTGATCTTGCCTGTAAATACCTTAACGATAACCCATGAGATGATAGCGAACATGATACCGTTTGCAATTGAATAAGTGAGAGGCATCATTATGATTGCCATATATGCACCGATTGAATCAGCTATATCACCATCAAACTTGATCTTAAGTGCTGAACTGAACATAAGCATACCTACATAGATAAGAGCAGGAGCTGTAGCAAATGACGGAATAGCAAGGAAGATAGGGCTGAGTACGATAGAGATAAGGAACATAAGGCCTGTTACAAATGAAGCAAGACCTGTCTTACCGCCTTCAGCAACACCGGCACTTGACTCAACAAAGCTTGTTACTGTAGAAGTGCCGAGACATGCACCGACTGTTGTTCCGACTGCATCTGCCATGAAAACTCTTCCTACTCTTGGAAGCTTGCCATCTTCGTCAAGGAGGTCAGCCTTATCAGCAACACCTACTACAGTACCGACTGTGTCGAAAAGATCGACAAAAAGGAAACTGAAGAGGATGGCGATGAACTGTACAATGTGATCACCAACCCAGGCAAAATTGAATTTGAAAGCTGTATCACTGAGGTCTTCAAAATTAACAAGACCATCAGAGAAATCAGGGAATACGCTTACACCGTCATACCAGCCGATGCCTTCGGCGCCCATTCCGAGAACCCATGTTGCAAGGATACCTATAAGAACGGCTCCTTTAACCTTATAATGACTGAGAATTACTATAACGAGAACTCCGACTAATGCAAGTACCATCTCAGGCTTTGAAAAATCACCGAGGTCAACAAGTGTTGAGTCGGAATTCTGAGCAATTCCTGCACCCTGAATACCGATAAATGCTATGAAGAGACCGATACCACTGGTAATACCGAATTTAAGGTTCTGCGGAATACCATTGATGATCTTCTCACGGAATTTAAATATCGAAATAAGAATGAAGATAAGACCTTCGCAGAGAACAGCTGTAAGTGCAATCTTGAAAGCGTCTGCGCCTTCCTTGGCAAGATCACCCATACATACGGAAAATGCGAAGTAAGCATTGAGTCCCATACCGGCTGAAAGAGCGATAGGGTAGTTGGCAAGAAATGCCATGATAAATGTTGCGATAGCCGATGAAATGGCTGTTGCGAGGAATACACCGTTCTGGTTCATTACAGTACCGAGGATACTCGGATTAACTGCCAGGATGTATGCCATTGCGAGGAAAGTTGTCATACCTGCAACAATCTCGGTTCTGACATTGGTGTTGTGTTCCTTGAGCTTGAAAACTTTTTCTAACATGTTTTCACCTTCCCTTATTTTTTCTTTCCTTCATGTTTGTCAAATGCTCTTAATACTAGGCTGTTTTGATCTGAAAAAGATCAAAATAGTATGTATAAAGAATGGATTGATCTAAGAAGGATATTTTTATAAATACATCTAAAAGATTACCACAGCGTATGGATTAAAACAAGCCGAAACGCTTTGATGATGTATATAAATAATTGGTATTAATATAGTAAAAACATAGAAAAAAATGACTTGAAAAAAAGTTGTAAAAAAATAATAAAAAGTTGTTGACAATGATAACACACCGTGATAATATACATATCGTTGCGGGTGAGAAATCACCTGAAAAAAAGATGCGGAAGTGCTGGAATTGGCAGACAGGCTAGACTAAGGATCTAGTGATGGTAACGTCGTGAGGGTTCAAGTCCCTTCTTCCGCACAACATTTTACAGAGGTTTACAGTAGTTTGCTGTAGACCTCTTTTTGTGTAGATAATGAGCCAAGTGTCTGCATGCATGGAACATGCGTATGCAGACATTTGGCGAATATCCATCACCGAGTGACTTCGTCACGAGGGGATGAGCTGACGGAGTCAGCATCTACACAAAGATGCATTTATATGCGTGATTATTAAAGCTTCATTATGTTTATGTGTGTTTACCGGGGGTATATGCAGTTTATAGGAAAATCGGGCATATTGTAGCACCATATGTTGTACTAAATCTATATTAGATGAAACACCGGAATTTCGTGTTTATTAATACCATATGACATGGTATAATCTGAAAATATATACAGGAGCAAAAAATATCATTGGATGTTTTTTCATGATATAGTTATGACGAACAGGAACAGAAGAAATAATATGAGCAGCAGTAAACATTCAAGCTACAATAACAAGAGTAATAATAGCAATAAGAACAATAATAAGAATAATAATAAAAACAGAAACAGCAATTCAAATAATAACCATAAATCTGTTCTGAAGAGCTTTGATATTGCGGCGGTTGATACGGTTATACTGCTGTATCTTACATATCTCTGCACGTTTTATCCTCTTTATATGCACGATATGTATTTTGATATAACTCTTACGAGGGCTAAGTGTTTTATCTACGGAACAGCTGCCTTCATCATTACGGCAGTGCTTGCGCTGGCTTTGGAGATGATACTTCATTCTGCATTTATTTATAACAGTGGAGCTAAAGGGAGAAAAAATAAAAGCACCGGCGCGATCAGTGTGAAGGGGATGGCTGATTATTTCAGGGTAAATAGTGAGACTGGCATCAGATATTATGAAAAACCATGGTTCTGGGCAGTTCTCTTTATTGTGAGTCAGGCTGCAGCTACATTTATAAACGCTATTATGGCCAAGAAGAACGATACCATATTTAAAGGAATCAAGTATGCTGTGACCGGTGAGAGGGGAAGGCGCATCGGCTTAATGATGATGCTGATCATTTTTGTTATGTTTATCATCATTTCGAGGGGCGTGAAGAGTGTGAGATGTATCTATCCGATAACGCTCCTGATATCGCTTTATATGTTTTATATTGCATATCTTCAGCATTTCGGCACGGATTACAGAAACTGGAGGAAAGATATCAAGGCGTCACAGAAGACGGTATTTGTGTCAACCATCGGGAATATGAATACCTTTGGTTCGTATCTCTGTATCTTCCTTGCGATCAGCATAGCAGTGTTTGTATTTTCAGATAAGCTTTTTTACAGGATAATGTCCGGAATCGGTACGTTTGCAGGTGCTTTTACGATCATGACAGCCAAAAGCGATAATGTATATCTGGGAACTGGAGCGGCTTTGATCGTTCTGTTTTATGTGGCAATAAGAAGGAAGAGAATGGCTGAGTGGCTGCTGTCGCTGCTTCTCATATCTTCGGGGCTGTTTGTTATGAGTCTCCTGGATAAAAGTAAAAAAGGAAACAAGGGGCATATAAACGGTATTGCCGAGATAGCAGGTAATCCTAAGGTGATGGGAGTCTTGCTGGCTGCTGCGGCAATTGCTTCAATAATATTTGTCATTCTGAAACTGAAGAAATACGAATTCTATGAGAGGCTTCAGAACAGACGGCTGATGGCCGGAGTCACGGTTCTGGGAATAGCTGCGGCGATAATCATTACGATAATAGGAATAAAGAGTAAGAATTCGTTGTTCGTATTTAATGATAAATGGGGCGAATACAGAGGCTATATCTGGAAGAGGGCATGGAAGGAATATAACAGGTCAGGTATTATGCATCAGCTTTTTGGGTACGGAAATGAAACTGTTCGCGATATAATGCTTACAAACTGTCATGAGGAAATGGTTGAAATTACCGGAAAGGTATATGACAGCTGCCATAACGTGATACTTCAAAGACTTCTCACCGGAGGTCTGTTCAGTCTTGTGGCTTATTTGGGTCTGTTCTTTGCTTCACTTCGTTATATGTTTAAATATTCGGAGGGAAGAGCAGAGATATTTGCCTGTGCCGCCGGAGCGATAGCGTATTTTGCGGAAGCTATGGTCAATCCCGAGCAGCCGATCACTACACCGTTTTTCTTCGTGCTGCTTGCAGTGGGTGTTGGGATGGCCAGATATCGCAGGATAAAAATGCATAATAATGATTAGAATTATAGGGGACCGATGCATTGTTATGAATGCGGGTCCCTTTTATACTGAAATAATATACAAAAAAATATAAAAAATGATGATAAAAATTGACGATTTCGCCAATGTATATTAAAATATTAAGGGAGAGTGATCCGGTTAAGACCATAACCGGGAGAAATATGAAAAGCGGGGTGATTTGACCGATGAAAGAGCTTAAGGTAGATGCGTTGACAGATAATCTTGATGACGTTATTCGGTTTGTTGAAGAACAGCTGGATGAAACAGGGTGTTCACAGAAGAAAAAGATGCAGCTCAGACTTGCTATCGAAGAAGTATTTGTGAATATTGCCAGTTATGCTTACGGAGACGGAAAAGGCGAGGCAAGGATAGTTACGGATATAGATCCTGAAGGAACAATCCTGAAAATAACCTTTATTGATAGCGGAATACCGTTTGACCCGTTACAGAAGGGTGATCCTGATACTACTCTCGCAATAGAGAAGCGTCCTATCGGAGGACTTGGAATATTTCTCGTAAAGAAGCTGATGGATGATGTTGATTACAGATATTCTGACGGACACAATGAGCTTATTATGG
Source organism: uncultured Lachnospiraceae bacterium (assembly GCA_946544235.1). Classification (GTDB taxonomy): domain Bacteria; phylum Bacillota; class Clostridia; order Lachnospirales; family Lachnospiraceae; genus Eubacterium_Q. The sequence continues at coordinate 32,494 of CAMNMC010000073.1, read as the reverse complement.
TAAAGGATATTTCCTGATTGCAGGGACTAATTATATTTGGAGGGAAAAACTATGTTTAGTATTGAGACACAGAGAGAAGGAAGCGAGTTTTCACTCAAACTGATCGGTTCGCTTGATACCAATACGGCACCTGATCTTGAAACTATTGTAAATAATGATATTGAGGATGTGGAGACACTTGTTTTTGATCTTGGTGAACTTGAATATGTTTCAAGTGCGGGACTCAGAATACTGCTTACAGCTCAGAAGAAGATGCTTAAGCAGGGAGAGATGATCATCAGACACGTTCCTGAGAAGGTTATGGATGTACTGGAGGTAACAGGATTTTCCGAAATCCTTAACATTGAAGAGTAATTTCATAAATAAGGGGAGTATATGCAAAAACTAGCTAAGAAGGGTAATATGAACGAAAGGATTGATGTCGTCCTTCGTAAATTCAGATCAAGAATGACATCATATCCACCGGGAATGTGTCCGCTGGCATTGTACAGGTCGTTACTTCAGATCTCTATGAATCAGTCCTGTGGAAAATGCGTTCCATGCCGTGACGGGCTTGCGGAGGTGGATTATCTGTTGAAAGCCATCCTTGATGGTGATGCAACCATGGAAACTCTTGAGGTGATCGAGAAGAAATGCAGGATGATAGCCCAAACTGCTGACTGTGCAGTTGGCGTTGTTGCTGCTCAGCTGATACTCGAATCGCTTTCGGAATTTGCCGACGAATATGAAAGTCATATTTTAGAGAGGCGCTGTGCTGAGAATACCGCTCAGACTGTGCCTTGTATAACTTTATGTCCGGCACATGTTGATGTTCCCGGATATATTGCTATGATCAAGGATGAAAATTATGAAGGTGCTGTAAAGGTAATCAGGAAGAGAAATCCTTTCCCTACAGCCTGTGCAATGGTATGTGAGCATCCGTGTGAGAGAAAGTGCCGCAGATCCATGGTCGATGCTCCGATCAATATCAGAGCTCTTAAAAAATATGCCGTAGAGCAGGCTGCTGCTGATACGGTTCCTACGCCTGTGCCGAATGTTAGAACAGGCAAGAGGATAGCTGTTATAGGAGCAGGTCCTTCAGGTATGACCTGTGCATATTATCTGTGCCTTATGGGCCACGAGGTTGAAATATTCGAGGAACATGAGAAGGCAGGAGGTATGCTTCGTTATGGTATTCCTGAATACCGTCTTCCGAAGGAACAGCTTGATCGCGATATCAAAGCAATCCTCGCTTCGGGCGATATCAAGATCCATTACAATACAAAAATTGGAAGAGATATATGCTTTACTGAGCTTCATGATAAATACGACGCTGTATATATCGGTATAGGTGCTCAGCTTGGTAACCGCATGCCTATGGAAAATGCTGACGCCGGAAATGTTATTCCTGCGGCTGATTTCCTTCAGAAGGTTGCTAGCGGTGATGCTCCTGACCTTACAGGTAAGAAGGTTGTTCTTATCGGCGGCGGTAACGTTGCCATGGATGCTGCAAGGACTGCCGTAAGACTTAATGCTGAATCGATACACGTATTTACACGTAAGAGGGACGATTATACGGCTCTTGAGGACGAGATAGAAGGAGCTATGCAGGAGGGCGTAAGCTTCAGAACTCTGCTCAGTTTCCTGAATATAGAGGTTGATAAGGAAACCAATAATGTTCGTGCGGTATGGCTTCAGCCGCAGATCATCGCTGAGTATGATCAGTACGGAATGATGACTACCGAGCATTCAAGCAATTATCCATATCGATTCAAATGCGATCTTCTCATACTCGGAGTTGGACAGAGAAGTGATACTGCCGATTTCGAGAAGGAAAATGTTCCGGTTAACAGAGGACGCATCCTTGCGGATGAAACCTGTATGGTTAAGGACATGGAGGGCGTATTTTCAGGCGGTGACTGCGTAACAGGTCCGTCAACAGCCATAAATGCCATTGCTGCCGGCCAGGTTGCTGCCGCAAATATTGATGAGTATCTCGGATATCATCATAAGATAGATGATAAAATAGAGATTCCGCCGGCATATCCTAACCCTTGTGTTCCTACAGGAAGAGCTGAGGTGGAAGAGAAGGATCCTTTCGCCAGAAAGGATAACTTCGGATTCGTTGAGCTGCCTATGACTCATGAGGAGGCCATGCGTGAAGCAGGAAGATGTCTCCGCTGTGATCACTACGGTTGTGGTGCTATGGAAGGAGGCAGAGGCGAATGATAAATCTTACAATAAACGGACAGGCTTATCAGGCAGAAGAGGGTGCTACCATACTTGATATAGCCAGAAAGAATAATATCGACATTCCTACTCTCTGTTATATGGAAGGTGTCAGTGATGTTGGTTCGTGCAGACTCTGTATGGTTGAGGTTGAGGGCTTCTCAAATCTTCTTCCGGCCTGCAGAACCAAGGCTAAGGAAGGTATGGTAATAAATACCGAATCCGAAACACTTCAGACCTACAGAGAGGATATGCTTAAGCTCATCCTTTCAAATCATAATCTTGATTGTATGAGCTGTCCGGGCAACGGAACCTGCGAGCTTCAGAATCTCTGTAATCGTTATGGTATCAAGCATGCCGAGCATAAAGGTGCAAGGCATAAGATCGAAAAACAGCTGCCGATCCTCGACAGCAATCCGTATTTAAGCTATGATCCGAGTAAATGTATTCACTGCATGCGCTGTATCAGCGTATGTCATAATATAGCCTGCAACGGTGCTCTTAAGAACAGCCGCTCGGGTGTATTTCACATCGTGGATGCGCCTTTTGGCGAGAACTATAAGGAGACCGGATGCGAGACCTGCGGTAACTGCGCAAGCGTCTGCCCGACAGGTGCTCTTACTCTGAAGAGGCAGGAGAAATACAGAAACTGGGAGGTTAAGAAGGTACTAACAACCTGCCCTCATTGTGCAACAGGCTGCCAGTATTATCTGGTTGTAAAGGACGATACAGTAGTAAATGTCGAGCCTGCATCAGGACCATCAAATCATTTCCGGCTCTGCGTCAAGGGACGTTCGGGAAGCTTTGATTTTGTTCATTCGAAGGACAGACTCACGAAACCGCTTATTAAGGACAGGGAGAGCGGAGAGTTCAGAGAGGCTTCCTGGGAAGAAGCTATTTCCTATACTGCAAAGCGCCTTATGGAGATCAGGGAAAAATATGGTGAGGAATCACTTGCCGGCTTTGCATGCTCACGTTCTGCAAATGAAGATATTTACATGGTCCAGAAGATGGTAAGGACCTGTTTCGGAAATAATAATACAGACAACTGTGCGAGAGTCTGTCACTCCGCAACGGTTGCCGGTCTGGCCAAGACACTTGGTTCGGGAGCCATGACCAATCCTATACATGATATTACTCATGACGTTGACTGCATACTTCTCATCGGTTCGAATCCTGAAGAAGCACATCCGGTTGTCGGAATGCAGATAAGAAAGGCAGTAAAGGATGGCGCCAGACTTATAGTGGTTGATCCGAGAGACATAGGCCTTTCTAAGAAGGCTGACATTCATCTGAAGATCAGACCGGGTACCAATGTTGCATTTGCCAATGGTATGATGCATGTGATGATAAAGGAAGACCTTATCGATCATGATTATATACGCGACTATTCTGAGGGCTTTGACGAGCTTAAGGCTCTTGTTGAAGAATATACGCCTGAGAAGGTGGGAGAAATATGTCATATTGATCCTGACCGACTTGTTGAAGCTGCACGTATGTATGCAACGGCTAAAAAGGCACCAATCATTTACTGCCTGGGCGTTACCGAGCATTCTACCGGTACCGAAGGCGTTATGTGTATGTCGAATATGGCTGTTCTCTGCGGCAAGATAGGCAGAAGCGGCTGCGGAGTTAATCCTCTCAGAGGCCAGAACAATGTTCAGGGTGCCTGCGACATGGGAGCACTTCCTACTGATTATCCGGGCTACCAGAAGGTTGATAACGATCAGGTAAGAGAGAAGTTTGAGAAGGCCTGGAACATAAAGCTTAATCCGAAGCCGGGGCTTAAGGCGACGGATGTATTTCCGGCTGCAATAGATGGACGCATTAAGGGACTTTACATCTGTGGTGAGGATCCGGTTGTGACCGATCCTGATACACATCACATCATCAAGGCGCTTGAAAGTCTGGAGTTCTTCGTTATTCAGGAACTCTTCATGACCAAAACTGCGCAGTATGCAGATGTTATCCTTCCGGGCGTCAGCTATGCGGAGAAGGAAGGAACCTTTACAAATACAGAGAGGCGTGTTCAGAGAATCCGTAAGGCAGTTACCCTAAAGGGCGATATGCGTCTCGATACTGATATAATAATTGATCTTATGAATGCCATGGGTTATCCTCAGCCACATCTTACCAGTGCTGAGATAATGGATGAGATTGCATCGGTTACTCCAAGCTTTGGAGGTATTTCACATGCAAGACTAGACAGCGGTGAGAGCCTCCAGTGGCCATGTCTCAGTAAGGATCATCCGGGTACTGCGATAATGCATGCCAAGGGTCCTGCAAGGGGCAGAGCGCTTCTTTATCCGGCTGCGTACAGACCGTCACAGGAGGTTCCTGATGATGAGTATCCGCTCATCATGATGACAGGCCGTATTCTATATCAGTATAATGCGGCTGCAATGACGGCAAGGTCACAGGGGCTTATGGATATAGCCGGCGAAGGCTTTATCGAGATCAACTTCCGTGATGCCGAGGAGCTTGGTATCAAAAATGGTGAAAAGGTCAAGGTAATAAGCAGACGTGGTGAGATCACGGCGACTGCCAGAGTCGGACGCAAGGTATCTCAGGGCGAGACCTGGATGCCGTTCCACTTCCCGGATTCACCGGCAAATGTTCTTACAAATGCAGCACTTGATGATTTCGCAAGAATACCTGAGTACAAGGTATGTGCTGTCAGAGTTGAGAAGATAAATGAATAGTCTCTTTTGAGATTCAAGGATTATATTTAGAATTAAACGGGTCTCACTCTTTATGATCAGTGATGATAGGGGTGAGACCTGTCTGATATTGTAGGGGATTGATCAGGGTTCTGTGGTCAAAAAAAGGTATGATAGATGCTTGATAGATATAACAGAGATATAAACTATGTCAGAATATCCGTAACGGATAAATGCAATCTGAGGTGCAGATACTGTATGCCTGAGGATATAAAGCATCTTCCGATGAGTGAGATCCTTACCTTCGAGGAAATATGCAAGGCTGTCAGCGCTATGGCAGAACTGGGTATATCGAGAGTTAAGCTTACCGGTGGAGAACCGCTTATCAGGCGCGGAATAGAGGAGCTTGTCAGGAGTATTAAGGCAATTCCGGGAATAGAGCAGGTTACGATGACCACAAATGGTACATTGCTTCCTGAAAAACTGGATAGACTTCACGGTGCCGGGCTGGACATGATAAATGTAAGCCTTGATACACTGGACAGAAAGAGATATGAAAGGCTGACAGGTTTTGATGCACTTGATAAGGCGCTTCTTGGAATCGACAAGGTTCTTGAAGCGGGGCTTCCTCTGCATATCAATGCTGTTTCGTATGAAAGCAGCTTGTTTGGTGAAGAAGGCGTGGATCCGCTGGAAGATACCTGGAAGCTTATTGAGTTTGTAAGAGATAAACAGGTTGACATAAGATTTATAGAGCTTATGCCGCTCGGCTTTGCAAAAGGCTTTCCAGCGATACCTCATAGTGTTTTGAGGAAGAGGATAGAGGAAAAATATCCGGGTATAGAGAAGCTGGACAGTGTCAGGGGTAACGGACCGGCAGTTTATTATCATATTCCGGGCTTTAAGGGGTGTATTGGATTTATCAGTGCGATGCATGAAGGCTACTGTGCTGACTGCAACAGGATAAGGCTTACGACCAGAGGATTTATAAAAAGCTGTCTTTGCTTTGATACCGGAGAGGATATCAAAACTGTTTTAAGAGATGATGCTCCGGAGGATGAGAAGGAGCAGAGACTTAAAGAAAGGATTGCTGAAGCAATTTTAAAGAAGCCTCAGAAGCACTGCTTTTATGATGAGAAAAATATAACTGAAACCGGGGCTATGTCATCTATAGGCGGATGATGGGATGTAGATTGAAACTATTTGGTCGTGGAGATAAGACAGATAATCTGGAGATTATTCTGTCATGGTGCCACATGATGTTGGATGGATAATGTTGTTCAGGATTGATAATGTATTTTTGTCAGATTGCTTGAGATTGGAAGAATAGATGTGAAGGAAATATAAAAGATGAACGATATGAGGGGTAAAATAAAAGCCATATGTATAAGTGACAGGAGAGGAATTGCAAAGCATCCGGTTGATGAGGCAGAACTTGTTGAAAGTTTCGGGATTAAGGGAGATGCACATGCCGGAAACTGGCACAGACAGGTCAGCATACTTACGGCTGAAACAATAGATGATTTTCGCGGCAAAGGAGCTAATGTTAACGATGGCGACTTTGGAGAAAATCTTATAATCGAAGGCTTCGATGTCAGGAAACTGCCTGTTGGAAGCCTGTTTTTTGTGGAAAAAGAAGATGGCGGTGCGGTTCTGAGACTTACTCAGAGGGGTAAGGAATGCCACAGCCATTGTCATATATATAATTCCGTCGGTGACTGTATAATGCCGAGGGAGGGAGTTTTTGTTGAGGTATTACAGGGCGGTATGATAAAGCCGGGCGACGAGGTTACTGTTAAGGAGCCTGCGCCTGACAGACCTTTTACCGCAGCGGTAATAGTCCTCTCGGATAAGGGATCTAAGGGCGAACGCGAGGATAAGAGCGGGCCTCTTGCATGCGAGATACTAAAAGAGAACGGATATGAGATAATAGAGACTCTTCTTATTCCGGATGAACCACTTATTCTCAGAAAGGAACTTATAAGGCTTTGCGATGCCAGAGAGGCAGACCTTGTTATAACAAGCGGCGGTACAGGCTTCTCCATGAGAGACCGTACTCCGGAAGTTACTCTCGAGGTTGCAGAGAGAAACGCGCCGGGAATCGCTGAATATATGAGGATGAAATCGGCTGAGATCACTGACCGTGCGATGCTTTCAAGAGCGGCTTCGGTTATACGAGGACACAGCCTGATCGTAAATCTTCCGGGCAGTCCAAAGGCTGTTAAGGAATGCCTTGGTTTTATTCTCGGTGGACTTGAACATGGTATCAGAATACTGAGGGGCAGTGCGTCCGAATGTGCTTCTGACGAGAAGTAACGACATATTTTGAATTGGATGATTATGAAAAATATTGAGTGAATCGTGTTATTTGATGAAATGATGGATAAGCAGAAACAGATTGATGTATATCTTTTGTTTGTGTGATCAGGATAGATAATGGAGTAAAAAATTGATCATAGAGGCGGATATAAGAAAAAAACTTCATGATTTTGAACTGGATATAAGCTTTTCGACTGATTGTAACAGGATAGGTGTACTTGGTGCGTCTGGCGGCGGTAAGAGTATGTGTCTTAAATCTCTTGCGGGGATAGCTGCTCCGGACAGCGGAAAGATAGCCCTTGACGGTAATGTCCTTTTTGATAAGAACAGCAGGATAAACGTCAGCCCTGCAGAAAGAAGTATAGGCTATCTCTTCCAGAGTTACGCGCTTTTTCCTAATATGACTGTAGAGGGAAATATTAATGCGGCCATTCATGCTGCTGAACGTTTGAAAAGGAGAGAAGGAAAGAATGCTGATATTTCCGCTGATAAGCTGATGGATATGCTTAATATCTCTGATATAAGAAAGCGTTATCCGAGAGAAATATCGGGCGGGCAGCAGCAGAGAACTGCTCTTGCAAGGATACTTGCTTCTGACCCGAAACTGCTCCTTCTTGATGAACCTTTTACAGCGCTTGATACTTTTCTGAGAGAGAGAACCAGACTTGAACTTGCAGAACTATTGAATGAGCTTGGCAAGAGCTTTATCCTTGTGAGCCATGACAGGGATGAAATATATCAGATGTGCGAATATCTGATCCTTCTGGAAAAAGGAAAGGTTATCGCTGCAGGAAAGACAGACGATGTATTTATGAATCCTGGTACTGTGGCAGCGGCTAAACTGACCGGATGTAAGAATATCAGTCGTATAGAAAAGCTTTCTGATCACAGAGTGAGAGCACTGGACTGGGGCGGTTTGGAGCTTGTGACAGAGATGAAAGTAACTGATGATGCGGGATTTATCGGGATCAGAGCACATGATTTTGAACCTGCTGTCGGTGAAGGCTTTGCTTCGGCAGCCGGTGTGGAAGTTACGACCGGGAATGCTCGGGATGACGTACCGGGTGGTACCTCGAATAAGAAAACTTTTAATATCATCAGATGCGGCAAAACAAGTGTGACCAGACTGCCGTTTGAATGGTATATAATGCTCGAAAACGGGCTTTGGTGGAAAAAAGAGAGGTCGCTTTATGATGAGAGTGAAGAGACTCTCGTTCCGAATGAATTATACATTGATCCGGGTAAGATCATCATACTCAGGGGATAATATGAGATGTATGAAAATAATTGCTGTCATCAAAGATGAATAAATCAGTATGACAATCGTATGGATGCTATCAGCAATGTATGAAACAGCGAGGCAATCATATGGATGCCATCAGTAATGTATGAAACGGTGAGATAATCAATCGGATGCATTATGCAGCAGGTTGAAGAGATGGCTGTTATTATAAAAAGGAGATTAACAAATGAAGAGAAAAAGTATTTTAAAAAAGGGTTTTGCGCTGGCACTGGCACTTATGATCGTTTTTGCGACAGTTGGCTGCGGTAAGAAGGACAAGAAGGATAAGAACGCTGAAAAGGAAGTTGAGATTGTTGTTTATGCTGCGGCATCTCTTACGGAGTCGCTTGAACAGATTGCAGAGAATTATAAGAAGGATCATCCGAATGTGAAGATCGTATTTAACTTCGATTCATCCGGAACACTTAAGACTCAGATCGAAGAGGGAGCGGACTGTGATCTTTTCATTTCTGCGGCTAAGAAGCAGATGGATGCTCTCGACAAGAATGCAGATGCTGAAAAGAATCCGGACGGAAACGATCTGATCGACTCCGACACAAGAACAGACCTTCTTGAAAATAAGGTTGTTCTTGCTGTACCGGATGATAATAAGAAGAATATAAACAGCTTTGATGATCTGGTTGCTCACCTTCAGGCAAAGGATATTCTGATGGCTATGGGTAACGAGGATGTTCCTGTTGGTCAGTATACACAGAAGATATTAGCATATTATGGGCTTGATGAGACAAAACTTGCTTCTGACGGCGTTATTTCTTACGGAAGCAATGTTAAAGAGGTTACATCTCAGATCAGTGAAGGCGCGGTTGACTGCGGTGTTATTTATTCTACGGATGCATCATCTGCAGGACTTAAGTTTGTTGACGAGGCAACCAAGGATATGTGCGGCCAGGTTATTTATCCGGCGGCTGTAACTAAGAATTCGAAGAATAAGGATGCTGCTAAGGCTTTTCTTGAATATCTCAAGAGTGCTGAGAGTAAGGCTGTATTTGAAGGAATCGGGTTTACCTGCATCCGGTAAAACAGATTGCAAAATGAATAAGGTGCATGAATACTGGTTGGTTGAATATAAGATTTTATTAAAGAAACTGTAAGGTTAAGATATATGGATTATTATCCTCTGTGGAACTCCCTGCGGATCGCGGGAATAAGTACAATTATCATATTTATTATCGGTATCGCGGCAGCAAATCTGGTGACCCGTTTTCCGAAGTGGGCTAAGGGTGTGTTTGACTGTATCTTTACACTGCCGCTGGTGCTTCCGCCGACTGTTATCGGCTATCTGCTGCTCAGGGTTCTCGGTCCGAAACGTGTGATAGGAAAAATGTTCCTTTCGGTGTTTGGTGTAAAACTGACCATGAACTGGTGGTCGGCTATCTTTGCCACCTCGGTGGTTATATTTCCACTTATGTACAGAACTGCCAGAGGGGCATTTGAAGCTTTTGATAAAAATCTTGAGTGGGCAGGTAAGTCGCTGGGACTCAGCAGATCCTATATATTCTTCAGGGTGAAAATGCCATGCTGTAAGCAGGGGATAATAGCAGGCTGTGTTCTTGCTTTTGCGAGGGCACTCGGGGAGTATGGTGCGACTTCGATGATTGCCGGCTATATTCCCGGCAGGACAGCTACGATCTCGACTACGGTTTATCAGCTGTGGCGAACCGGCAAGGATGATCTGGCAACCAAATGGGTGCTGATAAATGTTGCGATTTCGGCGGTTGTTCTTATAGCAATCAACATGATAGAAGATAAGAGCAGGACTGCAAAATATGAGTGAAATAAATGTGACCTAAGAGACAGTATGGATGGAGCAATCAGAAAATAAACAGTGTATAATACTGCACTGAGACTGGTTTGAGAGGAATATATAAAAAATGCGATTAACGTTCGAGGAAGCAAAGAACAAACTGATAGATAGTATAAATGTTACAACTGCTGAGATGGTTGATCTGGAGAACAGTTATGGAAGAGTACTTGCGGAGGATATAGTTGCCGCAGAGAATGTTCCGTCCTTTGACAGATCACCATACGACGGCTATGCATTTCGGTCGGAAGATACAGCTCTGTTGAATGGTGCTATTGGAGGACATGATGCATCGGCTGTTAAGCAGGAGAAACCGACAGAAGATGAATCGAACGGATCAGTCCGAAACTCTGGAGTGGTACTTCATGTTATTGAAAATATACGTGCAGGACAGCTTCCTGAGAAGAAGGTAGTACCGGGAACTGCGGTACGCCTTATGACCGGTGCATGCCTTCCGGATGGTGCTGATGCCATCTGCAAATATGAGGATACTGATTTTACCGAAACAGAGGTTATTTTAAAAAAGAAATATAAATCCGGAGAAAATGTGATCTATGCCGGAGAGGATATGAAAAAGGGGCAGATTATTGCCAAAGCGGGTACGGTAGTAGATGCGGGGCTTGCGGGTGCTATGGCTTCTCTCGGAATTTTGACTGTTCCTGTTTACAAGCGTCTGTGCGCGGGAATTATCTCAACGGGTGATGAGGTTGCAGAGCCTGACGAAGAACTGAAAAAAGGACAGATCCGCAATTCAAACAGGTATTCAATCAGTGCGGCTCTGGAAACATATAATATCGAGACTAAGTATCTCGGACATGTTAATGATGATGAGGAGAGTATTGTCGGTGTGATTGAAAAAGGACTTCGGGAGTGTGATGTTCTGATATCAACCGGCGGAGTATCTGCAGGCGATTATGATCTTGTGATCTCTGCGATGAAGAAGGCAGGTCTGGAAATCCTCTGTGATGGAGTGATCATTAAGCCCGGGATGGCATCGGCCTATGGACTGAAGGACGGAAAGCTTATGCTTGCGCTTTCCGGAAATCCTGCGTCAAGTCTGACAAATCTTCAGTGTATCTGCATGCCGGCGCTCAGGAAAATGGCGGGTTATACAGAATATGATCATCAGATGATCGACATGAAGCTTACGGAAGGATTCGTAAATAAAAGCGGAAACACACGATTTCTCAGAGGAAAGCTTATTTTTGAGGCAGGTGAAGTCCGGCTTGAATATAGTTCATCTCAGGGGAATGTTGTTATAAGCAGTGCCGTTGGCTGTGATGCTTATGGAATCATTCCGCCAAAATCCGGAGAAATTTCGGAAGGGCAGATGATCAAGGGGTTCCTCAGCTGAATTGTATTGCTTCGCCAGTGAGAAAAATGATAGTAATCTGAACAGAATGTCATTATGAAAACGAATTTATCAAACGACATTTTTGTGAGTTTACTCGAATTCACGTGTATGACCGGCGGTGGATTTTGGAAAGCATGTTTGAGCATTAAGAAGAATGAAAAGGTAGAATGTATGAAAAAGATAGATGTAGAAGAGGCAATCGGACAGGCTCTGGCACATGACGTAACAGCTATGTATGACGGCTTCAAGGGGGCTCTTTTTAAAAGAGGTCATATCATAGAGGAGAAGGATATATCTGCTCTGCTTGATATTGGCAAGAAAACTGTGTATGTCGGAGAGGCTGAAGAAGGGCTTCTTCATGAAGAGGACTGCGCTATCAGGCTTTCCAAAATGGTTCAGGTTCCGGGTTCACATTACACAGGTCCCTCTGAAGGGAAGGTTTTACTTATTTCCGATGTGAAGGGAATGCTCAGGGTTGATACCGGGCTTCTGATAGAAATAAATGGAATCGGTGATATAACTGTTGCGACGCTTCCTGATCATTACAGACTGGAAAAGGGGGCAGCGGTTGCATCCATGAGGATAGTGCCTCTTTATACTGAAGAGGAGCAGATAAAGAAGGCTGAAGAGCTTTGCAGAGACAGGGAACTGATCAGGATATTGCCATATAATAACAAAAGGGTTGGTATTATCATAACGGGTTCTGAGGTTTATAATGGCAGGATCAGCGATAAGTTTGAACCGGTCATAAGAAAGAAGCTTGATTACTATCCGTCGGAGATAGTGGATATAAAAATATGTGATGATGACAAAGAAATGATTGTTGATGCGGCTCGTGAACTGCTCGACAAAGGTGCAGACTTCCTTATTTTCACCGGTGGTATGTCGGTAGATCCGGATGATCTTACTCCGGGGGCTATAAAGGAACTTGGGGCGGATATAGTAAGTCATGGTGTGCCGGCACAGCCGGGAAATATGACTCTGGTTGCCTATCTCGGAGATGTGCCGATACTGGGAGTTCCAGGAGCGGCGATCTCGCTTCCGACAACCATGCTTGATGTAATGCTTCCGCAGATTTTTGCAGGGGAGAGATTTACAAAAAAGGAACTGATCGATCTGGGTGATGGCGGACTCTGCCAGAAATGCAGTCCATGCCATTATCCGAACTGTACATTCGGAAGATATTGATCATAGAGAAAAATGTGCATTGACAGCTTGTTACAGCATGTGAATTGGTTTTAGATATTATTGAAATAATAATAGATATGCTTGAACTGTGTTTGTTATACGGTATTTTCGGAAGGACGAAGGGTGAACTACATGATTATAGGTATAGCCGGATATTCGGGTGGAGGCAAGACAACGCTTATAGAAAAACTGATACCTGTTCTTAAGAGAAGAGGTCTCTCTGTGATGGTAATAAAACATGATATTCACGGCTTTCAGATGGATCATGAGGGTAAGGATACGTATCGTTTCGCAGAAGCGGGAGCTGACAGGGTGCTTATTTCATCCGAAATGTCCGGGTATGCCGAGACAGGTAAAAAGCCCAAAAGCCTGAGTGAGATGCTGCAGGGTTCATCAGGTATGGATATAGTTCTTGTTGAAGGCTTTAAGAGCGAGGATATTCCAAGACTATATGTGATGACTAAAGGAAATGAATATCGTGAACCGGATGACATGGATAAAGCATTGGCGGTACTGACTGATGATGTTGATCTTTTCAGTGGGTATGACAAACCTGTATTTTCTATTGATGATGTTGATGGAATAGTGGAGTACATATTAAGACTTATGATTGCTAAGAATATGCAAGCGGTTGATGGACCGGATTGTAATTCTGCAGGGAGTGGGCGGTCAGTAGATGTGGCGGATGATCTGTCAATAACGATAAGCAGTGATTGGGTGAAAGGTGATATGTCAGAAAAGGATTTTTCACATTTTGATGATGAAGGAAATGCGCGCATGGTTGACGTGGGCGCTAAGAATATAACAAGAAGGACTGCTACGGCGGCTGCAAGTGTTTTGATAAACAGAGAGACACTTGAACTGATCAGAAGCGGCGGTGTTAAGAAGGGTGATGTTCTGACGGTTGCTCAGATTGCAGGGATCATGGGAGCCAAGAGAACACCGGATCTGATACCGATGTGCCACCCGGTGATAATTGATTCGGCGGATGTTAAGCTGAAACTTAATGAGGAGAAGGTCAGTGTGGATATTGAGGCAACTGTTTCGTGCAACGGGCGGACCGGAGTAGAGATGGAAGCTCTGTGTGCCTGCAGTACGGCGGCGCTTACTGTCATAGATATGTGCAAGAGCATACAGCGTGATATGCGGATTACCGATATACATTTGCTTCATAAAACCGGCGGGATTCATGGAGAGTACCATGCTGATGTTTAGTTTGAAAAATATGGTATTTATATGATAAATATCTGAATTGCTGATAATAGGAATGATTATAGTTTATTTACGTTTCCGGAGTAAAAGGATATGTGTGGCAGTATTTACGATAAGAACAATGGTGATATGAATGCTGGCGGTTTGAATATCGCTGTCGCTGTTATGGCAGGCGGTCAATCAAAGAGAATGGGCAGACCGAAGGAAACGGTAGTTATTCCCGGTGACGGAAGAACGTTTCTGGATAAAATATGTGATGAGATTGATACTGCCTTCCGTGAAAACAATGGTATAAAATATATTTCCGTCCGAAAGGGGCAGAAGATCAGCCGCAGCGGCTATGAATCTGTGGAGGATATTTATGATGGTATCGGACCTATAGGCGGCATCGCATCGGTTCTTAAAAGGGCTGAGAAGGACAATGCTTCTGCGGTTCTGTTCATTGCCTGTGATATGATTAAATATGACTGTAATGAGATCGGAAGAATACTCGCGGCTTATAAGGGCGAGGATGTCCTGTTTGCAAGGACAAAGGAGAGAGGTATGCAGCCGCTTGCCGGAATCTATTCGGTACATGCACTCGGAGCTATAACGGCTCAGATAACGGCCGGCGATTACAGACTGAGGCATATTGCCGAACACCTTGATAATGTCGGATACTATGATGCGATGAACGAGGAACTGTACGAGAACGTCAATTCCTTTGATTTGCTCGGAGAACAGTTGCTTTGATAAAACTCAACCATTTGTGATTGCCGGATATGAGTATTAATAATGTTCGATGCAGTGGTGAGATAGGAGCGAGTGATCCCGGAAGTCTGTAATGTTAATGATAAACGAAAAAAATACGAAAAATAACATAAAAATCGCATTATAGATACTTCAAAAAAGTCTAGAAAAATGATATAATAACTTGGTTTGATATTAATATTTATCGGAGGAACATAAAATAATGGAATTATATGACGAACTGGTTGCCCGCGGACTCATAGCTCAGGTAACTAATGAAGAAGAAATCAAAAAGCTTATAAATGCAGGAAAAGCTACATTTTATATAGGATTTGACCCGACAGCAGACAGCCTTCATGTAGGTCATTTCATGGCACTCTGTCTTATGAAGAGACTTCAGCAGAATGGTAATAAGCCAATCGCTCTTGTGGGCGGAGGAACCGGTATGATCGGCGATCCGACAGGAAGAACCGATATGAGACTTCTCATGACCAGGGAGACTATCGAGCATAACTGCGAATGCTTCAAGAAGCAGATGAGCCGTTTTATCGATTTCTCTGAGGGTAAGGCTCTTATGGTAAATAACGCAGACTGGCTCATGGATCTGAACTACATCGAGTTCATCCGTGATATCGGTTCGCAGTTCAGTGTTAACAAGATGCTTGCTGCAGAGTGCTACAAGCAGAGACTTGAGAGAGGTCTTAACTTCCTTGAGTTCAACTACATGCTTATGCAGAGCTATGACTTCCTCATGCTTTATGAGAAGTATGGCTGTAACCTTGAGTTCGGAGGTGATGACCAGTGGTCAAATATGCTCGGCGGTACAGAGCTTATAAGAAAGAAACTGGGTAAGGATGCACATGCCATGACCATAACCCTTCTCCTTAACTCTGAAGGAAAGAAGATGGGTAAGACAGCAAAGGGCGCTGTATGGCTTGATCCTGCGAAGACATCACCTTATGACTTCTACCAGTACTGGAGAAATGTTGATGATAAGGACGTTATCAAGTGTCTCAAGATGCTCACATTCCTCCCTATCGAAGAGATCCAGGCTATGGAAAGCTGGGAGGGCGCAGAGCTTAACAAAGCTAAGGAGATCCTTGCATTTGAGCTTACAAAGCTTGTTCATGGTGATGAAGAGGCTGCAAAGGCTGAGAGTGCTGCAAAGGGTATTTTCTCAGCAGGTTCAACAGAAAATATGCCTACTGCTCAACTTGAAGAGGAAGACTTCAAGGATGGCAAAGCGGATCTTATAGGTATTCTTGTAAGATCAGGACTTGTTAAGTCAAGAAGTGAAGGAAGACGTGCGATCGAGCAGGGTGGTGTAGTCGTTAATGATGAAAAGGTTACCGATGTATACACTGCTTATACAAAAGATGCATTTGATAATGACTTTATCGTAAGAAGAGGAAAGAAGAGTTTTAAGAAGATCATTCTTTAAACTGAGTGTTACAGGTATGTGACAATCTTGCATTTGGCAGATATAAATAACAGCAGTTCGTTTCGTGGGGGAGAACAGGCTGATAAGCTATAAAATGAAAGGTATGGGGTGTAATATGACAGTAATAATCGTTGTATTTGTCCTGCTCGTTATCGGAGCTTTTGTATGGAAGAGTAAATTCAGTTCCGCAAATGTTACTCATGCGGTTTACGACGTAAATGAGGTGCCTGTATACGCCAGTACAAGAACAGGTGCGAAGAGAAGAGATGAGGATACTTCATCAAACGGCACGGTGCAGAATGCTGCATCGGCAGCCCAGACAGCTTCGGCTGCAGGTGCGGTAAACAGTTCGGCTGCTTCCGGAACCGGAAAGACATATGCCGGAAATACATCATCAACGACTGCTGCCGGCACTGCTTCAAACGGAGGCTATGCACAGAATACATATACTTCGGCAGGAAATACTTCAGCATGCGCATCATCGGCACAGACGTCTCAGCAAAGTCAGGCAGCTCAGACCGAAAATACCGGATACAAGTCATATAATCAGCAGATGTTTGAAAAATATGGATATGTTGTACGTGATGCTGAACCTAAACCGGCTTCGGCAGAACAGCTTCAGCAGAACTACCAGGCGGAGAATTCCTCTGAGTACTGGGCTGAGGTTGCAAGAAGAGAGGCAGCAGCAGCTGCTCGTGCCGACACAACACGTAATACGGTCGGAATTCCGGCGACAGAAACAGGAAACCTTATCAGTTATGCGCAGAAGGAATTCAATTTTGACGGTGTGGAAAGTGACCTGTTCGGAAATAACGGCCTTGACGCTTTCAGCAGAGAAGACATGATGCTTTCATCAAGTCCTGATGCCAATGGTTGGTCGGATATCGATGCTTCGACAAAAACAAGCGAGCTTATAGGTGAAGCAACGACGGGGCTTGTTACACCGCCGGGAGAGGGTCCTGATGCGAAGAAGGAACACTCGGCAAAAGCTGTATTTACAAGCGTTAAAGATACGATTAAGGAAAATGTATTTAAGAAGGGCAAGACAGAAAACTATGTTGACGTTACTGCCGAAGGAGTTATCAGAAGAGATGAATTCAGGCTTAAAAAGCCGTTCGCTATCCTTGCTGTAACAGATGATATGGCTGATAAGAATCTTCTTAAGGAATATGCTGATATAGCCGGCGTTACTGTTGATTTCGTTGATAATGGCATCAAGTGCCTTGACAGGGTTAAGGTAAGCGAATATGCAGTTATTCTTATTCCGAGATATATGCCGAGAATGGATGGCCTCCAGACGCTTCATAATCTTGAAAACCTTACCATGAACAGGTGCTACGGTGCCAGAATGTATGCAGTAATAAATGAAGATCACGATGAGAGTGATGAATTCCTGCTCCAGAGCGGTTTCGCGGGTATTATCAGAAAGCCTTTCGGAAAATATACATTCATTAAATTCCTTATCGAGAATGCGGAGAAAGCTGATCTTCCGGATGATAAGGATCTTCTCAGAGAGGCTGTTGCCATGGCTCGTCAGGAAGAAAAGCTGCAGAAGAGCGGTATCTCATTTACAGCCGGCATGAAGAAGTTCGGCGGAAATCTGAAGCTCTACAGAAGAGCGGCTCTTGAGTTCTGTAAGGAATATGATGAGAAGTCGGATAAGCTTATGGCTTTCCTTGACGGAACTGATGAAAGAGGCTATATGAACATGGCGAGAGATCTCAGAGATCAGGCTTCGGGCCTCGGAGCTCTTTATCTGGCAGATATGCTTGATGACCATGTTAATATCGCCAAAGAAGACTCTCTTGAGGTTGCGGCAAGCAACTGGCCGACTCTGGTACAGAAATGGTTTGCAACCGTTAAGGCATTCAGAGTATGGCTTGGATTCGAAGAATTCGGAGATATCAAGGGCATGCCTCTTAAATCAAACGGTATCAAGCTTTCCAACAGAGATCTTAAGGCAATGCTTAACAGAGCGCTTCTTGCCATCGATGCCGGAAATATCTCTTCAGAGGCTAAGGAAATCATAGATTCTGCATCAGAGTATGACCTCAGTCCTGATGTAAGAAATATACTGTTTGAGCTTCTTCGAGACATAGACAATAAGAACTTCCAGGTGGTTAAGCTTGAAACCAAGAAGCTTATGCAGAACCTGATCTAGTCTGAAAAACTGACCGGGTGTTTATTTATCAAATTCAATATTATCAGGGTATATCTGTTCGGGTTTTCTCCTGATATTGGTCTTTCTGCCTGCGGATACTTCCGGCGAGGACGGTATTGATGCTTTAAATTCGTGCTGTTCGGCCAGATAGTCCGCAGGCATATATTTTATTGCGTGATCAAACAGATTGAGGTCGTAAATATTTGAAAGTATGGCTATTAGCTCGGGTGTCGGACGGGTGCGTCCGGTTTCGTAGCTGCTGTAGGACTGCCTTGAAATATGAAGTATATCGGCGACCTCCTTCTGCGTCAGATTGCGCATTTTTCTTGCCTGTTTTAATATTTCTCCCCAGAATAAAAGCTGTTCCATATTTTTTTCCTCCCATGTACTTTTGTTCTTTTTTTTGTTGCTGTTTTATGATACCATATACTGC
The DNA here is from genome assembly GCA_946544235.1 of uncultured Lachnospiraceae bacterium. Taxonomy (GTDB): domain Bacteria; phylum Bacillota; class Clostridia; order Lachnospirales; family Lachnospiraceae; genus Eubacterium_Q. Next base: position 13,685 of record CAMNMC010000073.1, on the reverse strand, counting down.
AGGAAAAAGATGATTTGGGGGTTCAATCATGCTTCTGCAGGGATTGAAACCGTATTTTTTATTTATAATGCTATTTCAATCTTGACATTTGGAGGAGAAATATGAGCCGCGCGGATGAATTATTTATAAATATGTGCAGGGATATCATTGATAACGGATACAGTACGGAAGGAGAGAAGGTCAGACCGAAATGGGAGGACGGAACACTCGCCTATACGATCAAGAAATTTGGCGTTGTGAACAGGTATGATCTTGCTGAAGAATTTCCGGCGATCACACTCAGAAAGACCTATATCAAATCTGCAATTGATGAGATACTCTGGATATGGCAGAAGAAGTCAAATAATATCAAGGATCTGAAGAGCCACATTTGGGACGAGTGGGCTGATGAAAATGGTTCCATAGGCAAAGCCTATGGTTATCAGCTCGGTGTTAAACATGAGTATAAAGAAGGGATGTTTGATCAGGTTGACAGGGTCATCTATGATCTGAAGAATAATCCATACAGCAGAAGGATCATGACAAATATCTATGTTCATCAGGATCTTCATGAGATGAGACTTTATCCATGTGCCTATAGCATGACCTTTAATGTGACCGGAGACAGGCTTAACGCAGTGCTTAATCAGCGTTCTCAGGATGTTCTGGCAGCGAATAACTGGAATGTTGTTCAATACAGTGCACTTCTTATGATGATAGCTCAGGTTACTGGCTTTAAGCCGGGTGAGCTTGTTCATGTTATAGCTGATGCACATATTTATGACAGGCACATCCCACTGGTTGAAGAGCTTATCACAAGACCGACATTCCCGGCACCTAAGGTTACACTCAATCCTGATGTTAAGGATTTCTATGACTTTACGGTTGATGACTTTACGATAGAGAATTACGAGACCGGACCACAGATCAAGAATATACCGATCGCAGTGTGATCATAAAAAAACAGATAAGAAACAGATATACAACGGAGGATATATAAATGAAAGCAATTGCTGCTGTTGACAGTAACTGGGCTATCGGATTTCAGGATAATCTCCTTATCAGGATACCTAATGATCAGAAGAATTTCAGAAAACTTACCACAGGACATACGATCGTGCTTGGGAGAAAAACACTTGCGGGCTTTCCAAACGGTCTGCCACTGGTAAACAGAAATAATATAATCCTTTCTGCAAATCCGGATTTCAAGGTTAAGGGAGCAACTGTTGCGAATTCCTTTGACGAACTTAAGGAGATACTCAGTGAACTTGACAGTGATGATATCTACGTGATCGGCGGCGGTAAGATTTATGAAATGCTCGTACCTTATTGCGATGAAGCTATTATTACCATGATCGATTACAAATATCAGGCTGATACATATTTTCCGAACCTCGATAAGCTTCCTGAATGGGAGATGGTAGAGGAGAGCGAGGAAGAAACATGCTTCTCCATTGAATATACGTTCAGAAAATATGTAAATAACGCACCACTTTCACTATTTTAGGATGCATTTGATGTATATTTTCATGGGCATTATTCTGACAAGATTTGTTTGATTTATGGCTGAAATATGATATAATAAAATATGGTGTATTTTATAAAATTCTTTCGCCTGTGGGGGCGAAAAACTGGGAGGTTTGAAATGGCAGATTTATTACTGACGACTGGTGATGAGTTTGAAGATTACGAGATTCAGGAGTATCTTGGATTCGTAGTTGGTCAGGCTGTTTACCAGTCCAAATTTATCAAAGGAATCGCAGCAGATATTCAGGGTTCTGAGGATCAGGATCTTGACGACCTTAATGACTGTGATGAAGAAGTTAAGAAGAATCTCATGAAGGCTGCAAAGGCTAAGAAGGCCAATGCTATTATAGGCGTTGAAATGAGATATGCACAGCTTGCTTCAGGATCGTTCGCAGTTGTTATGACAGGAACTGCTGTTAAAATAAAGAAGAAGGAAAGCATTATTCCGGATGTTCATAAAGAACTCTTTGTTACCAATTACTATACCAGACTTGTTCCGAGACCTGTTAAGGTTGTTGTCGAAGGCAGCAGGGACGAAGTAAGTCTTTCTGTATGGTTCTATAATTACAATCTTGATGATATCAATGCCATCAGAGGTGATATCGAGCTCACCAATCTCTATGACGAGAAGCTTGTTATCAAGGGTGTTGATTTCATTATCGACAAGGGCAATGTTTCCCTTATCAAATCAGATTATGTTTCATGTAAATTATCGGTAAATGATATAAAGCTTCTCAAGGATGCAAAGGTTGTTGTCAGCAAATATGTTACTCCGAGAGGCATTTTTGCATGCAATGACAATCCAATCAATGTATCTATGTCTACGAGAAGACTTGAAGCTCTTAAAGCTAAGCGTGGTATTGATGCTGTTGAGAAATATCGTACAGATGGTATGATCTGGACCTGTAATTGCGGTCATGTTAATGAGGCAGGAAACGAGGAATGCGTTGTCTGCGGACGTAAGCAGGAGGATATGAAGGTCAATACCAAGTTTGATTATGAAAAGATGATCGATGAGATGAGAGAGAAAGAGTATGTCAATGAGATCAAGGACGTACTTATGGGCTACATCAAAGACATCGATAATAAATACAGATTACAGCTTCTTGAGATTATGGAGTCAGGCCAGCAGTATGAGAAGACCCGCGGCAACATGAAGGACAGCGTAATCGAAAAAGTTGAAAAAGTATTTGAAGATGACTAAATATCATGAGGTGGTTTAAATGGGATCAGGATTAAGTATGGCCAGTGTCAATAAGATAAAAGAGCTGGCTGAGTCCCGAGACTATAGTGTTGCAGTTGATATTCTTGATGCTCAGGATCTTGAAAAATCCCTTAATCCGCAGTTCGTACGTACCTGCGGAGAGGTTTATGAAAATGTCGGAAGATACATAGATGCCAGGAAGCAGTATGTGAGAGCACACATTATGGCTGAGGGCAACAGTAAAGTGATCCAGTCGCTTATTATTTTGTATTTGAAGCGTGGTTTTAAGGAACTGGCACGGAAATATTACGAGCATTTCATTTTTATAGAAAAGGCTTCACAGAGGAAGAAAGCGGATATTGAATATATCATGAAAAAAGCCGAGGGTGAAGTTACCGATGAAATGTATGATACCCTGTATCCTTATTACAGAGACAATATGGATGAGGAGTGGAGCTATGAGCTTATACTTCTATCAATGATACTCGGTAAGTATGATGGACTGGATATCCTTGTTTCTGATTATCTGGCAACATTTAAAAACAGTAAGAGAATTGAAAATATAGAAGCAGCTTTTTCTGACAGAAAAAAAGCAGAAGAAATGTTTTACATCTTCAGTAAAGAGGAAGCTGTCGATGATGATCCTGTCGAGGAAGAAATAAGGACTATTGAAGCCGAACAGCTTGAAAAGGATTATTATACGAGAAATCCAAAGGATCCTGAGATACTTCTTATGGTGGATGATCTTCAGGAGGAACTCACGGATAAACAGAAGAGAAAGGCTGAGAGGAAGAACCGCAAGGAATTACTTAAGAGTTTAAGGAAAGAAGCGGAGAAGCAGTCCGGAGAAGAAAACGGAGAGGAAAACGTCGACGAAGAAAACAGTTCTGATAAACAGTCTGATGCAAAGGATGTTTCTGCAGGCGAGAGTATAAAACACAGTATTAAAGATTTTATCAAACGTAAATTCAGACGTGAAGAAGCCGATAAAGATGAGGAAGAAACTACCGAAGAATCGGCTGAGAAGACTGATTCGGATGATAACACCGAGAAGTCTGAAAAGAAAGATGAGCCTGAGAATTCTGAAAAGATGGGCGAGTCTCCGGAAGCCGAAAAGAAAGAAGAACCGGAGAAAATCGGTGACAAGGCTCAGTCTGAACAGAAGGATTCGGCTCAAGATTCTGACGACAATAGGAAAAATGATGAATCGGCAAGCGTTGCAGAGCCTGAAAAAACTGAGGATTCAGTGAAGACTGAGGATACGGTGAAGACGCCTGAACCTGAAAAAACAGAGGAATCCGGCAGAAAGGACGAATCTGAAAAGACTGATCAGGTTGTGGCAGAAAAAACAGAGGAAGAAAACTCTGAAGATGATGAGATCATTTTAGAAGATGCCGTGACTGATGCAGAAAAAGCTGAGCAGGCATCACAGGAAACAAAAATAGAAACAGAGGATAACATGAGGGAATTAAAACCTGACACAAGTATTGATGACCTGATTTCATATGATTTTGATGATGGCTTCGCACCTGAGTCAGATACGATAGCTGAACTTGATGATACTCCGCTTGATTTCTCAAATCCTTTTGACAGCATAAGTGCATACAAAAAGGATGAAGAGGAAAAGAAGAATTCGGAGATTGAAACAACAGGCAAGAGCTTTGATGATCTGAGAATCGAACTTGAGATCAATAATGTTGATGAATCTACATCAGATTATGAACCTGAACCGGAGATAATCGACATAGAGGACGAAGTTGAGACGATATCTGAAAAGGTCGAAACGGCTTCAGAGCCAATAGTTTCGGAGGTTGTTGCTGAAGAAACTGAGATAATACCTGAGAAGGTCGAGACAGTTTCAGAGCCAATAGTTTCGGAGACTGTTGTTGAAGAATCAGATAAAGCACCTGAAGAGATCGTTCAGGAAGTTGTCAACGAAGATATCATCAGTCAGGATGAAATAACTGCTGAAGATAGCACATCAGTAACGACTGATGAAGCTGTAGAGAATATAACAGTAAGTGCAGCTGAAGAAACAGTTGAAGCAGAGACGGTTGAAACGGTTTCTGAGCAGGTGGTTGAAGAGGTTACTGTTGAAACACCTGTAGCAGAGACAGTTGAAGCGGTTACTGTTGAAACACCTGTAGCAGAGACAGTCGAAGCGGTTACTGAGGAAAAAGTTACAGAAACAGTCGCAGAAACAGTTGAGGAATCTTATCCTAAATTTACATCATCACTCTTCCCTGAGAGAGAAAAATCAGAGGTGAAGAACGAGATTGATGATGTCAAGAAAAAGGAAAGTGAACTTGACGAAAGATTGAGGAAGGAAGCTGAACTGCAGAGACAGGCAGAGGAACTTCTTAAATCACTTGGAATAGACATTTGATTGGGATAGGCATTACATAAAGGAGGTAACTTGAGGTGGCAATTGATCAGAGAGAAGCCCTGATACAGGCAATCAGGGAACAGGTTGAAAAGGAGAGAGCGGAGAAAGCGGCCAAGCTCAAAAAAGAGCAGGAAGCTATGATGTTCGCTAAGGGTGGAGCAGCTAAGAAGACTGAAGATACCCAGAAGCAGAAGTTCAAAACTCTTTCAGCAGAAGACCTGGCACGTATCGAAGAGAAAAAGCGTAGAAAACGTGCTGAAGCTATGGGTATTACCCTTGAAGAGCTTGACAGGATGAATGCACCGGCTGAACCGGAACCTGTTGAAGAAACCAAAAAGGTTGAAGAAGAAAAAGCTGCTGAAGAAAAATCAGCTGAAGAAAAAGCTGCAGAGGCAGCTAAGGCTAAAATGGCTGAAAAGAAAGCCGAAGAAGGATCAGGTCTTGGCGGACTTGGCGGCGGACTCGGAGGTCTCGGCGGACTTGGTGGTCTTGGCGGTGGCCTCGGAGGTCTCGGAAGTACTGAATCAACAAGTGGCCTCGGTGGTCTCGGATCGATCGGCGGAGGCGGCCTTGGTGTAGACCTTACACCTGAAAAATCAAAGGATGAGAAGGGCAAGGTTAAGATTATTGAGGACGAGAAGGATCGTGCATTCTCGGCTGACGGAACCAGAACCATCAAAGGAAGCGATTCAGGATGGCAGTCGGCAGATGCTAAGAGTGGTGACAAGAAGGGCAGCGGCCGTGACGAGCTTGACAGTATTCTTCCTGAGAACAGAACTACTCCGACCGGCGATGTAAATGCTATGTATGACATCGACGATGAGGATACTCAGTTCGATGATCAGCTTAAGGGAAGCAATTTCGAGGCTGCATATGATAACAAGTCCGACCTTGAATCTGAAGGCGAAAATATTGTTGATGTAGATGATGTAAAGGCTTCTGAAGCTAAGGCTGATCAGAAGGCGAAGGATGCGGCTAAGAAGAAGGCTACATCCGGAATAGAAAGAGCTGAGGCTGAAAGACAGCGTATTGAGGCGGCAAGACAGAAGGCAGCTGCCAAGAGAAAGGCTGAAGAAGAAGCCAGAAAGGCTGAGGAGGCAGCAAGAGAAGAAGCTGAACGTAAGGAACGTGAGGCACTTGAAAAGGCTGCTGAGGAGAAGAAAAAGGCTGCAGAAGAAGCCAAGAAGAAGAAAAAAGCAGAGGATGAGGCTAAGCGTAAGGCTCTTGAAGCTGAGCGTAAGAAGGCTGCAGATGCTGCCAGAAAGAAGGCTGCAGAAAAGGCTATCAAGCGTGCAAGAGAAGCTGCTGATAAGGAAGCAGAGGAAGCACGTAAGAAAGCTGAAGAGGCAAGCCGCATAATCGAAGAATCACGTAAGGCTGAGGAAGAATTAAAGAAGAATTCCGCATTCGCTTCTCAGAAGGATGAAGAAGAGATAAAGAAGCTTGAAGAGCGTGATGTGAAGCTTGCTGCTGAAGCTGCTGAACTTGCCAAGATCGTTACTGATGCTAAGGCAAGAGCTGAAGAAGAAGCTAAGAAGGAAGCAGAAGAAGCTGAGAAGATCAAGCTTGAAGCAGAAGCTGCTACAAAGGCTAAGGACGATGAGCATAGTAAAGTCCTTGAAGAGATCAACGCAAAATACGAAGCTGATCTTAAGGCTATTGATGATGAAGAGGTTAAGGCTAAGGCTGAAGACCTTAAGAATGTAGAAGAAGACAAAGCTAAGCTTGCTGAAGAAGAGAAGGCAGTAACTGCTGTTAAGGAAGCTGCAAAGGCTAAGGCTGAGGAAACAGCTAAGATCAAGGCTGAGGCTGATAAGAATATCGAAGCAGCCAACAAAGAGATCGAAGCAGCAAATGCTGAGATCAAGGCTGCAAACGATGAAATAGAGTCAGCTAAGAAGAAGATTGCCGAAGCTGAGAAGAAGGTAGCAGAAACCAAGAAGAAGATTGATGAGGCAAATAAGACTGTAGCTGATTCAAAGGCTGCAGAGGATGCTGCAAATAAAGAAATAGCTGAAGCAGAGAAGAAGCTGGAAGCTGTTAAGAAGCAGAATGAAGCTGAAGCTAAGAAGCGTTCTGATAATTCTGCAAAGAGAAAAGCAGCGATCGATGCTAAGAAGAAGGCTGCTGCTGATGCAAAGGCTAAGGCTGAGGCTGATGCCAAGGCAAAGGAAGAAGCTGCTGCAAAAGCTAAGGAAGCTGAAGAACTCAAGAAGAAGGTGGCTGCGGAAGCTAAGAAGAAGGTTGCTCTTGATGCAATAAAGAAGGCTGAAGATGCAGCTGCTGCAAAGGCTAAGGAAGCTGAGAAGGTTAAGGCTGATCTTGAAGCTAAGAGAAAGGCTTATGAAGACAGTAAGGTAAAGGCAGAGGCTGAGAATAAGGCTAAGTCTGCAGAACTCAAGAAGAAGGCTGCAGAGGCTATGAAGGCTCTTGATGAGGCTAAGGCAGCTGAGGCTGAGGCTAAGAAGAAGGCTGAGGAAGCTGAAAATTCAGTAGCTGATCTTACAAGAGTTGTAGGAGCAAGCGGACTTCCGCTTGGTGCTTACTACCTCGAAAAGTATACCGCAACAGAAATCGGACAGCAGATTATTGATGCATTTAATGAAGTTGCCGACAATCCATCAGACAGAAATATCGTTATCCTCGGAAGACAGGGCTTTGGTTCAACCGGTGTAGGTGAGGACTTTGCTCGAAGCTTCTATGATATGGGTATCGTTAATTCCAAGAGTATTGCCAAGATCAAGGCTCAGGCTCTTAACAAGCTTGACAAGGCTAAACTCGAGGGAGCCATGGATAAGCTTAAGGGCGGATGTATGGTAGTAGAGAATGCCGGCCTTGTAAATATCGACAGACTGAAGGAGGTTATCAAGCTTTCCAAGGATGATAAGGATGATTTCGTTATTATCCTTACAGGCGAGATTGATTCCGTAACAAGGCTCTTCAGAGCTGCTGAGGATGTTGAGGATGAATTCACCAACCTCATCCAGCTGAACATGATCGATAATGACGATATGATCGGTATCGGTAAAGGATACTGTGTACAGCGCGGTTACAGGATTGCTGAGAATCTTGAGAGCAAGCTGAGCAATATCCTCCTTGCAATGGAAGTTGGAAATATCGATCGTCTTATGAAGGCTGTTGATGATGCTATCGCAAGATGCGATAACAGAGAGAAGGCTGATGGTACACCAGATAAGCACCTTCTTATTCCTGAGGATTTTGTATAAATCATCAGAATATAGAATATTTTAAAAATCAATTTAGTTGAAAAACAGGGCGCCGACAGATATAATGTATCTGTCGGCGCCCTGATGCGTGGAAGAGGATATTTACGTTCGGTGATATGTATCGTGTATTGTATTTGACGGATTATGATTGTGTCGTATGATATTTATTTCAAATTGTATTTGACGGCTTCTGTTGTGCCCGAAGATACGGATGGTGCCGTGATAAAAAATATGATTATAATATGATTTATGAATATGAAAAACAGAAAATAGAAATAACAGAGGATATAAAATGTACAGAATAGATTTGGGAATAGATCTCGGAACTTCAAATGTCAGGGTGTTTGTCAGAGATAAGGGAGTGGTAATAGACCAGCCTACCTATGTTGCATACGAGGAGAAAACCAAGAATATCATAGCTGTCGGAGCAAAGGCAAAGCGTATGATGGGCAAAACTCCGGAGGGTATCATTGTCACCAGGCCGATACAGCATGGTGTTATCTCAGACTATATGCTTGCCGAAAGAATGATCAAGGCATTCGTTAAAAATGCAATGACCAAGAGGAAATTCTGGGGAAGACCGAATATCTGCGTATGTATACCCGGAGGTGTTACCGAGGTAGAGAGAAGAGCGGTCGAGGATGCGGTTGTAAGAACCGGTGCAAAGCAGGTATTTGTACTGGAATCGCCTATCGCTGCTGCAATCGGAGCGGATATGGACATAATGGAAACCTATGGTCACATGATAGTTGATATCGGTGGCGGAACGACTGATGTTGCCGTTATTTCATCGGGTGGTCTGTCGGAGAGTACCTCGCTCAAGTGCGCCGGCGATGATTTCACCGATGCTCTTATCAGATATGTCCGCAGAAAATATAATGTTGAGCTTGGCGTCATCTCTGCCGAAGAGGCTAAAGAGGCAGTCGGTTCGGTTATGAAACGTAAGAATGATATTTATACGGAGGTTAAGGGCAAGAATCTTCTGAGCGGACTTCCGGTAGGCATCAAGCTGCATGCAAATGAGACAGTAGAGGCCTTCGAGGAAGTTACCGGACAGGTTATTCATGCCATAAATCAGGTTCTGGAAACTGCTCCGCCTGAACTGATAAATGATGTTGCACAGGAAGGACTGATGCTTACCGGCGGCGGAAGCAGGCTTGCGGGAATGCAGAAGCTGATCGCAACAAAGTCTCAGATCAAGGTTGTAGCCAGCGAGGAAGCGGAGAGTATGGTAGCTCTCGGAACCGGTCTTGCAGGCAAATATATCATGGTTCAGGAAGAGATTAAGAAGAGCCAGATGGAAGAAGAGTAAAAATACACAAAAAATACATACAAAACAAAGTATTTGCAGTAAAAAGTATTATTGCGAATGTGTTACATTTATGTTATGATTGTAGAAGCTTTTCGGCGCGTAGTGGGTGAATTATGCCCATACGTACGTTGAGGGATAAAAAACATAAACTTTTAATGGAGGATCAATCTATGGCAAAGAAAGTAGTTATAGCTAGTGCATGTCGTACAGCTATCGGAACAATGGGTGGTACACTTAGTACAACACCTGCGGCAACACTTGGATCAATCGTTATTAAAGAGGCACTGTCAAGAGCAGGAATTGCTCCTACAGATGTTGATCATGTATATATGGGATGCGTTATCCAGGCCGGTCTTGGACAGAACGTAGCTCGTCAGGCAGCACTCAAGGCAGGACTTCCTGTTGAAGTACCTGCAGTTACAATGAACGTAGTTTGCGGTTCCGGACTTCACTGCGTAAATGCAGCAGCTTCAATGATCCAGAACGGTGATGCTGACGTTGTTATCGCAGGTGGTATGGAGAACATGTCTATGGCTCCTTACGCTATCCCACAGGGACGTTATGGTTACAGAATGACATGGCCAAGCCAGAGCAAGGGCGCCCTTGTTGATACAATGGTTAATGATGCTCTTTGGGATGCATTCAATGATTATCATATGATCCAGACTGCTGATAATGTAGCTAAGCAGTGGGGACTTACAAGAGAAGAACTTGATGAGTTCGCAGTAGCTTCACAGAACAAGGCAGTTGCAGCTCAGGAATCAGGTGCTTTCGATAAGGAAATCGTTCCTGTAGAAGTTAAGCAGAAGAAGGCAGTTATCACATTCGCTAAGGATGAGGGTCCTCGTCCTGGAACAACACTTGAAGGTCTTGCAAAGCTTCGTCCGCTTAATCCGGATGGAGTTGTTACAGCAGGTAACGCTTCAGGTATCAATGATGGTGCAGCTGCGATCGTTCTTATGAGCGAGGAGAAGGCTGCAGAGCTTGGTGTTAAGCCTATGGCTACATTTATTGCAGGTGCACTTGGCGGCGTTGATCCTTCAATCATGGGTGTCGGTCCTGTTGCAGCTACAAAGAAGGTATTTGCCAAGACAGGTCTTACAATTGATGATTTCGATGTATACGAAGCTAACGAAGCTTTCGCTGCTCAGTCAGTAGCAGTTGGTAAGGAGCTTAACTTTGATCTTGCTAAGCTTAATCCAAACGGTGGTGCTATCGCACTCGGACATCCTGTTGGAGCATCAGGAGCTCGTATCCTTGTTACACTTCTTCACGAGATGGAAGCTCGTAACCTTAAGAGAGGTCTTGCTACACTTTGCATCGGCGGTGGTATGGGCTGTGCAACTGTAGTTGAGAGAGACTAATCTATTACTTAAAATATTTGTTTGTCCGCTTATAAGGCGGATAATTTGACGGGTTTCATATCAGGAGGAAAGAAATATGGAATTTATCACATATGAGCAGGAAGGATTTGTTGGTGTTATTACGATCAACAGACCAAAGGCTCTTAATGCGCTTAACAGCCAGGTACTTGATGAACTTTCAGAAGTATTTGACAGTGTTGATCTTGAGACAACAAGAGCACTTGTACTTACAGGTGCAGGAGACAAGTCATTTGTTGCAGGCGCAGATATCGGAGAGATGTCTACACTTACAAAGGCAGAGGGTGAAGCATTCGGTAAGAAGGGTAACGATGTATTCCTTAAGATCGAGAACTTCCCAATCCCTGTGATCGCTGCTGTTAACGGCTTTGCACTTGGCGGCGGCTGCGAGATCTCTATGAGCTGCGATATCAGACTTTGCTCTGACAATGCAGTGTTCGGACAGCCTGAAGTAGGTCTTGGAATCACACCTGGTTTCGGTGGTACACAGAGACTTGCAAGAACGGTTGGTATCGGTATGGCTAAGCAGCTTATCTATACTGCAAGAAATATCAAGGCTGACGAAGCTCTTCGTATCGGTCTTGTAAATGCTGTTTATTCAGCAGTAACGGATGAGGCAGGAAATGTTACTGCAACTGCTCAGGAGAACCTTCTTGCACAGGCTAAGAAGATGGCTTCTATAATTGCTGCAAATGCTCCAATCGCAGTTCGTAACTGCAAGAAGGCTATCAATGATGGTATTTCACTCGGCATCGACAAAGCTGTTGAAGTTGAGGAGAAGCTCTTTGGAGACTGCTTCGAGTCTTATGACCAGAAGGAAGGCATGGCAAACTTCTTACGTAAGAAGGATGACCCTGCTAAGGTCAAGGTTGTTGCATTTAAGAATGCATAATTGAAATTGTTAACAAATGTGCCATTGGGACGGCGAGATACAGTCGTCCCTTTGGTTCGGAAATAATATTTTTTAGGAGGATAAAAAAATGGTAGTAGGTGTAATCGGTGCCGGAACAATGGGTTCAGGTATTGCACAGGCTTTCGCTATGACAGACGGTTATGAAGTACGTCTCGTTGACATCAAGCAGGAGTTTGCTGATGGCGGAAAGGCTAAGATCGAGAAGAATATCAAGTTCCTTGTTGGCAAGGAGAAGATCACCGCTGAGAAGGGTGAGGAGATCCTTGGCAAGATCAAGACAGGACTTAAGGATATCTGTACAGATTGTGATCTCGTAATCGAGGTTGCACCTGAGAACATGAACATCAAGAAGACAACTTTCAAGGAGCTTCAGGAGATCGTTCCTGCAACATGTAAGTTTGCTTCAAACACATCATCTCTTTCAATCACAGAGATCGGTGCAGGTCTTGACAGAGAGATCATCGGTATGCATTTCTTCAACCCAGCTGACAGAATGAAGCTTGTTGAAGTTATCGCAGGTGAGAATACCTCTGATGCATACGTTGAAGAGATCAAGAAGATCGCTACAGAGATCGGTAAGACTCCTGTTCAGGTTAAGGAAGCTCCTGGTTTCGTAGTAAACAGAATCCTTATCCCAATGATCAACGAAGCAGTAGGTATCTACGCTGAGGGTATTGCTTCAGTTGAAGATATCGATACAGCTATGATGCTTGGTGCATCACACCCAATGGGACCTCTTGCACTTGGTGATCTTGTAGGTCTTGATATCGTACTTGCCATCATGGAAGTTCTTCAGGCTGAAACAGGCGATTCCAAGTATCGTCCTCATCCGCTTCTTCGCAAGATGGTTCGTGCAGGAAAGCTCGGACGTAAGACAGGTAAGGGCTTCTACGATTACAATAAATAAAACATCGTACTAAATTGACGACAAAGTGAGTTGTAATGATTCACTTTGTTGTCATGTAAATATAAAATTATATGGAGGAATAAATTCATGGATTTTACACTCAGTAAACAGCATGAAATGGCAAGAACTCTCTTCAGTGAGTTCGCTGAGAAAGAAGTAAAGCCTCTCGCTCAGGAAGTTGATGAAACAGAAAAGTTCCCGAGAGAAACAGTTGAGAAGATGGCTAAGGCAGGCTTCCTTGGAATTCCTGTTCCAAAGGAACTCGGTGGTCAGGGATGTGACGTACTTACATATGTTATGTGCGTTGAAGAGCTTTCTAAGGTTTGCGGTACAACAGGTGTTATCGTATCAGCTCATACATCACTTTGTGTTGACCCTATCGTAACCTTTGGTACACCGGAACAGAAGGCTAAGTACGTTCCTGATCTTGCTTCAGGAAAGAAACTTGGTGCTTTCGGTCTTACAGAGCCTGGCGCAGGTACTGATGCTCAGGGTCAGCAGACAAAGGCTGTACTTGACGGTGATGAGTGGGTACTTAACGGTTCTAAGTGTTTCATTACAAATGGTAAGGAAGCTGATGTATATATCGTTATCGCAGTTACAGGTACTGTTGAAAAGCGCGGCAAGATGATGAAGGAAATCTCAGCATTTATCGTTGAGAAGGGTACTCCTGGTTTCACATTCGGAACAAAGGAGAAGAAGATGGGTATCCGCGGTTCATCTACATATGAGCTTATTTTCCAGGATTGCCGTATTCCTAAGGAGAATCTCCTTGGACAGAAGGGTAAGGGCTTCAATATAGCTATGCATACTCTTGATGGCGGACGTATCGGTATCGCTGCACAGGC
>CAMNMC010000072.1 GCA_946544235.1 uncultured Lachnospiraceae bacterium | reverse complement strand
ATCTGGAAACTCACAAAGGGCAGGGTGCATGTGACGGATTATTCAAATGCATCCAGGACCATGATGTTTAATATAGTCGACCTTAAATGGGATGAAGATATACTTGCGGAACTTGGAATTCCTGCATCAATGCTTCCTGAGGTTCATGACAGCAGTGAGGTTTACGGCATGGCAAGTAAACATCTCCTTGGTCGTGAGATACCGATTGCCGGAATAGCCGGAGACCAGCAGGCTGCGCTTTTCGGACAGCAGTGCTGGGAGAAGGGAAATGCAAAAAACACCTACGGAACCGGCTGCTTCCTTCTTATGAATACCGGAGACAAACCTGTATTTTCACAGAACGGACTGCTTACAACTCTTGCGTGGGGCATAGACGGCAAGGTGAGATATGCGCTTGAGGGCTCTGTTTTCATCGCCGGGGCATCCATTCAGTGGCTGAGAGATGAGATGAAGCTGATCGACAGTGCTGAGGATTCGGAATATATGGCGAGGAAGGTGCCGGACAGCAACGGCTGTTATGTTGTGCCTGCTTTTACCGGACTTGGTGCACCATACTGGAATCAGTATGCTCGCGGAGCCATCGTGGGAATCACACGAGGCGTTAATAAATACCATATAATAAGAGCAACTCTTGAATCGATAGCCTACGAGACCTATGACGTTCTTAAGGCTATGGAGAAGGACATGGGAGTTAAGCTGAATGAGCTTAAGGTTGACGGCGGCGCTTCGGCAAATAACTTCCTGCTTCAGACTCAGGCGGATCTTATTGACTCAACCGTTATCAGACCGAGCTGCCTGGAGAGTACCGCAATGGGAGCGGCATTTCTTGCGGGCCTTGCAGTAGGATACTGGGAGTCGAGAGATGAGCTCCGGACGATCCATTCAATTGATCGGATATATAAGCCGGAGATAAGCGCTGAAGAAAGAAAGAAGAAACTGGACGGCTGGGAGAAGGCTGTAAAGCGCAGCTTCGACTGGGCGGAGTAACAAACAATATACGTGTTCCGGATATTTCGGAAAAAAAGCTGTGGTGCCCGGTACCTCCGGGCAGGACGATAAAAAATGTGGCAATGGTATGAATTACATATCATTGCCACATTTTATTATGCGTTTATTTGTACGTTTTTAAGCTCTTCGCGGATGTCCTTTTTGAATTCCTCCGGAAGCTTTCCTCTGACGATCCAGTCTATTATCCTGTCACAGGCATGAGTGTCGGTCTGCTCAAAGTTATTTGCAATGTATTCTTCAACCTTTTCGTATTCGAAATCGCCCTGCCTGATCGCTTCGCACATGTCGCTGCAATTTTCAGTGATCCTGCCCGGAACATTGGTCCTGTAATCTCTGTGGAATCCGCGGCTCTTGGAGTAGCCCTTAATGTCATAGGCGAAGAAGAGCATCGGCTTTCTCATAAGTGAAAACTCATAGATGTTGGATGAGTAATCGGTTATCAAAAGGTCCGTAGCATAGAAGAGATCGTTGATATTTGGATATGCGGAAATGTCCAGCATCCTGTCCTTATATTCTTCGGGAATAGGAACGGGCTGAGTTACAAAAGGATGCATTTTAAATACAAATACAGAGTCCGTTTCAACAGCAACCTGATACATATCATCAAAGTCCAGCTTCTTATAAGGATAGTAGGCATGCTTCTTGTTGGCACCGCGATAGGTCGGAGCGAAAAGAATGACTCTCTTTTTAAGAAGAGGATATTCGCTGAGGAGCTTCTCGGTTGTCTCTTTTCTGTATGTTTCATTCAGGTATTCGTCAAGCCTCGGCATTCCTGCAGGAAGTACCATTGTATCGTTTATACCCCAGACCTCTGAGAAGAAATGTCTGATCTTTCTGGAACCTGCTATACCGTATGTATACTGCCTGTGGCCTGAAAGCGGAGCAGGAGAGGCTGCCATACCAAATCTGCTGTAGCCGGTGGATTTGAAGCCGGCACCCGCATGCCAGAGCTGGGTTATCGTGGTTTTCTTCAGAGTCAGCCAGTCTGTTGTCTGGCTGTGATCATCCATAAATATAAAATCAGCTTTGGCAAGCTTATTCAGAGTCTTAACCCAGTGGAAGAAGCTGTAATGCCTGGTGGTTATGGCGCGGAAGGCTTCATCAGGTTTGTAGCCTTCTCTGATAAGAGCCTTCTTTAAGGCTGACATATTTGAACTTATCTGCTCGCTCTGATCGCTGAAGAGGAGTATTCTTTTCTTTGATCCTGAGAATCTGAGCTTCTTATATAAGAAATAATAAATATTATAAACAGATCTGAGTACCGATTTTGCAAGTCTGTGTCTTCTTCTCTCAAGTCTGGTCTTAAACTTCAGAACCTTCTTCTTATCTGTTCTGAGACCATCCGAGGAAATGAAGCTGAAACCGCCTTCGTTCGAGAAGGCAACTCTGTACTCCCTTTCGGAATGAAAGTAAAGAAAGCGTTTGTTCTTTTTCTCTACGGATAAATCTTGGATTGGATCAACTGCGGACTGCGCCGTTTCACCTGCGTAGGCAGCGGATTGTACTGTATCACTCGGTTCTGTCGTGGTTTGTGCCGCTTCACCTGCGTAGGCAGCGGATTGTACTGTATCACACGGTTCAGTCGTGGTTTGTATCGCTTCACTGGGTTCAACAGCAGGAACATAAGGAAGAAACTCAGGCTGCTGAGGATCTCGGCCACCTGTGACTGCTTCATAGGAAATGCGGTATTCACCCACCGGAAGCATCTTACAGTTACCCGGATTGGTTATATTTAGTTTATAAAGACCTGTTTCTTCATGTTTAAGAAAGGCCTTATAGCTTCCGTCAGTATTTATTATATATGGCCGGAATGTGTCGGGAGGCAGATCGTTCATGTCTGCCGGAGTTATCCTGAAGTATATCCACATTCTGTCCCAGTAAATATCTGTGATAGCGTATTTATCAGTATATTTCATCTCTTCTCCTTGAAAAGTGATCGTTTTATGGGGCGCAGTAATAAGAATAAGTATCAGATCATAACCCTGTTTATTATTGCGTTCCCGGATATGATTGTAAGTATTCCTTGTTATTATTGCAAGTGTAAATGAGAGAGAAGGCTGTCGTACAAAGAAAAACAATATATCAATACGGATGAAAACCAAAAAAAATACATCCGAAATCATGTTACACAAAATAAAATCAAATTTTTTTCAAAAAAACTTTAAAAAATTATTTACAACTTGGGTTTTATGTTATATAATCCGTTTCAGATGTTTAGCAGACGGAGAGTACTGCTTCGCGAAAAAAGTTTTATAAAGGAGAAAAAAGTTATGTCATACGTTGATGAAGTACTGGAGAAGATCCAGAAAAGAGATGCAAGTCAGCCTGAGTTCATCCAGGCAGTAACAGAGGTTCTTAACTCACTCAGACCTGTTATCGAGCAGGATGAGCAGAAGTATCGTGACCTCGCAATCTTAGAGAGAATCACAGAGCCTGATCGTCAGATCATGTTCAGAGTTCCTTGGGTAGATGATAACGGCAAGGTACAGGTTAACAGAGGTTTCCGTGTACAGTTCAATAACGCTATCGGACCTTACAAGGGAGGTCTCAGACTTCATCCATCAGTAAACCTTGGTATCATCAAGTT
Organism: uncultured Lachnospiraceae bacterium; assembly: GCA_946544235.1. Taxonomy (GTDB): domain Bacteria; phylum Bacillota; class Clostridia; order Lachnospirales; family Lachnospiraceae; genus Eubacterium_Q. The sequence continues at coordinate 25,755 of CAMNMC010000072.1, read as the reverse complement.
CCTTGGTTTCGAGCAGATCTTCAAGAACAGCCTTACAACACTTCCAATCGGTGGTGGTAAGGGTGGTTCTGACTTTGATCCAAAGGGCAAGTCAGACAACGAAATCATGAGATTCTGCCAGAGCTTCATGACAGAGCTTTCAAAATATATCGGTGCTGACGAGGACGTTCCTGCAGGTGATATCGGAACAGGTGCTCGTGAGATCGGTTTCATGTTCGGACAGTACAAGAGAATCAAGGGACTTTACGAAGGAGTTCTTACAGGTAAGGGTCTTACATACGGTGGATCACTTGCTCGTACAGAGGCTACAGGTTATGGTCTTCTTTACCTTACAGAAGAGATGGTTAAGTGCCACGGTGATAAGATGGAAGGCAAGACAGTAGCTATCTCAGGTTCAGGTAACGTTGCAATCTACGCTTGCCAGAAGGCTCAGCAGCTTGGTGCCAAGGTTGTTACAGTTTCTGATTCAACAGGCTGGATCTATGATGAAGAAGGTATTGACGTTGCACTTCTTAAGGAAGTTAAGGAAGTTAAGAGAGCACGTCTTACAGAGTATGCTGCAGCACGTCCATCAGCTAAGTACTTCGAGAAGAAGAACGGTGAGCACGGTGTATGGCAGTACAAGGTTGATATCGCTCTTCCATGTGCTACACAGAACGAGCTTGATATCGAGGATGCTAAGATGCTCGTTGCTAACGGCGTTCAGTATGTAGCAGAAGGTGCTAACATGCCTACAACAATCGAAGCTACAGAGTATTTCCAGGCAAACAACGTACCTTTCGTTGGCGGTAAGGCTGCTAACGCAGGTGGTGTTGCTACATCAGCACTTGAGATGAGCCAGAACTCTGAGAGACTTTCATGGAGCTTCGAAGAGGTTGATGCTAAGCTTAAGAACATCATGGTTGGTATTTACCACAACATCGATGACGCTGCTAAGGAGTATGGTATGGAAGGCAACTATGTTGCAGGTGCTAACATCGCAGGCTTCAAGAAGGTTGTTAACGCAATGATCGCTCAGGGCGTTTGCTAATCAGATAAAACAACAGGAGAGCTCCTACCTTAAAAGTGGAGGGTTTATCAACGTGAAAAACTCGCATTCGCTATAATGAGTGCGAGTTTTTTTGATACTATGCAATCGAAAAAACCAAAATAAAAAAGACGAAAAACCCAAAATAAAAATGCCGAAAAACATAAAATGAACTTGAATTATTACATGAAGCATTGCATGGATTGCCAGAATCCCAGGTAAAAAATGGTAGCATGACGAGTGACGTAGTCACGAGATGCTACATGGCTGAATAGATTTTCTCGTTGCTTTTTATAAAAAAATTGCATATACTCCGGTAATGTTTTATAATCAAATAAAGTATCTGTACTATGAAATTTTTTAATATTTATCTGTTTTGTTACACTTGAATTACCTATTTACAGACTGCACCTGTTTTTCATAAAGAAATTAGTGAGAAGGGATGTGAATAAATGAAGAGGTCAAACAAAGGATTTACGTTAGTTGAATTGATTATTACAATAGCTATCATGGCCATTCTTGCTGCGGCTATTGCGATTTCTGTTATCAGATACATTAATAAGGCTCGTAAAGCAGATGATATTGCAGCGGCTGATACGATAGGAGCTACGCTTTCTGCGGCTATTGCATCTGATGAGGAGTTATATCATTTTGTTCAGATTGCAACCAGTGATAAGGGAAACAATCTTACAAAAGCAAATATACAGAATGGCTGGCTCAGAGTACTTGGATATTGTAATTCACCTCGAAACAGTTATGATATGACGTTCCATGCTATTAATACCGCCGGAGTAACCGCGGCTGAGAAACAGTCCTTCGAGGATGGTATAAATACGTATCTTGGTACAAATATTCCAAGGCTTCAGTTTTACGAGTTTAATTATCTTGATGAATGGATAATATGCGCTGATGGTGATGGAAGGTTATACGTTTTTATCGGTTCGGGAATGAATGATGACAGATATCATATGAAACCCCAGACCACCGGAGGGCGTGCCTGTATAAATAATGGGGGACGTTATTGCTATCAGGTTTGGCCTGAGGTTGATCCGAAATATGAAAAACTCAGCAGACCGAGGGATGCAAGATAAAACTGAAACTGCCAAGTGCATGAAGCAGTCAAATGACAAGGCAAAGAGCCAGGCGGCAAGGCCGAAGCAGAATGCACCGGTAAATCCGAAGGCCGGAAAATAATAATGATATAAGAAACCGTAATACAACCCGTCATGTGAAAACATGGCGGGTTGTATTTCGTACTGAACTAAAAGGTGGTCAGAAAAGAATATGACTAAAGTCATGTTTAAGTCATGCCTTTTTTCACTACAAAAAGCCTGCCTTGTATTTTACAATGAGTTTGTCAATGAAACAAAGGCTATTATGAAACTTGTATTTAAACATTGAGGAATAAAGATAAAGAATATGACAGGCGGAATCCGGCGGGTTTCCGAAAGAAAAAGGAGATATGAAATGGCAGTATTACTTAAAACAAACGATCTTACTAAAAAATACGGCAACAAGGTTGTTGTAGATAATCTGAATATCGAGATAGAAGAAGGAGAGATATTCGGACTTCTCGGACCTAACGGAGCAGGTAAGAGTACCACAATGAATATGATCTGCGGCATCGTTAAGCCGACACTCGGAGGAGTTGAGTTTATGGGTAAGGATTTCCTGAAGAACCGTAAGGAGCTGATCGGAAACCTTGGATACATACCTCAGGAGCTTGCAATCCACGGAAACCTCAAGGCGTGGGAAAATGTTGAACTCTTCACCTCACTCTACGGTATCAAGGGCGCTGAGCTTAAGGAGAGGATAAATGAGTCGCTCGAATATGTAGGACTTATCGAGAAGAGAAATGATTATGCGAAGACCTTCTCGGGTGGTATGAAGAGAAGACTGAATATAGCCTGTGCGATCGGACATCATCCTCGCCTTATGATCTTCGATGAGCCGACAGTCGGTATTGATCCGCAGTCAAGAAATTTCATTCTGGACAAGATCAAGGATTCGAATAAGAACGGTGCGACGATCATTTACACCAGCCACTATATGGAAGAGGTTGAAGCGATATGTACAAAGATAGCTATTATGGACAACGGCGTGATCATTGCAACCGGAACAAGTGAAGAGCTTAAGAAGATGGTTAAGGATGATACTTCATCGATAACACTTGAAGAAGTATTTCTTACAATGACAGGCAAGAAGCTGAGAGATTACTAAAGAACAGATGATCGAAAAAATAAAAGAGGAAACAGACGATGATCAGATATCTTATTAAAAATAATATGAAGTTGATGATGAGAAGCTTCACCAACATCCTTCTCGTTATCATAATGCCTATAATTCTCATAGCTCTTCTTTCAAGTGCTTTTAACGATATGATGAAGAAATACGAAGGAAAGAGCAGTATTGAGGCAGGCTACACAGTTGCGGATGAAGTATATCCCGAAATGATCGACGCCGTTAAGGTAGCAGCAGAGCAGAGCGGTATCACCTTACGTGAATATCATAACAGGAAGCCTGAGGATGTTCTGAGAAAAGACGAAATGTGTGCCTTTATCGAATTTAAGGCTGATGGCTACACCATATATCAGAATGGTGATATGAAGGAACAAGCTAAGGTGGTTGAATACTTCCTGGAAGCATACAATGAACAGTTTCTGATGGTAACTTCAAATGTCCAGCCATCGCAGAAGGGACTCACGGTTGAGCATCCGAAATTTATGAATGAGATCAGTTCACAGGATTACTACGGAATCATAGAGATAATATATTTCGGATGGTGTGCGATAGTAGTCGGTGCGGGAGTTTTCACAAGTGAGAAGAAATACCGTATCACTAAGAAACTTCAGGTTTCAAGGCTTTCGAGCTTCCAGCTGTATCTGGCCAAGTTCGTACCTATGGTTACGGTTGTCTTCGCTGGACTTCTTATATCTGCAGGACTTTCGATAGTACTCTTTGGAGTGCACTGGGGCAATCCACTGCTCTCGATACTTCTGATATTTATATCGTCAGCTGCAGCAACAGCCCTGGGACTCATGGCTTACTATATTTTCGATAATATAGTTGTAACGATAATAGTTGTATTCTCCTGGGTATGGATGGCAGGTTTCTTCGGTGGAAGCTTTGAGACATATATGTATTCGGCACATCCGACCTCGTTGAAGGTGCTGTCACCTATATATCATATCAACAGATCTCTGGTTGAACTGTCATGTATGGGACACAGCGATTATGTACCGAGTGCAATTATCTATTGCGGAATTTTAACTATAGTTTGTTCGGCAGCTGCAATCTTCGCAGGTGCTGTGAGAAAGAGAGGAAGAGCATGAAAACACTTATCAAAACAAGTTTAAAATTACTTCTCAGAACCAAGGCGTTCTGGTTCTTCCTGCTGCTGATGCCGATGCTTTCTACACTTATTCTTAAGGTCAAATTCGACAGCTCGGCAGCTTATGTTGACAACAATAAAGAAGAGATAATAGAACTGAAAAATGCAGACACAAAGGTTGCTTATAACGGTGGAAAGGGAGAGTTCGTAGTTAAAGTTTACGATGCTTCGAAGAGCGAAATGTCAGAGTACCTACTGAAAAAGCTTGCGAAAACAGGGCTGTTCCTTGTTTGCAGAGTTGATCTGTCAGAGCAGACTTTAGCAGAAGATTTTATGGATAAGCATCTTGATAGAGACGGCTTTGAGGATAAGATGGGTGCTGCGATATTTATATCTGCTGACTTTGATGAACTGGTTACAAGCGGTAATTCTGATAAGGCGCTTACAGTATATGTTCTTTCGGATGATACAAGAGAGACGGCTCTTGAGAATGAGCTTATACTTCAGCTCGGACGTATGGAGCAGTACCCTTCGGTAGATACTCTTCAGGAAATGGATACTCAGCTTCCGGAAAAGGAACTGGTAGCTGTTGCGGGCGGTTCTACGAGAGAGCTTACACAAAAACAGACCAATCAGAGATCACAGATCGGTTACGCATTTGCATTTATGACACTTTGTTTTGTCTTCTGCGGTATCTTTATAGCACATGCTGCGATCAGGGAGCAGAAGAATGGCGTATTTACAAGACTTACACTTACTAAGATTGGTTCGCTGCAGTATTTCGTTTCAAAGTTTATATTAGCTGCCATCGTATCAGCTATGGTAACAGTCGTTATGTCCGGTTGGAGTCTTCTTATAAATGCTGACGACATTGGGATGGGCAGGCTTTCATTCCTTGCAATGATCTTCATGATGGGACTTATATTCTGCACACTCAGCATGCTTGTCGGAATACTGATGGGTGACGTTATGGGAGCAAACGTTGCAGCATTTACAATATGGTGTATATCAGCGCTTATGAGCGGCTTGTATTTCCCACTCAACTATACCTCCGATGCACTTAAGGTTGCATCATATCTCATGCCTCAGAAATGGTTCCTGGAGGGCACGGAAATGATATTTGTAGGAGACAAGGGAGCACCATTTATGATATTATGTATTACAGTAGCTTTTCTGGTAGTAATACTCAGTCTCGGCAGTCTGGGACTTAAGTTTAAAAGGACGGACGAATGGGGGAACGCGTAAAAGACAATCTGTTCATAACGGTCAGAGTGGCCCTTATGCTGATCTTCAGTATATATGGTTTTCTGAAAATGGGAATAAGTACAGGAGTATCTGTTAAGGTACTCCTGCTTGTTTCGTTTTTTATTGCTGCCATCGCGGCGAAGGAAATGGTCGGGAGAAAGGCTCAGGCTGTGTTTCTTCTGATTGCGGTGGCTGTATTTACTCTGCTTGTTTACTTCGGAGGAAAAGGCTTTATACTGCTGGGAGTACTGCTCAGCTTTGAGATTCTGGCTTATCTCGGAGCAGGCTTTATGTGGTATTTTCTGCCGTATTTTATAGCACTTATTCCGGGAGTGGGTGATGCAATCGTACTTCTGATAGTCATAACACTGATGACGATATGCTATCTTCAACATGAAATAGTTATTGCTTCATACAAGAAGCAGGTGCTGGAGGAAACCATAGCCGAGCAGAGCCTGAAGCGCGATATACAGTTCAGAGAGCATGAAGCCAAGGCCGAGCTTAAGAGGAATCTTCTTCAGGCCGAGAACCGTGTTCTTGAGGAAAAAGCGGCTCTTTCGCAGACACTTCATGATAAGCTTGGACATAATATCAACGGTTCCATCTATCAGCTTGAAGCGAGCAAGGTCATAATGGATAAGGATCCGGAGAAGACCAGAGAGATGCTACAGGGCGTTATCGACCAGCTTCGAACCGGAATGGATGAGATCAGAGAGATACTCAGGAAAGAAAGACCTGAGAAGAAGAGGATGGCGCTGATCCAGCTGTATGAGCTCTGTGAGGATTGCAACAAAAAGGGCGTTGAGGCTGAGCTTACCACTGAGGGAGAGCTGTCGACGGTATCGAATGAGGCATGGGAGGTCATACTTGATAACTGCTTTGAGGCTGTTACCAATTCGATGAAATATTCCAAGTGTAAGCATATAAACATAAATATAATCGTAATGAACAAGCTGCTGAGGTGCGACATCTCGGATGATGGTATCGGATGTGAAAATATAGTTGACGGCATGGGTATCTCAGGTATGAGGCAGAGGATCAGAAAGCTTGGCGGAAATATAGACTTTGAAACAGAGGCCGGCTTTAAGGTCAGGATGCTGCTGAAGCTTAACTAAAATCTCCAGAGAGGGTAAGAATATGGATAAAATCAGGGTAATAATTGCAGATGACAGTGATTTCGTCAGGGACGGAATGAAGATAATACTTGATGTTGATGATGATTTCGAGGTTCTCGGCTGTGCGTCGAACGGACGTGAGGCAATAGAACTTGCGGAGGAGAATCCTCCGGATGTATTTCTCATGGATATACAGATGCCGGAGATGGATGGCATCGAGGCAACCAAGTATATTGTGGAGCATGATCTCGGCAAGGTTCTGATACTTACGACCTTTGATGATGACGTGCTTGTAAGGCAGGCTCTGGCCGGAGGTGCGAAGGGTTATCTGATCAAGAATCATACGCCGGACCATCTGAAGCAGATGATAAAGTCTGTTTACAGCGGCAGCGGTGTTATGGAGGGAAGCATACTTGAAACGCTGGCGGCAGGTACTGCCGTAAAGGAGGATGATTCTGCAGCTGCAAGCGGTTTTGATCCTTCCGGATATTCGGGGAGAGAGCTTGATATCGTGAGAGCTGTTGCCGACGGACTCTCCAATAAGGAGATAGCAGAGAGGCTGTTTATCTCCGAGGGAACCGTGAAGAATTATATTACTCAGATACTTTCCAAGGAAGGGTTGTCACACAGAACAGCGCTGGCAGTGTATTATCTGACGGGGAAAAAATAAAGATGAACAGTCCCGGTATCGATCCATAAGGGCAGTTACACTATAAATAAAGACCAGATGTTTTGCATCCGGTCTTTATTTGGCAGGATATATAACCTGCAGTTAATAAAAAATTCGCAACACACTGAAAAAGATTAAATAAAAAACTTGACATACTCAAAGTAATATATTAACATATGCACAGATGAACATATATACATAAAACATAAACAAGAGAGTGCATATGGTAATAAAGGAGTGCAAAATACTATGAGTATCAAGAGCGGTTTTTATAATGTAATATCTAAGGCATATGATCTTCTGGACATAATCTGGCTGTCGAAGGGCGGGGCTGATCCGCGTGAGGTGATAAATAATCTGATCCCGAACGGCCGATACAAGGTGCTTGATATGTGCTGCGGAACATTTTCGAACGGCCTTCCTGTTGCAAGGAAGAATCCCCTGAATATTGTGGTTGGACTGGACAGAAACAGGAAGATGCTTCAAAAAGCGAAGAGAAAGGCTGAAGAGAGTGGTCTGTCAAATGTAAAACTGATCCGGAGGGATGCAACGGCAACAGGCCTTAAAGATGAATCATTTGATTATATTATAATCGGTCTTGCGCTTCATGAGTGTAATGAAGAACTTCGCAGAAATATACTGTCTGAGGCTTATCGTATTCTTAAAAAGGATGGCCGCCTTGTCATCCTTGACTGGGAAAGAGAGAGTAAACTGTCGAGAAGGCTTAAGTTTGCGCCGTTATATGTTTGTGAGACCATCGGCACTCCTAAGTATTTCAAAGAGTATTATAACAGTGATAAGAGTACCTTCTTTAATGAGTACGGCTTTGAGGCTGAGAGGGTTGAAAAATGCAATTATACATTTGTTGCTGAACTAAGAAAGATTATTCATGAGTCTGATTCCGGACTGATCGAAAGCAGATACACAAAACGTACAGAGCTTCTTGATTTTGACAGTCGTTCCATCAGGGAACTGGTCAGAGAAAGAGGCTGGGCTGAGCTGCCGGAGTTTGAGCGTATTCAGGCTATTTATGATTTCGTCAGGGATGAGATCCGCTTCGGATATAATGTTGATGACAGCATAAAAGCATCAAAGGTTCTGAAGGACGGTTACGGTCAGTGCAATACCAAGGGAACGCTATTCATGGCGCTGCTCAGAGCCTGCAATATTCCATGCAGAGTTCACGGCTTTACTATCGATAAGAAGCTTCAGAAGGGCGCGATGACAGGTTTTGTCTACAGGCAGGCTCCGAATGATATCTTTCATAGCTGGGTTGAGGTTTATCTCGAAGGAACCTGGTACGAGCTTGAAGGATTTATCCTTGATAAGAAATATATCGAGAGGCTTCAGGCTAAGATCAAAGCCAGAGATGGCTTCTGTTCCGGTCCATTCTGTGCTTTTGGAGTTGGAGTAAAGGATATTGCAAGACCGGTCATAGATTTCAACAGAAACAGCACCTATATTCAGAGCGAAGGCATCAACAATGATTTCGGATTATATGATTCGCCGGATGAGATGTTCAGAGAACATCAGCAGAAACTTTCACCTGTTAAGAGATTCGCGTTCAGGCATTACGGCAGGCATATGATGAACCGTAATGTAAAAAGAATAAGAGGTAACGATTAGACAGGAAAACGCCTCCCGGCATGGGAGGCGTTTCGCGTTATTCATATATAATATAGATGCCATATTAAACAAGATATAAAACGGTCTGTGTTAATTATTTCAAATATTTATGCACCACATATTCCGGCGTGATCTGGTTACCTTCACTATCATTGAAATATGTTCTTCCTGATTCAACAAGTCTCTGAGTATTTTCATCGGAGCGGATAGCGCTTGGTGCATAGCCGGGAGTTGTCTCAAACCAGAAGGCCAGCTCATCAGTATCGATGTTTCGTACACTGACGCGGAAGACCATCTTGTAGTATTCCTTATCAGTACCAATATAATCAATCTTAATACCGCCGATCTTCTCGACGATAACGTATTTCTGAGGTTTATCAATTCTTGGAAGATATGCATCCTCCGGATATGAGTCGGCGATATTTGCAACACTCATATAATACAGTTCGCTGTCGGCAAGGATGCCTGCTTTATCCATATTATCGTATTCAGGATAATCAATTGCCGGACATTCCTTAATGGAGATTAAAGGACCATCGAGATGATCATAGAAGGCACCGGCCTTCGATTCGTCCACTTCCTTGTTCGGATCCAGCTTCTCGCCAAAATGCTGCTTTGCCCTGGCAAGTAAAGCCTCACCATCAACAGAATCAGAATATTTCAGAAGATCCTCGGTTCCGACTTCAACCTCGTAGCGTCCTTTATATTGATCAAGGCTGGACCAGAAGCGAGTCACATCGGAAAGCTTACTCAGATCCTTGACCAGAACATTAACATTGGAAGAATCGCCAAAGGCATATCTGATATCCGGTGATCCCTCAAGTGTTACAGTCGCGTCTTGCATCTTCGGAAAAGAACTGTTGATAAATACAACATTATCAGGAATAACCAGCGTCTTCAACTCACGACAGTCAAGCTGGAAACGGTTGATGTATTTGACATTTTTACCGATTGTAAGCGATGTCGGACGAAGAGGATTGTGATCTGCAGACGTGAAAGCGATAACAGGTTTACCATCAACTTTATCAGGAATGACGAGCTCAGGACGGGCACCATCCGTAACGATACAGATATATCCGTCTTCATTATTATAAACCTCCTTCAGCGCCCTCACAGAGTTTTGATCCGTCTTCTTGTCTTTGATATACTCGCTCAGTTTGACATAGGTGGCACCTTGTTCCTTGATTTCATCATCATCACCGGATGAGCAACCGGTAAGGCTGAAAAGAACGGTCGCCATAAGAATAAAAAGAACTAAAAAATGTGATTTATGTTTTCGCATGCGTAACCCTCCATATAACTTCCCCAGATACGAAATAATTATAACATGCCATGTTCTTGACGTGCAAGCACGCCAGATATAACAAGCCATGCTCTGTTCTTGATCCACTGCGTGTCTCAAGAACCGGCGCCATAGGCGCCGTATACTCACATAACACGAGGCACAGATGGGGATGCAAGCATCCCCACTGCACCTCATGTTCCGTGAGTGCATGGCTTGTTATGATTGCTTCGTTGCGCATTTGTTGCGCTTTATGTGCTAAAGTGGCATCAGGATAGAAAAAAAGGGAGGTAAAACCATGCCGGGAGAGAAGAAAAAATATGTACCAGACCTTTTCAGGCTGACGGATGCGGATTTTAAAGCAGTCGGATGCACCGCAGAAGAGCTTGAACAGGTAAAGAAGTATAATACGCAGCTTGATGCTATAAATAAAACATTCAGAGAAGAATGGAAGAAGGACGAACAGACAGAAAAGTATGAGGAGACCCGCAAGGAGAAGAGTAATCTTGAGGAGCAGCTTTATACTGTATTTCTCAAGGCGGCTGAGAGAAATCCGCGCGCCTGGGAATATGCTCCGAGCAATCTGCCTGTCTGGATACAGTGCACAGGCAGCATTCCGACTTTGGACCAGTTCTTAAGAGCGAACGGAGAGCAGCTTGGACTAATTGATAAGATCAAGCTTCTTAAGAGAAGAATGGTTTCGATGAAGGCCAAGGTCAATGAGAAGGAAGCAGAGAAGCTCGTGGATGCTCCGGAAGGACATGTTGAGGGAATAGAGGTTATCAGTGAGAATGAGAATGCAGCTTATCTTGATGGCTTAAAGCAGAATTCCTTCCAGACCTCGGGGGCAGGCTGTTGGTCAGCAAGTATGCAGCTTCAGCTTCAGAGCAGAGGAGTTAAAAATGTATCTCAGCTCGATATCCGCTCGTTCAGACCTAATTACAAAGCCAGCGAGATCAAGGAGAAGATCGCTCCTGATGTACAGCAGATGCTGGACAAGAAGGCTTTTGAAAAGCTGAAGAATAAGATCAACCCGAAGGCTCAGGAAAACTTTGATATTCTTGAAAGTGATACCACCAACAATCTTATGGATCGTGGTGATGCCTTCCTCAGGATGGCTCCTGATTCAATGCTCAAGGGCGTTGAGATAGCAGCTTATGACAATGATATAAGACTTATGGGTATCACTCGTGAAGAGTACAGAAACAGAGCAAAGAATATCATCAGAAAGAATATTCTTCACGCAATCAATGAGGATAAGGCTCCGGTCAGTTTCCTCTCGGGCGGTCATTATATTACCGTTATCGGTATTGATGAGCATAACAGGATCAAATTCAAGGATTCATACAAAAGAGGAAAAAACGCCGATCCTGATATGACATATGTTGCAAGTCTCGATTCTTTTCTTGGTAAAATTGTTTCGGTAAATACACGTCCGCTCAGGATGGAGTGGAGTGCTGAGATGAAGCTTTCACAGGATGGTAAGAAACTTTACGGTGTTCCGAATGGATATATGACTGTAAGTGATGACGGTAAAGTTCTCATGCCTGATAAGGTTAATGAGGAAGAGGAGATTACCGCGGGTTATCCAAACTGTGAGGGACATTATGTAAGACGCAGATATGGCTCAGACTCTGTTGATGTTGAAAAAACAAGAGAGGAAACCCTGAGAAACGGCGGTATCAAGATGACCGAGATGGTTTATCTTCCGAAGCAGTTAAATATGAATATCCTCAGAAGCAAGGCTTCAAAGAGATCACCTGAAGAAGAGAAAAGGCTTCAGGATATGACGAAGAGTTTTTATAACGTTGATATGAGTCCGGGTGCCGGATACACGACACTTGACGAAATAAATGCAGCATATAACGCTGATGACAGTGTATTTAAGCAAGGACTCCTTGATGCGATTGCTTCAGAAAAAGAGAATATGACTCACAGGATTGAGTCATCACTTGCAGGAAACCCTCCTGCACCTGTGAGAGCAACCTCAAGCACCAGAGCCTATGACAGATATATAAACGGCCTCTATAAGAATGAGGACATAACGAAAGCTTCTACATTTCAGTGCAAAACGTATCTTGCGAAACTGATCGCGGCCTCAACACTTAAGGCTGATGGTAAGAAATTTGATCAGAAAGCAGTTGAGCAGATGAGCAAGAGTATTCTTGAGTATACGAGCCTCGGTGAGCTTAAGCTTGATGATATGAAGAAGTTCCTTACGAATGCAAACCGTATTCAGTCGGCCGATATGATCCGTGAGGCTGTAAAGATCGATATTTTCGGAGTCAAGCCGAAATATTTTGAAGCATACAAGAAAGAGATGAAGCTCCTTTCGGAAAATATGCTTACAAAGCAGGGAAGATCCAGAGAGTATCAGAATCTCTACGATGCAGTGAAAGCTGCTTCGGAGATCGACCTCACCCAGGGTGATGCAGCGGTAAAGATTGCTGATGCCAATAAGAAGGTTATCGATGCCGTTATGAAATATACTGACGGTAAAGAGAAAGTCAGAACTACTACGAGCGGCAAGGACAGATTTGATAACGCTATCGATGCGATGTCCATAGTATCTGCATTTGCTCCTGCAACCTATAAACAATATGCAAATGAACTTGTTAGCAGGATAAATAAAGCAAGAGGAATTGATAAGCTTACAAATGCCGAGAGACAGAAGAGAACGGACCTTGTGATCATGAACAGCTACGGTGGTGAACGTGCTAAGAACAGAAGCAATGAGTTGGCCAAGAAAGCACAGAAGAAGGTTGCAAAGGCACCGGCAAAGGGATAATATTTAATATATCATATGACAATATGGCAAGAGACCGAAAGAACGGTCGGGAGGAAAAAATATGCCTAAATTAACAGCAAACCAGAAGAAGACATTTAAACAGAATGTAAACGATATTATAGAAGCTAAACCATTTGATAAGCTTATTTCGACACTGGGTCCGAAGGGCAAACTTGAGGAAACCTTCTCACTTCAGAAGGAATATAACGAGATAGAGATGGATATTCCTAAGGGACTGGATGAAAATATGGTTACAGCCATAATCATCGGCGCCATGATGGATTCGAAAGTAAATGGAATCGACGATTGGCAGCTCACCGCATCAAGTCCTGATGTCAGAAAACCGATTGATTCCAATCAGAATTATGTAATTGATAATGTGGCCATAAGTGACAAGAGAGGAAAGTTTTTTGATCCGATAATCGTAGAGGCAAGAAAGAAAGCAAAAGCGGCTCTTGAAGCCTTTAAGAATAATGACCCTGAGCCTGCAAAAGCCTTCCTGCAGAATTACATAGATTTTGAAGCAAGAAATATGGTCAGTGTAAAATTTGTCAACACTAAGGCTTTTCTCTATGGTAATTATAACAGTCGTCACGATAATTATATTGAGGGCGTGTCGCTTGCAACTACCGTGATGGGGAAGCCACCATTTAATGTTATGCCTGAAAATGTTACTCCGATCCAGACAGCAAGGCTTCAGAGCTACGGAGAGCAGGTTAAAGCTTTTGATCAGGCGGCAAGACAGAGACACAGCCTTGTCAATGATCTACATATGCTTTCTAACAATATAAAGGCTGAGAGGGCGGCTGATTTTCTCTTTAATCTCTATATTTCCAACATAAGTGCATGTATGGATGACAGAGAAAACAAGATGAAAAACAGAATCTTCTACGGTTATATCAAGCAGCTTGGCGGTCCTGATGGTTTGGGTGATGACCCTGAAGAGAATATGGCAGCGGGAAGTATTCTTTCCGGTGACAAAAATATCGCATACGCTTATGAGGATCTGAATCAAATCATTAAGGAGAATACCATAGGAAATATTGAAGCTATTCTTGCATCACCGGGAGGCTATGACAAGCTTAAGAGACTTTACATTTCTTCAATCAAGAAGTCTCCGGAATATGCGGCTATCGTAAATGCCGCAACTGAGGCGGATATGATCGATGCCATAAGTGATGCTGAGAGTGCGTGCGCCGTAAATCTTACTGATAAATTTAAGAGTGTCAAGCTTCCTGATATGGCTTCACCTTTAAATAAGGCTCAGAGAGAAAAGTTTGATCAGAATGTTCAGAAGATCAGAAATACTGTTGAGAAGGGCATAGGGGATATTATTAAAAGGAGAAATGCCGCAAATGCTCTTTATATGAATGGTATTGAAACCGATAATATGCAGAATAATGCAGTATGTATCAATGAACTTGTCGAAAACATCAAGGGTGTTAACAAGAGAGGTGGTTCCCAGAATTTCAAGGATATGTATGAAGCTCTCAAGGAATTCAGGGATTATGCCAAGGAGCTTGCTGATAGTAAGAGATCACCTTCTGCTGCAGAGCTGCAGAAATATATAGATCTTGGTGAGAAGGTAGGTAATCTTGCATCTCACTATCTGGATCACAAGACTAAGATCAATTCAACATATGCCGAGAACAGAGTCAGGGCTGTCAACAGGCTTATTAAGAACCTGGCTGTAAATCTTGCATCAGCCAGAGGACTTAAGGAAGAATGCCTGAAGAAGGATCTGGGAGCAGACTATAAGGCGTATAAAGAATCCACTAAATATTCACCGCTCGTTGATAAAGCTACAGTACAGTCTTTTCGTTCAAAACAATACACAACATACAGGAGTATGCCAAAATCCGGAGCATCATACAGTATGCACAGAATGGCCGTTTACTCGGTGTCACTCATGGCACTTGCCGTTACCGGAGAATATTCTATTGATGATCTTATGGATCCGTCAAAGTTTCAGAATGAAAAGTCTCTGATGTTTGACAAGGTTGTTGAGAAGATGACATATGTTACTCCTGAGAATCAGAAGTGGATCGCTGAGATGATGGTCAAGGGTATGGAGAAGACCAGAGTTATGGTAGATGAGAAGATGAAGACGCTTGATTTCACAGATCCAAAGATATTTGAAGGCGATACAATGAAGAAGATCACAGCTTTTTCAATGTACAGATTTGATATCTGGCAGGAGGTTGAACATTGCAAGAATGAAGCTGAAGAATTTATAAAGGAACTTCATCCTGAGATACCGAACTACAGGGCATACAGTGAAAAGATAAGGAATGATGTCGGTATGCTCGGAACAATCAGAGCCGACGAAGACAAGAGAGACAGGCATATCAGGATGTTCATGGAGGAAGCATTCCCTGAAGACAGCACAAAAGCTGCTAATCTCATTGGTGAAATACTGAACAATGCGATTGAAAGTGAACTGATGCGAAGATCCGTTGCTGATAAGATGAAAAACGGAAATAATGTCGAGTATTCAAAAGTCGATGACAGAATGGAAGGAGTATTACTGAACAGCGCAAGTCTGACATTTAAGACGGAAATGGGCGATAAGCTTACAAGAATTTATGAAGAGCATCCTGAGCTTTTGAGAGAGCATCTCGCTTCGATGATGAATGGAGAGTATTTCAAGGATATTAAAGTTAAGGTAGATCTGACCAGTCCAAATCCGGTTGAGATAACGGGTATGAATGAACTCCTTGAGAGGGTTAAGACCGATAGTTTCATGAAGGAAGCTGAGGAAGCAACCGTAAGACTTGAAACACAGAAATACAAGAACAGGGAGGACTTCTTCAGGGATTCTGCTCTTGCAATAACCGGAGGTATTTACAAGGTTAGCGGTAAGCTTCCTAAGAAGACCGAAACAGGTAAGGTTACATCACTTCAGGATTATGCTGAGGCTCAGTTTAACAGCCCGACATTCAGAAACTCTCTTCTCAGCACCAAAGAGCCTAAGAAGATGAAGAATCCTAAGAGTATTGCTGAAACCGCAAGAAACCCTGAGAAGATCAGAACGATCATCAAGGCGGCTAACAAAAAAGAACTTGCCAAACTGCAGGCGAACGGACCTGAGGTCCTTAAGGATAACCCACAGGCAAGGCCGAAAAACAGAAGAGTTGAAGGCGCCGGAATGCGGAAGAAGAAGTAAAGCATAGTAACAAGCCATGCACGACGAAAACATGAGAAATAGATGGGGATGCTTGCATACACAGCTATTTCTCGTGTTTGAGGAGTATACGGCGCCTACGGCGATGGTTCTTGATCCGCTCCGCGTCTCGTACGCATGACAAACCATGCTGTTCTTGATCCGCTCCGCGTCTCAAGAACCGGCGCCATAGGCGCCGTATATTCCTCAAAAAAATCACAGGTTGGTATGCAAGCATCCCATCTGTGATTTTTTTTCGTCATGCATGGCTTGTTATTATTGCTTTGTTACGCTTTTGTTGCGCTTGATGTGATAAAGTAGGTGCAGAGGGTGAGGAAATATGACTCACATGCTTAATTGTAGTAAATAAAAAATAGTTAAAATAATCCAGGAGGAATTAAGATGAAAGAGCTTGAAAACATCAGCAGACTTGATGGAGCGGATAATGGAGAAGATTATAAGGTCGTTCAGACTGAAACATTTGATCTTCAAGGAGCACCGATGGATGCTTATCTTGGGACAAAGGAAGAAAGAGAGGCCCAGGCGAAGAAATATATCAAAGGCTATGAAGCTCAGCAGACAATGCTTGACAAGACAATGTACTTTTTGTATTTCGAGATGAAGAATTTCCTTACGGTTGGTTCTGTTGATCCACGATATGGTGCAGGACAGACAGAGATAGAAAAAAGCCTTTCAGACGACGAAAAGAAAATCATACTTGCTGAAGAACAGAAAAAATATAATGAATCCATAGATAAGCGACCAACAGTTGGTCTCAGCAAAACTGTAAGACGTTCTCCGGAGGAAGAAGCTGCTGCAGATGAGATCAATAAGAGATTCATCAGGGATCTTGTAGGAAATGGATCGCGAAAAGCTATTCTCGAAGGCCTTAAGTCAGCTCAGCTTATAAGTGTTTACGGAGAGTATCTTAATGGTATTGATTACAAGAAAAACTATGATAATCTTCCGGAAGATACTCGTCTCAGAGAGAAGAAGGCAACCTATCTCACGTCATATAATAATGCCGGAATAGCCAATCTTATAGCAAGTGCAAAGGGAGCTGTTGACGCAAATATTAAGATGCTGCTTCAGCCGGAAGAAAATGATGAGTACGGAATTGGCAAGATACTCTTTGATAATCTTAAGTATAATAAACAGATGAAGATGTCAACATACTTTAAGAGCATGGGCTTTACAGAGTATGAGAAAAAAGTTTATTGCAAGAGGAACAACTGTAACGAAAATGAAACAGTTTATGATGTATTTAAGAGAAGGCTTGAAGATGAGGATGCTGAAATAATCAACAGCGATACCATACGTGAGAGGGTTAAGAAGGATTATATCAAGGAGTATACAAGCAGTATTCTTGATGAAGCTAATGCAAGTCCAAAATTATTCTTCCAAAGTCATTATACTGAGGATATCACAATGGATGAATTTATGGATATGCTTAAGTTTAATGAGGTTGAGAAGGCTGCATTTCTTAAGCAGTTTAAAACTCCAACTAATAATCCTGATGAACCGTTTATCTATGCTAAAAAGGGAGATAGTGCTCTTGGCATGTTTTATAATGCCTTAAATGCAGATAAAGAAGCTTTGGCAGAGATAAAACAGAATAAGATTGACAGAGGTGAAAGACCGGAAGATGCAGAAATCATATCCCCTGATGATGTAGTGACATATATGCAGGGCGTACTTGAAAGTGAGGCCGACCGATTTGCTTTTTCAAGGTATAAATATAAAGATACGATTTCCATTGAAAAATTCCTTGGTTCCATAGGGTATAAGAAGGATGAGGTAGATCATTTTATTAAGGAAAGAAATATCACCAGAGATGTTCCTGCAATAAGCGTTATGAGGATGGAGTATATCAAGACTCTTGATGCTCAGCAGCTTGCTAATGTAAAGGAAGAGGATGTAGAAAAGTTTGCTTCTGATTTCATGGAAAATGAAAGAAACAGACTTAAGTCTATGGGAAGACCTAAGGTCTATATCAACCTGTCTATGGCAATGAGAGAAGAATTTCATGATTCTCTGAAGACTAAGGAAGAAAAAGAAATACATAAATATGGTATAGCTATGGTTGCCAATGAAGGTGTTAAACCGAAAACTGATCCCAAAAAGGAACCAGACAAGTATTATGCCAAGTGGGTTAAGGAGAAGGCTGACCCGTATCTTGCAGAAAACTTTTACAATGGACTGGCTCAGAATTTTGTTCCTATCAATGAGAAGCTTCTGAGCGGCAAACCGCTTGAGAGCATAAAGAATAAAGACATCCAGAGATATTATGACAGTAATGTTGTAAATACCGATACAGCACTTCTCAGAGGGCTCATCGATAAGCTTGAGGCTACCAAGGGTGGATATGGAACAGGCCATAAGGATACAATTAAGTTCACTGAAATGCTTAAGGCACTTAAGGATTATGAATATAAGCTTTCATATGGTGATATGAACGGTATCATGGACCTTAAGAACACAGTTATCACAAAGTGTAAGAAATACGTTGAGGACAGAGAAAGTGTCAGAAGCGCTAATTATGGTAATGACAGATTTGACGTGGCATCAACGGCTCTTTACAGTCTTATGTCCACAGGAGATTTTACAAGATGGGCCCATGCGGTAAACGGAAAACGCAGCTCTGACAAACTTACCTGGGACAGGCTTGCGACAAAGCAGGTTCAGTTTCTGACAACCCAGCAGGCCAAGGAAGAGGATCTTCAGAACGCTTCAAGCCAGTCAAGAGTAGCTAAACCGAAGTCGTATGAAGCAGGCTTTGTTAGATTTGAGAAGCTTGTTGGCAGAATTCCACAGTTTGATGACAAGTTTGATGGAGTATTTTTAAGGGATGATTATGCTGAGAAGTTTAAACCTATAGATGATAATGAGAGATTCGTTCAGATAGGACCATCTGTTACCAAGAGAAATCTTTCGGATCAGGATTTTACAGCTATAGTATTTGCAGCACTTCATACACCTGAGGTTCTTGCGGCAGACACAAGACTCAGAAATCATTTTGAACTCAAGATGCTTGCAATCGGCAAGGATCTGACCACAGAGCTTGCGAAAGATGATGTTCCGCTTAAGGGAGAAAGAAATATCCAGGTTCTTGCTGATGGCAGAGATGCTGCTATCAATGCTATGAACGAATATGCAGCCGGAAATAAGATTCCGCTTGCACATATCCTTGCATCAGGTATCAGAAATGTTACTGCAGTAGCCAGAAGTATGGAGAAAATCTCTGATGATATTTATATGCATGCCGAGATGGGCGTCAGGATCATGGAAATGATCAACAGGGACGAACAGCTTAAAAGAGAAGTTGAAGCCAACTATGATCAGGGTCAGAACTTTAAAGATGACTTTGATTTCGTGAAAAACGTAAAGGCTATGGCAGATATCCATATCAAGGCAAATAATGCTGAGAAATTCATTGAGAGAGAGGTTACAAAGAATCCGTCCGGAAGATATGATGCCAAGACCAAGGAGGCTCTTGTTACCGATATTCTTGTTCAGCAGCTTGTGGAAGACAGTGCTGTAAAATACAATGAGAAGCGTAAGACCACAGCTTCTTATAAAGCAAATGAAAAGAAAATTGCTGCTGACTATAATAAGGCCAAGATGGCTCTTGTTAAGAGGGGACTTGAGAATAATCTCAGCGAAGCAGAATATAAGGCTGAAATGAATAAGATCGAAGACGAGCGTAAATTTAATCATACACTCTTATCAATCAACAGAAGCAATCCTGTAGCAAACAGCCTTGGTGATAAGAAGAATATGGACGCTCTTCGTGAAAGCGTTAAGAAGATGGTCAAGGATTCCGGAATATCCAAGAAGTCTATGAAGGATATTGCAAAGGAACTTAAGAGTCCTAAGTTTATCAATAAGGTTGCTGCGCTTTCTCAGCAGACCAGAGAGCAGCGTGATAAGGAAGTTGCAGAGAAGAGAGCGGCTGCTCAGAGAGAAGCCGCTAAGAAGGCAGCTGCCAATACCAAGAAATCAGCTGCAAAGAAGTAATCAGTATAGAGTATTGGAGGGTAAATAAATGCCGAAATTAACAAAACCTGCAAAGGGTAATATGTTTTATGAGGATTTTTACAGATCCATTACCAGTACCCTTGGTTTTCTGGAATGGGGTTCTGAACCGCGTAAGTTATTGTCGGAAAATATAGGTGCTTTCAGGACACTTTACCTGAGAGACGAGAAAGAATTTGTTGACGAAGCTCTGGGACAGATTGAGGTTCTTGTTAATTTCATGAAGACCAGAGATAAGAAGACCGGTAAGACCGGTATGGATATCATTAAGGAAAACTATGGCGGTGACTTTAATGAATTTGCAGCCGATCTTGCGGTCATGAATGAGGAGCTTGAGCTTGGACTTGATCTGCCTAAGCTGGGCGTAAATGTTGTGCCGAGGAAAGCTCCTGAACCAAAGGCACCGGTTGTTAATGATGCGCCGGGCGAGCCGGAGGTAAATATAGTTAATAATGCTGTAAACAAGGATGTCGTTAATGACGTACCTGTAAATGGTGCACCACAGGTTAATGCGGTTAACAATGTGCCTGTAAACGGTGAGCCGCAGGTTAATGCGGTCAACAACGTGCCTGTAAACGGTGAGCCGCAGGCTGCTCAGCCTGCAGGCTTCAAGTTTGGCGGCATAGTAAACAAGAAAATGTTCTTTAATTCCATAAATCCTATCATGACGATAAGGGATCTGTTTGACAATGCTGACGAAGTTCAGGCTGCGGGACTTACTATGGTGGGACTCGCCCAAAACTCTAAGGAGAAATATGATGACGTTCAGCTTCCGGAAGCAGATGTTCAGGCATTATCTGTGGCTGCAAAAGACTTTTTTGATGCTATTGACAGAGATATAGCGAATGACAATCGTCCGGACAATTCCTACATTAAACGTATGAAGAAAGCGTTCAGACGTCATGTAGAAGCAGGACTTAACGGAGATCTGGAGCTTATGCTTGAGGCGGATGAAAGTGCACTGACATATAAGTCAGGTACCTTTAATGATTATCCGCTTCCTAACTTTAATGTCGCAAAACAGGGCGAACCCCTTAATCTGCAGAGAAATGAGCAGAAATACGAGGAGTTCATGGCAAAGTATCCGTTCCTTGAGCAGTTTGAGGACAGACAGCAGTATGATGAGACTGTTAAGATTCCTTTCCTCAAGGCGAAGAAGGCAGGTCTTGTTGATGAAAAACTTGAGAAGGAATATAAGATAAAAACTCTTGAGCATCTTAAGAGACAGAAGGTTTATTTTGAACAGCTAAGAGCAATCCCTGTCAATGAGGAAACTCTTTCCATCGAGCCTTTTGCCAAGACTGAAACAGGCCTTACAATGGACTGGAAGGGTGAGAGATATGGTGAAATGCGCGGTAATCAGATTAACCGCGAGATTCAGGCACTTGAGCATGGATGGTCACCTGAGGATTTTCAGCTTTTTCATGATGTTGATTTAATGATGAAAACCCTCACAACCTATAAGGACGATATTGATCAGAAACGCCCGGGTATGTATGATCAGGTTAAGAGGATATATGATGATTTTAATAATTCATATATCGATACTGCCGCCGACAGGAGGAGAATGATCGGAACACTTAGGCCTATATATTCTGAGTATAAGAAGCATATGCTGCCACCTGAGCTTAAGCAGAAAAAGGTTGAATATGATCATGTTTATAAACAGATAACAAAGTTTGAGGACAATTACAAAAGAATATCAAAGAATGATGTAAGTGTAGTTACACTGTCAGCTGATGAACGTTTCCGTCAGGAGATGATCAAATCTCTTGAGGATTATATGAAGGAGCTTTCTGCTCAGCATTCTATAGGAAGTCATACCGATACTGAGGAAATGGGGCTTCTTAAGGGTGCGGTTGTTAATGCTCTTACAGTTCTTAAGGAAAACAGAGATAAAGGAATCTTTGAATGGGATAAATACGCAGAGGTTTTCGACAGGATCGAAGATAATGCTAAGCTTTACAGAGAGAAAAAGCTTGAGAATTATGCGAGAAAGCTTCGCAAAGAAAATCCTGTTCCTGAGAATGCTTCCAAAGAGCAGAGAGAAGAGATCGAAGACAGGATCAATGAGAAGCTTAAGAATTGGGAGCCTAACACCAAGATGGGTGTTAAGCGATATAAGGCAGCTATCGGTCTCGCTGATTATGCAAAATTCTTTGCCAAGAGGCTGAGAAACGGTAAGAAGGATCGCGAGAACTACAGGGAAGGAATCGAAGCTGTCAAGGCTGCCGGACATGATGTCGTATGGAAAGCTGATATCAGATACAGACAGGGCAGACCATATAACGGTGGTGTATGGCAGCTGCTGAATTTCTGCGGCAAGAATCCTGCATATACACCGGAGCATACTGTAAAAGCAAACAAGATGTATGATAAGGATTCATTTATCAATACATTTAAACCTGTTCAGGTTGATGGTATAACAAGTGATGATTTTGCAGTTATCACTTTTGCAAAAATGTATGATACAAACTTTATTTCGAAAGAATGGATTGACAACAGATTCGATACAAAGAGTCCTGAATCAACCAAGGAACTGAAGCTTCGTCAGGCGAGGACCATGTATACTCTTGATATGGGTATAAGCACTCCGAGAGCAGGCATGGCAGATTATTTCCTGGGTGCGACACTTGTTCCTGCAAAGGATTTTGCAAAGCAGGCATTTGAGAAATATAAAACCGGTGACAGCAAGGATCTCACAGAGCTTATTGTTACCGGTATTAAAGAGATAAATCATGATTGCATCAAAGAGGATCTGATGGACAGTGATAATTACGGCATGCAGACCGAGATGCTTTCAAAGCTTATAAACTTTGCGAAGAAGGACGAAAAACTCTATTCTGATGTAATGCAGAAGCTTGATCAGGAGACCAAACTTTCGGTTGAAGATACACTCAGACTTAAGGGCATGCAGGATAAGGCTTTTGATGCCCAGAACAAGCTGAAGAGAGCTGACGAGCTTGGCCTTAAGATGACTGATAAGGAGAAGAAGGCCTGTATCAAGGACATCGTCAGATGGGATTTCGTTTCAACCATGCATAACAGGATAAGAACCGAGCAGAAGGACAACAGTAAGGAATTCGATGATTTCCAGAAGAACAGAAAGAATCTGATCATGCGCGCAGCTAAGCCGAATGCTGATATTACTGTTCATGACACAATAGTTATGGAATATAAGATCCTTGAAGATGTTCGTAAGCCGGTACCTCATATTACCCGCAGACTTCGTACCGAAAAGGGTAATAAGATGCTTGAGGATGCGGTTAAGAATATCAGTTCAAATATTTCAAGCAGCGCTTCTCCGAAGCAGATACTTGAGGAACTGAAGAAGAACAAGGCTGAGTTCGTAAGGATTCATAATAAACAGAGAGATAAGGCTCTTGAGCAGAAACAGGCTGCTGCAGCTAAGAATGCTCCTAAGAAGCAGACAGTACCTAAGGCCGGTAACTCAGCGAATCAGCCGAAAGCAAAGGGCAAGTCATAAAACTTAAAGCGGTATTTCCCTTTTGGTTAAAAAAATTCCGAAAAAAGGTATTGACAAATAAAAAAAGTTGGTATAGAATCCGTAACTGTAAAGACAAAGGCGTCTTAGAGCTAAAGGCTCTGAGGCGTCTTTTTTGCGTTTTAGACAAAAAAGAACAGGAGAGTGGATATTATGGAAAAACAAAATGTACCTGAACTTTTCGGATCGCTTGTATTTGATGACAGGGTAATGAGAGCACGACTTTCAGACAAAGTTTATAACTCTCTCAGGAAAACCATCGATGAGAATGTAAAACTGGACGATGAAGTTGCAGAGGCAGTTGCAGTTGAAATGAGAGACTGGGCACTTGAGCATGGAGCAACACATTTTACACATTGGTTCCAGCCACTTACAGGTGTAACCGCTGAGAAGCATGACAGCTTCATCACACCATCGCCGGATGGCGGAGTTCTGATGGAGTTCTCAGGAAAGGAGCTTATCAAGGGCGAGCCTGATGCATCTTCCTTCCCTTCAGGAGGACTTAGAGCAACCTTCGAGGCAAGAGGATATACAGCATGGGATCCGACATCATATGCGTTCATTAAGGATCATACACTTTGTATTCCTACAGCATTCTGCTCATACTCAGGTGAGGCACTCGACAAGAAAACACCGCTGCTTCGTTCAATGCAGGCACTCGACAGAGAGGCCAAGAGAATACTGAAGCTTTTCGGTAAGGATGTTAAATACGTTAGAACAAGCGTAGGACCGGAGCAGGAATATTTCTTAGTAGACAAGGAAGTTTTTGATAAGAGACCTGACCTTATATATACAGGAAGAACACTTTTCGGAGCAATGCCTCCAAAGGGACAGGAGCTTGATGATCATTACTTCGGAGTTATCAAGCCAAGAGTTACAGAATTCATGGAAGACCTCAACAATGAGCTTTGGAAGCTTGGAATCCTTGCTAAAACAGAGCATAACGAGGTTGCTCCTGCACAGCACGAGCTGGCACCGATCTTCTCAACAACAAATGTTGCTACAGATAATAACCAGCTTATGATGGAGATCATGCAGAAGGTAGCAAGAAAGCATGGTATGGTTTGTCTCCTCCATGAGAAGCCTTTTGCAGGTGTTAACGGATCAGGTAAGCATAACAACTGGTCAATGGCTACAGACACAGGTGTGAACCTCCTTTCGCCTGGTGATACACCTTATGAAAATGCTCAATTCCTTCTGTTCCTTGCAGCTGTTATCCAGGCTGTAGATGATTATCAGGATCTTCTCAGACTGTCAGTTGCAACAGCAGGAAATGATCATAGACTTGGAGCTAACGAAGCACCGCCTGCAATCATTTCAGTATTCCTTGGTGATGAATTATCAGCTATCCTTGATGCTATCAGAGATGATAAGCCATATGAAGGAACTGAGAAGGTTCTTATGAAGCTTGGAGTTAACTCAATTCCTCACTTCTCTAAGGATACAACAGACAGAAACAGAACATCACCATTTGCATTTACAGGTAATAAGTTCGAGTTCAGATCACTCGGTTCTTCAAACAGCATCGCATGCTGCAACATCATGCTGAATGCAGCAGTTGCAGAAAGCTTAAAGCAGTACGCTGACGAGCTTGAGAAGGCAGATGACTTTGAGGTTGCTCTTCACGAACTGATCAAGAGAGTTATCACAAATCACCAGAGAATCCTCTTCAACGGTAACGGTTACGGTGAAGAGTGGATCAAGGAAGCAGTTGAGGTAAGAGGTCTTTCAAATCTTAAGACTACAGCAGATGCAATGCCTCGTCTCCTTGACAAGAAGAATATGGATATGCTTATCTCTCACAAGGTATTTACAGAGGCAGAGATCCAGTCTAGATGCGAGATCATGCTTGAGAATTACTGCAAGACAGTAAATATCGAGGGACATACAATGGTTGAGATGGTTAGAAAGAATTATCTTCCTGCTATCGAAGGTTACCTCTACAGCCTGGCTAAGACAACTTCACTT
>CAMNMC010000071.1 GCA_946544235.1 uncultured Lachnospiraceae bacterium | reverse complement strand
ATCCCACCCTTTTTAAGAAATTCCTCCCGAAGCAGAGCTTCGCACCTGAGCCTTTTTTCAATATAGTCAGGATTTCTCTTTGCGCACATCGAATCCGGACGTTCCAGTAAAATACGCCTCAGCACATCAATCCCCTCAGCAAGAGGAACCGCCGTAACGCTCCGAAACGGTCCGGATCTTTTATCATAATAATGATATAAAAACACTCTTATTTCCTCTACAACACAATCATCAACCGGCAGTTGTCTGATCTATTTCCAACTACTGTTTGCCTGCTCGGCCACTATCCTTCTCTTCTCTAGTGTCTTCTCAAACAGCTTGTCCGCAGCCTCCGGAAACATTTCATAGATAACCTTTGTTCCCTCCTGTGTTATGCCGCCCTTTGTAGCAACTCTGGTCACAACATCTTCAAATGACATACTCTTTTCAAGCATCAGATTGCCCGTTGCTTTCATTGTGTTAAGTATCATCTCTACGATCATTTCCGGCGGAAAGTCAACATGCTTCCCTGCCGCCTGGCAGATCACATCGAATATGGACGCAATAAAGCCCGGCATACAGCTTACGAGTTCCGAGCCCATTCCCATATTATTCTCCGGAAGTTCTCTTACCGTTCCGATACACAAGAGAAGCTCTCTAAGAGTCTCTTTATCTGCTTCACCAGCCTTACTGTTGAAGCATACAAGAGTCTGTGACTGATCGATCTCGGCTGTCACACTCGGTATAACCTTCGCCATCTTATGATCAACTATGCTTTCCATAAGCGAAAACTGAATATTTCCGTTAAGTGATACTATCAGAGTGCTGTCCTTCACATCGCCCTTGATTTCTTCGAGTACTGTTCTTATATCTGCAGGACGAACACAGATAAATACTATATCCACCTCAGCCGCCAGCTCTTTATTACTGTTACAGACAGTCGCTATTCCCGCTGCCTCGTCAATCTTCGAAACAGTTCTGTTGGCCGCATACAGATCATCCTTTGAAATATTTTTCTTCTCAGAGAATTTCCACAGAAGCATCTTGCCCATGCTTCCGTAACCTATTATTCCTATTTTCATTTTATATATACCTCTTACCTGCAACTCTCATAATATCATCACGTCCACCTGACAGGATTGATTGCATTCTCACTAAACCTCTGCAGTTGTCCCGACTACCGCTATTTATTATAACAACAGCCTGTCCTGGTCACAGTCTGATTTATTTCCGTAATGCCATCACGTATATCTGGCACGGATTTGCCTCATCCCA
Source organism: uncultured Lachnospiraceae bacterium (assembly GCA_946544235.1). Classification (GTDB taxonomy): domain Bacteria; phylum Bacillota; class Clostridia; order Lachnospirales; family Lachnospiraceae; genus Eubacterium_Q. Next base: position 13,643 of record CAMNMC010000071.1, on the reverse strand, counting down.
GAAGGTCGGGATCACCTCGAACTCCTTAAAGCCCAGCGCCAGATAGAATTTATTGGTCTCGTCATAATCCTCGTACATACCCATCTTAACTGTTTTAACCTGCAGGAAGGAGTAGCCGCTGCGCTCAGCCATATGCTTCGCCTTCTCAAAGAGAACCCTGCCGATACCATAACGATGATAATCCTTCAGGACACCCATCACGCACAGTTCAACCGTATCCTTTCCGGTCTCCTTCAAATAAATAAAGCCAACCGGCTTATCCGAATCATACGCAGCAAAGAACGGCTGATCAACACTGCCACGTATATACGCTTCGCGGCTCTCCGGCACCTCAAACCATTCAGGAAGTGCCTCGAGTATTTCCCTCGTAATCTGCTTTTTTTCATTTACATCTATAATCTCTAAATAATCAATATCCATATTCACCCCCATCACTAATAAACTCTTCTAAACACTCTGTAAACGTAACGCTAAGTTTCCGATTCATTATCATTTACTGTGAAATACCCGCTGACAATCAGAACATCCGATAACAAGATGATCACGATATCATTCATCTTCCTCATCAGTCCCCAGCCCGTAATACAGCACCTCATTATAAGCCGCATTTGCCTCCTGACTTTCCTTCCTTGTCCGCCAGGCCTCAATGTCTGTACGTATTGCGAGCATCTCATCAACGATCATCTCCACATTATCAGGCTTAGTATAGTACAAATACGCCTGCATCCTGCTCATAGCTTTCGGGCTTCCGAGCTGCCTGGCTATCTCAAGACCAAGCTCCTCAGGAAACCCGAGCTCTTTTATTGTATTTACTAACTCATCACGGCTTTCAAGCCATTCATTTCGGTCTGTCATCGTGCATCCACCATGCTTGCCTTATATCATATTATTGCTTCTCAACCTTACCGGTTCCATTGCAATGATAACACATCACCTTTCCATCAGTATCCATGCAGCCATAACATACAGCTCTTTCCGTGCCGTCACAGCCATTGCAATTCATCTGTCCGGTATGTCCCCAGCATCTCGGGCAGGTTCCTTTTGTGATTCCTGTACCCTGACAATGGTTACAAATACATTCAGATTCATTACTATTCAGTTTTTGTACCCGCAGTCTGTCTTCTCTGGTCCGTCGACGCCGGATTCGTAATGTGCTCTGAATTCCATATTGATGTCCCTTATCTCCTTTTTACCATCAATATAGTCCTGATACATCTCAGCAAGTCCTGACATGCATCCGTCACAGGAGCCGCTGATATTTCCGATTGATTCAGCAACTATCCTCTCACGTTCTTCTTTTGTTGTATCTTTGATTAATATACTCACTTTTATGCCTCATAATCCATACATACTCTAAGCTTTGCGTTCGGTCTTACCACACCATCAGCAACCGCAACATGTGCAGGATGAACCGCGTAGCCCTTAAGTGACTCCTCATCTTCAAACGACGAATCAAGCATCAGATCCGCATTTGATGAAGCAAGTCCATCTGTATATACGTGAATATCAACAAGTCCCGGAATCTTCCCTGCAAGTCCCTCGAGCCCTGCTTTGATATCTTCCTTAACCGCTGTCTTTCTCTCTTCTGTCAGTTCATCCTTCAACTGCCAAAGTATAACGTGCTTAACCATTTTATTATTCCTCCTATGTTATCCGTTATATTATTATAGCCATTACGGCTGTTCCATCTAGTCACTTATTTATTCTTTATCTCAATCCTGTCGAGAATACCCTGAACCCCCACATTCTGGTGTGTCAGATACATCCTGCTGACGTCCTCAATAAACTCACTGCTTGCGCCGGTCTTTCGCTCAATCTTTTCAAGCGAATAACCCCTGTCGATATATTTCATGATACGTGATACCAGCAAATACATGTCACGATCTGCAGTACCTTCCTTATCAATACTCGCAGTTTCTCCTAAAGCTAAACCACTACTGATATCCGAGTCCGGTTCTGATAATGAGCCCCCATCCCTTGCTGAGCCCGGTTCTGATAATGAGCCCCCATTCTTTTCTGAGCTCGTTTCAGATAAAGAACTGCCAGCTTTATTCATCTCGGGATTTGCTTGCAAACTACCGTCTGAAAGCTCCGCCGGCTTAGCATGACCGTAATACACCTTCTTCGGTCCGAACCTCAGTAGTTTCTCCCAGCTTTCTCCAATCATGGTACCCTTATGCATTTCCAGCTCGTACAGCGGATTCAGATCGCCAACAAAGAGTAACCCTTCATCCAGCCACAGAGATATACTGTCATCACTATGCCCCGGCGTGTAAAGGATTTCCCCCTCCAGCCCAATCATCTTAAGAAAAGCTCTGCTCTCGGTCAGACTTATCACCTTAACCTTATCATCCTCGATTGGTTTAAAGCGTATCCTCTTATCCTTAGCAAATATATCATCCGCCGTATGCAGATAGGGTTTTTGAATCTCGGGAACAACAATTGTCGCCCCGTGATCAGCTATCTCCTGCACGATCCCCATATGATCCGGATGAAAATGCGATATTAAGATATAAGTAATAACCTGCAGTCTTTTTCCGGCTGCACCAAGCGCCTTGCAGAACTCATTAAAGGTTCCTGCCCAACCGGTATCAAAGAGTATCGCACCGCTGCTTCCCTCTATCAGATATGTATTTGTATTTGTATATTTGAGAAGCGTAACTGTACTCATATTCCATCCTGTCTGTCTGCCAGTAGCCCGGTTCCATAACATCCCCCGGCCACTCACATCATGAAATACCATCTAAACTATCACCGACTCCAGGAGCTTACCGCTCTCGTCATATACAAGCTTCAGCGAGAAATAATCCTCCCTCTCCTCAAGGAGTCTGAAAAATATCTTGTCGCCCTCCCATACAGGAAGCTCATACACCTTATCCTTGTCGATCCAGATGAGTTCTCCTTCGTCGCAGTCAAGAAGTTTATTTATGTCAATATTCTCCGGTTTTCTTTCGAAGCCATCCGGCAGCTCGCCATCATTATCCGGCCGGACACCTTCATTGTCATCTTTATAAGCGAGTTCAAATCTATCCGCCGTATAAAGATGCATGTATTCAACAACTCTCTCCGAAGGTTTCTTTGGATCACCGTAAATAAAGGTTACGATACCGCGAGGCTTGTAGGAAAGAAGCCGGAGCCCGGTCTCCTCCTTAACCTCACGCAGTAAGCATTCATCCGGACTCTCACCATATTCAAAATGCCCGCCGACGCCGATATATTTGTCCTTATTAATATCATTCTGTTTTTTAACTCTGTGCAGCATCAAATATTTATTATCCTGCTCGATGTAGCACAACGTTGTAAGTTCAGGTGTTTTCATCATAATCTGCTTCTCCGATAGCCGACAGTACTGTCGAGATCATTTACTTTTTTGCATCAGTCCTCCGGCATCTCGCGTCCGAAGAAGCCGGTTACGCTGTCCATGAAGCTCGGATCCAGAAGTATGGAGCTGAGAACACCTGCAGTATCCTGCTTCTTTCCTCTCAGGATAGCAACCGCTGCCTTCTTGGTATCGGAATCAGCCTTTCTGTAAAGCTCGACCAGTCTCTTCTCCGTTGAGGTAACCTTCATGCTTGAAGTTGCCGCTGCAGGTCTGGTATTTGCAGCCGGTTTCTTACCTGAAGATGCAGGCTTCTTTCCGGATGTACTGCTTGTCGGCTTCTTTCCTGATGAACTCGCCGAACTTCCTGAGGCCGCGTCAAGAAGTGATTTCTGAGTAACTCCTGTTGCCTTAGCGACCTCCTTCAGCTGTGCCTGAGTAAGGTTCATTTCACCTCTCTCAGCCTTTGAAATATCCTGCGCAGAAACGCCCTTAATCTTCCTTGCAAGCTGCTCCTGTGTCATTCCCGCCGCAGTTCTTGCTTCTTTTATCAATTCTCCAACCTTTTTTCTTGCCATCCTTAGTCTTCTCCTTTTTTATCAAACAGTTTATTAGTTGCTTCCCTTAGTTCCCGGCTTTGTAACCCTGTCATAGATAAGGAACGACGATGGATCCTTATTCGTATTCTTGTCAAGCTTCATAGCCTTGGCTTCATCCATTGTTATGGTGCAGCCATCAAGATATTTTGAATTGGTCAGCTTAACAGGATTATTGTTTTTATCGTAATAAATAATATTCTCAAGCTCGTAATTTCTCCACGACTTACTGCTTTCATCATAAGTAAAGGTTGTGTATCCCTTCCACTTTCCGGTTTTTGCGTTATATCCGCTTTCTGAAACAGGAGTCAGGCCATAGTAATATGTCTGGCCTTCGTATTCATAAGAACCCATATACGTATAGTATTCTTTTCCATCGTTTGGAAGTTTCAAAGTGTAATCCTTAAATACAAGTCCCGGTTGAACATTTTCTACAGTATCCTCAAATGTAGCACCCGGATAATAATACTCCCTGACATTAAAGTACCTTCCATCGAACCATACATTACTCATACATCCTATACTTACAAATCCATCACTTCCATCATAACCGCTTCCATTATCATACAAATATGTATACCCTGTTCCTGATGCTCCAAAAAACATAGAGTCCATAAGTACGACCCTGGCATAGCTTCCTTCACCTACTTGTTTCTTCACATCTGACCATTTAAGCGGTGTCATTGTCTTACCTTCATCTTCATCAACATCAAGGGCACCATATTCGCACAGCCTCTGTCTTACAGTATCCAGATCCGTTTTTGTTGAAGCATCATTCTTTGATTTATCAAATAAAAAACGATAAATAATCTGATCCTCATTTATACCCTGTCCGCCTCCGTGCCCGGCTCCGCCATAGGTCTGAGTCTTACCTTTATACGTGATACTTACATCATAATGATAGTATTCATCCCACTTATAGGTTGCCGATGGCTGCATTCTTTGAGCAACGCTTACCATCATTGACGGAAAGCCTATTGAATCCAGTCTATATGGATAAAGTGAACTCATAAGCATATATCTACTGTCAGATCTGTAATATGGTTCCTGAATATAAAAATTCTGATCATTGTGAGGCGAAGTTGAAATACCATAATACGGCACTTCTTCACTCTTATGAAGTTCGCCCAGAACATAAGCCCCACTATATAGGCATATTGAATACAGCCCTGCCTGTGCAGCATCCATCTTATTGAAGAAACCACTCTTATCCTTTGTATAGGTATCGATTATGTAATCAACACTGTCCTTTACAGCTTTAACCTTGACAGTTTTGTTCGTAACCTTTGTTTCGTATTCCTTTTCATTTTCCCATTCACCTGTCGAAAGGTTATAGCATCCTATCTCACGAACCACCTTTCTCTCAGCAATATAAAGAGTTCCTCCATCGGTGTATGAACCACGTGCAATATATCCGCCCTTAACTCTTCCGGTTTCAGCATCCTCATATTTCACGTCTGCAAATCTTTCTGTTGCAGCCGCTATACTTCCCTCTTCGTCAGAGTATTTTGTACTCTTATCAACAAAATAGAATGAATCCGGATCCGGGTTATCGGTCTTGATAAAGAAATAATCATTGAAAGGATAAACCATAGGTGTGATCTCATAGGTATATCCTGAGAATTCTTTTCCACTGATATATTTTGACGATGACATAAGCGTAGCTATATTGCCCTGGCCGTCATTTCCCGTAACCTTTCCGCCTTTAACAGTGACCGTTCCGCCCTTATCACACTTAACGTCTCCGGTATAATCAAATACAACCTTACCCTTCTTACAATACCACCAGCCACTGCTGTTCTTCGCGATACCGGTAAAACTAAAGTCTACCATTCCCTTCTTGACAAACCACCAGCCATTGCTGTTCTTTTCTACAGAATCAACAAACTGCACCTTGCTGCCCTTTACGTACCACCAGCCACTCTGTCCCTTTACGGTTCCCTGAATGACATCAGTCTTCTTGAAAGTTATTTTACCCTTCTCAGCATACCACCAGCCATTTGAATTGTCTGCAAATCCGGTATAGTTAAAATCTACCTTTCCGTTTCGGATAGCCCACCAGCCGTTGCTGTTCTGCTCTACAGAGTTTACAAACTTTACTCTGCTGCCCTTCACAAACCACCAGCCATTCTGTCCTTTTACTGTTCCCTGAATGATATCAGTCTTCTTGAAGGTGACTTTCCCCTTCTCGATATACCACCAGCCGTTTGAATTGTCTGCAAAGCCGGTATAATTAAAATCGACCTTTCCATTTCGGATAACCCACCAGCCGTTACTGTTCTGCTCAACGGAGTTTACAAACTGAACCTTACTGTCCTTTACATACCACCAGCCGTTCTGTCCCTTAACGGTCCCCTGAATGACATCAGTCTTCTTGAAGGTAACCTTACCCTTCTCAATATACCACCAGCCGTTTGAATTACTCTGAAAACCATTATAATTATACTGAACGGCGCCATTCTTCAGATAACACCACTCAGTCGTGGTCTTGCCGTTAGCGGTGTATTTTGCCTGATACACGCCCGTCCTGGTATCCTGAGCAGCATATGAAACACTCTTTCCGCCGCCTTCTCCTTTTACGCCCAGCATTACAATGATAAACCCCAGCATCATCATAAAAACATACAGTTTCTTTTTCATAACACCCCTCCTTATTCAATTATACGATTTCAAAAATATTTTTTATAAACCGCCTGAGGCACGTCCGCCTCTATATATATTCCGTCATCCTTATATTCTTCCCTAAAGATATGCCCATACTGTCGAACCTGGGAGATCACGGCCATTTCGCTGTATCCGAAAATCTTTTCGACATGCACGCAGTCCTCTCTGATCATCTCTGACATTGCTTTCAGAAGTTCATCGATGCCCTGCCCGTTCTTCGCTGATATCCTCACCTTCTTATATGCCCTCGGATCACGAAGTATCGTCTCCTCCGCATGCTCCAGCTTGTCAATCTTGTTAAATACAGTCAGGATCTTCTTCCCCTCAATACCGAGCATATCAAGTGTTTCATAAACCACCTTCATATCCTCTTCGCAGGTCGGTGACGATGCATCAACAACATGTATTATATGATCCGCATATCTTGCCTCCTCGAGAGTACTCTTAAAGGCGTCAACCAGATTATGCGGAAGCTTTCTGATAAAGCCGACCGTATCCGTCAGAAGCACCTTCTCGCTGTTCCCCAGTTCGAGGCTTCTCGTAGTGGTATCAAGGGTTGCAAAAAGCTTATTTTCTGCCAGCACAAGCGAGCCTGTCAGCCTGTTCAGCAGTGTCGATTTGCCGACATTTGTATAACCTACAATGGCAAATACAGGTACGCTGTTCACCTCTCGCCTCTTTCTCGTAAGCTCTCTGTGATTCACAACCTCACTAAGCTCACGTTTAAGCTGAGCAACTCTGTTTCTGATGACACGTCTGTCCTGCTCAAGCTTCTTCTCGCCCGGTCCACGTGTACCGATACCGCCTCCCAGTCTCGACATGGCCTGTCCCTTTCCGGTAAGCCTCGTCAGTCTGTATTGAAGCTGAGCCAGTTCAACCTGAATCTTTCCTTCGGAAGTAATTGCGTGCTGGGCAAATATATCCAGTATGACCATAGTCCTGTCCATAACCTTGGTCTTCAGTATTCTTTCAAGGTTCGACATCTGTGCCGGTGTCAGTTCGTCATCGCAGACAACTCCGGTAGCCCCTGTTGTATCAATAAGTGTCGCCAGTTCCTCCAGCTTTCCGCTTCCGAGATAGGTTGAAACACTCGGACTGTCTATCTTCTGCACCATCATGGCTGCTGTTTCTGCGCCGGCTGTTTCGACAAGCTCCTCCAGCTCTTCAAGCGCTTCATATGTATCTGTTCCGACAAGAATAACCTTCTCTATCGGTTCTTCAATTGTAATCATGTCTTATCTCCACCAAATGCTTTTATCCTCGCTGATGCTCGGATTGCAGACCATTACCACATTTTAATTGTACCATATTTCGCGATTCCCTAAAACAACTTATTAATATTTATTAAAAGCGTAAGTCAGTACACAAGAGCAAAGTTTTATGATACAATACCATTAAATTTGATGTCCGAAAGCAGAACATCAATTCTATATTTTACCAGCAAATGAATGGAGATGATGAATTTGAGAAACAGAGTAATACCCCTTGTAGTAATTTCGTTGTCATTCGTTACATCCAATGCATTATCGGGATCAAATAAGAATACTAATCCTGTAATTAATCCTGTCGTCAGAAACTATGTTTCCGCGAACCAGTCAGAATCATCTGAAAAAAGTACATTAACAGGATTTGTTAAAAAGAACGGCGAGTGGTTATACTACGAGAATGGAAAGAAAAATCCAAACAGAAAGGATATAGTCAAAGGAACCGTGAACGGCCAGACCGGCTGGTGGTATATAAGCAGTGGAAAGGTTCAGTTCGTAAATACTGTTGTAAAGAATAAAAATGGATGGTGGGCCATCCAAAAAGGACGTGTTAATTTCAATTTTACCGGTTTTGCAAAAAACGAAAATGGATGGTGGTACTGCAATGGTGGCAAGGTCGATTTCAATAAAAATGATGTGATCAAAGGGACCGTCAATGGCGAAACTGCCTGGTGGTATGTCAAAGGCGGCAAGGTTCAATTTATAAACACCATCGCCAGGAACCGGAATGGCTGGTGGTGCATTGAGGACGGCAAGGTTAATTTCAATCACAACGGAATCGTCAAGAATGAAAACGGATGGTGGAAATGCAAAGGTGGCAAGGTTGATTTTACCTACAACGGAGTTGCAAAAAACAAGTACGGATGGTGGTACTGCCATAATGGCAAGGTCAACTTCAGCTATAATGGATTTGAGAAGAACCAGAATGGAACCTGGTATTGCAGAAATGGCAATGTCACCTTCAAAGATAACGGCTATTATATAAAGGATAACAAAACATATATCGTAAAGGGAAGTAAGCTTTCCAAAGTGACCAGCGAACCTCAGACACTCACAAAGCTTAACGGATATTATGTCAGTCCGATGTATGCCGGCAATCTGAATAACTCCAAGGAGCGTATCGAAGCTATGATAAAGCGCTCTTATGACTATCTGAACGCCGTAACCGGCTATGAAATATGCAAATCAGAAAAGCCGGGCGAAAAGGCAGACTGCAGCGGTCTTGTTATGCAATGCCTCTATGCAGCCGGCTTTGATCCTTATCCTGCAACACCGGCTCACCACGCTCTCCCGGAGAATGAATATGATTCAAGAACACTTTGGAACGATGTCAAGATGAAGCATATCAATGTCACGAAGGACGGCTCCAAATACGCTACCGAAGAAAATATAGACATGACTAAGCTTCACCGCGGAGACCTTATCTTCTATAAGAGTGAAGAATGGGATATTATTAATCACATAGCTATTTACCTTGGCAATGGTCAGGTCATTGAAGCTGTTCGTCCATGGGTAGTTGACTATCTCGGTCTGTTTAATACAGACGTTCACAACATAATATATGGTGTCGCAAGACCATTTGAATAAGGCTTTGTTCTTATAGAACAGCCTTCTGTGTACTATAAATGATCTCGATCAGGTTTTCTATCAATGCAGCATCCTGATCGAGATCATTCATTTCTCTGTCATACTGCAGACTTCTCGTCATTTTGGCATCAAATGCATCACGTTTAGTATTTATCGCGATATTCATCTTGCCGCCAAAGCATGACACGCCGACATTACCATAGGTTCCGACTATCTCCATCAGCTTCTCCATCATCTGAGGTGTCAGGATGTAGAAGGCCTCAACACTGTCCCGTGCATAGGTATAGAAATTCTTGTTAAATACAACATTCTCCATCTCCACATAAGGATACTCACCCTTCCTCAGGTGACGCGTATATCCGAACTTCTTCGAGGTAGTCCTGACAAATTCAGTCTGCTTTGGGAAATCGATAACTATGATCCTTCCCCTGAAATAAGTCGTTGTGGTTGAATTACCGTCTGAATCCGTTGTTTCATTTTCAATAACGACATCCGCCTGTTCAAAATTGACTCCCCTGTATTTTGCCCTCAAATAGTCTTCGGTGCGGTAACGGTTACCGCTTGCGATAAGGGCCATATTCATCACATAATTCCTGTCAAAGCCATGCTCATAGTTATAATAAACATCCTCAAAATGACGATCCAGAACAGCTTTTACGACCTCATTCTTGTATATCGCATTAAACTCCTTCTTAACCTTGCCTCTTTTAACCAGAAGCACTATTCCGATAACCATCGAAATGATTCCAAACAAGGCAAAAATACCCTGAATGGCTGAGAGAAAAACCGAAAAGACTGCAAAAAGTATGCAGATAATCCCAAACGCCGTGAAGAGATTATGCTTTTTCCTGATATTATTCAAAACATAAAATGACATTCTGTCTTCCATTTAGCAGCTTATTATCCTTTCATATAACATTCGTAAGTCTGAGTATCACCGTAAGAATAAACAATATACACATAAAAAGCGGTATTCCCCTGACGAAAACCTTTATATCCGCCAGACTCATGGTCATATGGAAGAACATCGATATACCGATATAAGCCACAATGATCTTCAACCAGAGAAGGCTTGCCGGAAGCACGAACAATGCACAGTAGCAGCCGTAGACAATGATGCCGCCAATAAGCATAGGCGCGCTTGAGATGAAAATATTCTGCAGGGACACCAGAAGTTTATTTCCTTTATTTCTGAAATACACATGCCCAAGCGAGTTCTCATCCTTCTTGAAAGGAGCCACCTCTATAACCTTTGCGCCCGTAACATATGCAAAGAAGGCATGAGACAGCTCATGAAGCACTACTCCGGGAATTGTCAAATAGTTGATAAGACCGTACGCCAGCCACGGATCTGCAACTATTCCGAGAAGAGTCGCGATCGCTTCTCCGATCATCTGTATTGCAAACCCTACCACTATTACCATAATCGGCAACAGCACAGCAACAGCAACCGCATAAAGAAGCGGTATATCATGTATTTTGTTATACAGATCTATGATACCTTTCATCATTAACCTCAATTTCTATATTCAGACCGGTTTTCACGGATAATAAAGCATTTATGCCACTAATTTCTATAAAATTGATTATATCATACCACCCTTAAATATGGTATCATAAATATAATATGAGCACCTCGCGGAGGTATCGTTTTTTGATTCATCTGACCACTGTTCCGGGAGCAAAAATATGTTTAAATTCATCGCCGGTGTATTCGCCCTCGCAATGGACGAGATCAAAAACTGGATACATTACAACAAAGGGTCTGTCGGCAGTTACCTGCTCAAGGCTCTGATTGGCATGTTTGTATTTGTCATTATCCGAGACATGCTGACTATGATCGTTACCAAGATCATCACCGGTCAGACCATGGAGGAAGTCAGCTACAGAGATCTTCACGACTCAAAATACACAAGACTTGCTTTTGTTGTACTAAGTATAATAAAATACCTTATACTTATCTGCCTTCTTTACGAGATCATACAGCAGCTCAATGTGGTCGAGATCAACCCTCTGGCAACGATAACCATTTCCTCGGGAATTATAATCATCCTTGTTATTCAGGGCTATTTCACCAGGAAGGTCAGACGGATCTTCCAGCTGATCAAGAGCATGATCAAGGGACACAACGTAACACTTCCGGATTCGAAGAATGTACCTCTTCCTGAGCTTCGCAGAAACAGCGGTGCCGGTAAGACTATATTTAAGCTCATGTCTCTTATCTCAAAACTGGCAGGACTGGCCGTAGCGGTGGCGATCGTATTTATCATCAATCAGGGCATCGCCTATGTGATAGATTCCGGTGGCAAGGATATAACCGATCTGCTCCGACTTCCGTCCTACAAGATTTCGTTGGAGACCAATTCGATATACAGCTTCGACGAAGCCAACGCTTCAACTCTTCCGGTATATCTCGGAGATAATGTCCGGGTCAATTCCGACGGAAAGCTGAATATCATATATATAAATAATCATCAGGTCGGTATCAACACCTCCTACAGAGGTTATAAATTCTTCGGGGTATCGATCAACCAGGCTGAAATAACCGCCGCACGTAAGACGTCTTATAAATACGAGGATACTATAAAGATCAACCAGAACATTATCGGATATCATTCGGATTCATATATTTACTATAACGAAGAGAGAAATGACTGTCTCGTTCTGACGGTCAATAATAAGTCAAACCGTGTTGCCAGCATGACGTATTTTACGGATTTTAATCTTATTTATGATCTGCTCTTCTCAAACGATGAGTAAATACCGGATTAAAATAACATGACTGTACCCAAATAAATGGTCCGAAAATCAGATGACCGTACAATAATATAGATTACGAGGATCAGACAATTACTGTCCGAACAATTCGATCCGATAACACATAGAAATCATATCAATCCGAATGCCAAGCGTTGATCCGGCTTTATATATACAGAATCATTCAGGAATGAAAATACAATGCTTTATATACTAATCAGAAAACCATAAATATATAGATTTATAAAAAGATACAGAAAGGATCCTGCCATGTGGATAGCTGAAAATTGGAAAGACTACGAAATACTTGACTGCTCAGAGGGCGAAAAACTCGAACGCTGGGCAAAATATACTCTTCTCAGGCCTGACCCTCAGGTTCTGTGGAAGACCCCGAAACGTATAAAGGAATGGAGGAAGCTTAACGCACACTACCATAGAAGCGATAAGGGCGGTGGAAGCTGGGAATTCTTCGATCTTCCGGAGGAATGGACCGTAAGTTACGATCTTCCTGATATCGAAGCCTATTCTTCGGAAAGAAGAGGAAGTGACAGGCTCACCTTCCATCTGAAACCTTTCTCATTCAAGCACACCGGTCTCTTCCCGGAGCAGGCTGTGAACTGGGACTGGACTTATTCGCTGATTCGTAACAGACTGTCATCTGACAAAGCCGCAGATACTCATGCTTCCGGCAGCCAGACCGGCTCAGGTAACGCCTCCGAAGGTCGTAAGGTCAAGATTTTGAATCTCTTTGCATATACTGGCGGAGCAACTCTTGCAGCGGCAGCCGCAGGTGCTTCAGTCACCCATGTCGATGCGTCAAAAGGTATGGTAAACTGGGCCAAGGAAAATGCCACCTCCTCAGGCCTCTCTGATGCACCGATAAGATGGCTCGTTGATGACTGCAAAAAGTTCGTCGAGCGTGAGATACGCCGAGGCAATCATTATGACGGAATAATAATGGATCCGCCTTCCTACGGAAGAGGTCCTAAGGGAGAAATATGGAAGATGGAGGACAGCATCTACGAGCTCGTGGAACTGACCGCTCAGCTTCTCTCCGATGATCCGCTCTTCTTCCTTATAAATTCATACACCACAGGACTCGCCCCAGCAGTCCTGACCTATATTATGTCAACCATAATCACTCCGAAGCATGGTGGCAGTGTCGAAAGCTCAGAAATCGGACTGCCAGTCACCGCAAGCGGACTCGTTCTGCCATGCGGCGCAAGCGGACGCTGGAAGGCATAAACTCATATATAACAAGCCATGCTTTGTTCTTGATGTGCTTCGCACACCAAGAACCATCGCCATAGGCGCCGTATAACATAAAAATAAAGAGCGGATTTGAATGCAAGCATTCATCCGCTCTTTCAGAGTGTAGACAAAGACGGTTGCGGAACGATAGTTCCGCAGCCGATTTTTCTTTTTTTGAATTATGCAGCAGCTAATAAACCTGAA
>CAMNMC010000070.1 GCA_946544235.1 uncultured Lachnospiraceae bacterium | reverse complement strand
TTTATTTTACGGCTTCCTTGATAAATCTTGAAACTCTCACCGGCTTATCCGAGATCTTTGCAGGAGCATAAACATAAAGCTTATCCTTTGTTCTTGTCATGGCAACATAGAACATCCTTCGTTCTTCCTCGAGAAGAGCTGCCGTTCTGCTTCTTCTGTGAGGGATCTCTCCCTCAACACAGTCTATAACATGAACCTCATTAAACTCCAGTCCCTTTGCACTATGCATAGTCATAAGCTGAACTGCAGGTTTTGACCGATCAGCGAGATCACTTCTCTTTTTCTCTTCAAGAAGAAGCTTTCTCTCATCATCCGCATAGCCAAACAGTTCCGGAAAGGTTTCAAAATTTTTAGTTACACTTTGGAACTCGTCTATTATATCAAAAATCTCGTCCTTATCAATATTTCTTTCTTCTGAATATTTTTTAATAAATTCATCATAACCGACCATTTTTCTTATGTAATTAACGGCAGCATAAGGTGTAAGCCGGCTGATCGATTCAAGCTGATTTCTGAGCAGCATAAGATTACTCTGAAGATAATCTCTTTCGCGTGTCGCCCTGATCAGCTCATGTATATTTATCTTTTCACCAGTAAGAAGGTTTCTCGGAATATACCTTACGGGCTTATTCATGAAAGAGAGAAATCTTTTTCTGGAGTTATCTCCTGCCGCAAAAGCCATGTAATCCATGATGACGCTTACCATCTGGTCACTGAAGATATCAGGCACACTGTCTCTTGCCACAAAAGGAATATTATATTCTCTGAGCTTATAAATAAGCCTTCTAGGACTTCTGTTTGTTCTGTAAAGCACCGCTATCTCATCCGGCGAAATACCGCTTTCAACAGCCTCTCTTATCCTCTTCACGATAAGAAGATTCTCCGTATTGGTATCTCGAACCTCCTGGATCAGTACTGTTCCGGGAGATCCCGAAGCGCTTCTCAGATCCTTGTCGTATCTCTTTTTATTATTTTTAATAAGCCTTCCCGAAATCAGCGTAACGTCAGACGGACATCTGTAGTTCGTTTTCAGAGTTATCACTCCTGCATTATTAAAATACTTCCTGAAGGAAAGCATTATGTCAGGTCTTGCACCTCTGAATCCATAGATGGACTGATCATCATCACCTACAACAAAAAGATTGTTAAGCGGTGCGGCAAGAAGCTTTACTATCTCAAACTGAAGAAGGTTTGTATCCTGAAATTCGTCGATCATTATATAAGGATACATATATCTTATCCGTTCAAGTATATCTTCTCTTTCCTTAAGAAGCTTGTAGGTGAGACTCATCATATCATCAAAATCAATAAGTCCCCTTCTCTCTTTTTCCTTCCTGAAACGGATATATATATCACGAAACATACTGTCCGGAAGATCCTGACTGTAATAATTATCAATATTTATCATATCGCAGTCAACAAGCTCGATCTGATGAATGATACTGGTAATAACCTCTTCACTCACCTCGAAGTCCTGTCTGATAGTAGCGATGATCTCTCTGATCAGCTTTCTTCTGTTCTCCTCGGATAAAATACTGCTGTTATCATAACCATAGGCCGTCTTGAGTATCCAGAAGAAAAAGGAATGAAATGTACCAAATCTCACCTCACGCCTGTCATCACCGTGGAGCACAGTAAAACGCTCCTTCATGGATTCAGCCGCAGCTCGAGTAAAGGTGATAACAAGTATTCTTGAAGGATTCACCTCATAATCTTCTATGAGCGTCCTAATTCTCTCAACTATCACCGTAGTCTTGCCTGAACCCGGAGTACCCAGAACCAGTACAGGTCCTTTATTCCATTTAATTGCAGTAAGTTGATCTTCGTTAAAGTTTTTCTCCATATTTGTCTAAAAAAGAGCTGTACTGCAAATACCCAGTACAGCTCTGAAACCTCTTACAGATTAGCTCCGCAGCATTTCTTATACTTCTTTCCGCTTCCGCAAGGACACGGATCATTTCTTCCAACCTTAGGTGGCTTTATAACGGTATGTGAGGATTTCTCAAGCTTGAACAGCTCACTTCTCTTCTCCTCAGAAAGAAGCTTATCCCACTGTGGCAGCTCGTAAAGCCACTGAGCATTACAGCCAACCATGTTCATGTAAAGCTTTTCCTTATCATAACCAAGGTTTACAACAGAGTCCTCGGTTACCTCATCAAGATTATTGCTGAGTGTAAGGCTGTCATCAATACCATCAAGGAAACCTGTCATTGTTTCGATATCTGTGTCGTATTTCTCAGCAAGTTCCTTTATTGTACCGCTGACGATTTCTTCCGGATGCTCAAGAATCTCTTCATAGATACTCTTTTCCTTATTGAAATATTTAAGCCAGAATTCCTTACCTTCCGGAGTTCTGTCATCAAGACCATAGGCATGGTCACGCCAATCCTTTAATAAACTCATTATCATACTCTCCTATAAGTTTTTATTAT
Source organism: uncultured Lachnospiraceae bacterium (assembly GCA_946544235.1). Classification (GTDB taxonomy): domain Bacteria; phylum Bacillota; class Clostridia; order Lachnospirales; family Lachnospiraceae; genus Eubacterium_Q. The sequence continues at coordinate 65,226 of CAMNMC010000070.1, read as the reverse complement.
TTAAAGACAATCAAAACCATTACGGTTGAATATTATAACATCATGTCAAATTAACTTCAAGAGTATTTTATTCGTACCTCAGGGCTTCGATTGGGCTGAGATTTGCGGCCTTGATTGAAGGAATAAGTCCGAATACTATACCGATCAGCATTGAAAATACAACCGAAACAACTATCGCCGGAACGCTTATTGCAACCGGAACCAGAGCCACATTGCTTATGAAATAGGCAAGTCCGATTCCTGCGCCGACTCCGAGTATTCCGCCGAGGCTGGTAAGCACCGATGCCTCTGTCAGGAACTGTCCGAGCACCGCACGTTTTCTTGCGCCAAGAGCCTTTTTAAGTCCTATTTCCCTTGTCCTCTCAGTAACGGAAACAAGCATAATATTCATAACGCCGATACCACCAACGATAAGTGATATACTGGCGATCCAGATAAGCTGCTGATTTGTGGTATTACTGAGATCCTGGAGGGCCTTGACCTTCTCCATGGTGTTTGCCTTTTTATACTTTACTGTATTTTCGTCGCTGGTATTTCTTTTCTTCGGTATAAGATCATTCAGATACTCTTCAACATTCTTTCCGGCCTTGGACATGGTCTCTGTCGAATCGGCCTTGACTATAACCTGATATGGCTCGTCATAGGAAGAATAAAATGCCCATGAAGTATCCGGTATCATGATTTTGCCTGCAACACCATTTTCGTGGTAAGTATACCACTCTTCAATAGTATTGATCACGGGTTCGAATTTATCATCCTGATCTACAACTCCGACAACGATGAAAGGCTCACCACTGATCTCAAGTGTTTTATCTATAGGATCCTCACCCTCAAACAGGCTCTGTGCAGTTGTCCTGTCAATTATGCAGACATTTCTGAAATTGTTAAAATCACTTGTTATAAACTTTCTTCCCGCAGTTACAAGGTAACTGTTTATATCAAGATATGAATTATCACATCCGATAAAGGTTACACCTTCCATCGAATTGGATTTATAAAATACAGCCTCGTACGAATTTGATTCGTGATAAATAGCTACGTCCTTAACACTGCCGAGATTTTTCATCTCATTCAACATATTTCCGTCTATGATCGGAATACCTTCAAGATTAACACCTTCCGAAGGCGATATATCAATTCCGTTCATATTAAGCTTGACATCAATAAGATTATTTCCGGAACCCACAAGATTCTCTTTAATCTGTTCATTCGTTCCCTTGATCGTCGATACAATTGCAATAATGGCAGCAATACCGATAATAATACCGAGCATAGTCAGAAAGGAACGAAGCTTATGTCCGAATATACCCTGAAACGAAAGCCTGATATTTTCAATCATATTTCCTTCCTCCTAATATCCCATCATCTCATCAAAGTTTTCTGTAATGATACATTTCTTGCCTTCGGTTACATCCTTGCCATACGGGAAGGCTATAGAGTCATCCATGGACAGTCCGCTTTTGATCTCAATAGCATATCCATATACAACCTTGCCTGTTTTAACAAATCTTTTCTTTAAACGACCATTATCATAAGCCATTACATAATAATTGCCGTTTTCTTCACGCACATAAGGTAGAGGCAGATAAAGCTTGTCACTCATACCGCCAAACGGATCATAACCGCCGCCTTCACCAAGAGTTATCTGAACCCAGTAACCCGGCTGAAGGTCATCACATGGCTCATCGATAACTATAGTCATAGGATATCTCGATGCTGTCGCCCCACCGCCATAATAATAACCATAATCCTCGGTCGGAGTCTTATCTATCGAAGAAATCTTACCGGTATATGCCATTCCTGTTTCATAGGAATATATGGAAACAGGATCACCGATATTTACTTCATCAAGCTGCCATTCACTTATACTTACTTCTGTTTTATAACCGGAATTAGCTGAAACAACTATAACAGGCTGATAACTCGAGATAGCCTCATCAGTTACATTAACTGTTTTGACAACGCCGTTAATGGCTGCATAAACATTTCCTTCATCAAGCTTTTTCTCTTCCTTCTGAATCTTGATCTCATATATTTCAAGATCATTCTTCATCTTCTTTATTTCCTTTTCCTTATCGGCTATCATTTCCTTAAGAGTTGCCCTGTCATAAATAGGCTCATAAGGTTCATCCGGATCAAAATAATCGTCAGGATCAAATCCGTCATCAGGATCTTCAGTATCATCAATATCCTCATCAGGATAAAGCGGACCAAAGTGTCCGTCAGGATACATTACCCAGTCAGGATGCTCTCTGAATACATCCTCCGGGTTAGGTTTATCGGCATCGGTAGGTGTACCTGTATTTTCCGTCGTTGCCTCAGTTGTAAGCTCTGTTGTCTCCTCAGTTGTCAGTTCTGTCGTTGTCTCAGTTGTCATATCCTCTAGAGGAGTCATGTTTTTAAGCTTTTCAAGCTCTCTCTCAGCCACAAGTATATCGGTCTTGTATACTTCATACTGCGTCTTCATACTGTCGATGGCAAGTTGCTGTCTGGTGGTATCATAAGAAAGAAGCTTGTCTCCGACATTTACCTGCTGACCGGGTTCAACATGAACCTCCGCAATAACACTTGACATATCAACATAAACCTTCTGATCTCCTGTCTCGGAAATATTTCCGTCAAGCATATCGCCATATTCAGGATAACCGGAATTAAGATATGAAACGTTTATGCATTTTACCGGATTGGTATTCTTTCTGTGATCCTTATATATCTTTACGCCGATGATCGTTCCTGCAACAACGACAGCAAGAACTATCAGAGTGATGATCAGTTTCTTCATTCTGTGTCACCCTCTTTCTCTTCAGCATCCTCATCCTTAATAGTCTGAAGTCTGTCCATCAGAGCATCTCCGTCAACACCAGAATTGCCTGAATTATCTTCGTCCTGTATGGTTTCAAGGCGATCAATCATAACATCACCATCAACCTCATAACCGGATGATGCGTCATTACTCTGAATCTTTCTGAGCCTGTCGGTAATGATCTCCTCAATATCGTCATCAGGCTCATCATCATTAAAGCTCTGTGAAACGGCCGCCCCATCAGATTCCGATTCATAAACAGCCGTACGTTTATTCTCGTTCATCTCATCACTTGTAACGCGTCCGTCAAATATAGTGATTATTCTGTCTGCGTATTCAGCGATCTCTTTGGCGTGGGTGATCATGATTATGGTAACACCCTCTCTGTGAAGCTTCTCAAAAAGTCCCATTACCTGAAGTCCGGATCTGGAATCAAGTGCACCCGTAGGCTCGTCAGCAAGCAGTATCTTAGGTGAATTAACCATAGCTCTGGCTATGGCAACCCTCTGCTTCTGACCACCGGAAAGCTGAGTAGGTTTAAAACTCATTCTGTCCGAAAGCTCTACACTTGCGAGGGCTTCCTTACACTTCTTCTTACGTTGTTTTCTCGGAACCTTTGCATACTGCAGCGGAAGCTCGACATTCTGAAGTGCAGTCTGTCTCGGAAGAAGATTAAAGTTCTGAAATACAAAACCGATACTCTTATTTCTTACTACAGACAGTTCCCTGTCTTTCATACCGGCAACCTCAACATCATCAAGGATATAACTGCCTTCTGTCGGTTTATCGAGACAGCCTATTATATTCATCAGGGTTGATTTGCCGGAACCTGAAGGTCCCATGACAGCAACATATTCACCCTCTTCTATATCAAGATTGATATCATGAAGAACAGGTACTTCCATCTTGCCCTGATTATAGCTTTTGTTGATATTTTCCAAATGAAGGAGCATTTACTCACCTCCATCCGTATTATCAGAGCCTTCTACAGGAAGTTTTTCGCTACCGTCTATATTATCACTGTTATCCTCGACAGTGGCAATTTCATCCATATTTCCGGCATCGTCCGACATACTTCCATCCGGAAGCATATAACTTCCGTCATCACCTGTCGGAATATACTGCATGTCATCATCCGGCATCATCTGCTCATCATACTTACCGTCGTCATATATGCTGTCATCATACATATCATCGCCATAATCTCCGCCATCCGGGATATCCATCTGATCCATTATATCCTCATAGTTGGTGGTAGTCTTATATCCATCTTTTATAGTATCGTCAGGGAAAGCAATATAATCACTGTCTGTAATTCCTGATAAAACCTCGTAAACGTCAAGATTTTCGTCATATTCTCCAACGGAAACCTTTCTCTTCTCGATATTCTTATTATCATCACGTACCCAGAGATAATATTCACCATTTTCGGTCACGAAATAATATGAAGGTATGTTAAGTCCTTCTTTAACCTCACCCTGACCATAATCCATCTCAATATAGAGATGCTGTCCGAGCATAAGTCCGTCGAATGAATTGATCTTTACATAGAAGGTGTATTTTGATGTGCTCTCACCCATTTTGCCGTAATAATATTCATCTCCGCCCTGCTGCTGAGGTTCGAGATCGATCTTGCTGATCGTACCGTTCCAGGTCTTATTTTCATCAACTCTTGAACGGATGATAACAGGCATACCTGAAGTAAGTTCATAAATATTATTCTCAGAAACAGTTCCCTTGATCCTGTAGTCGCCATCAGCCATAATTGTTATGAAGGAATTGTCAGAGCCGTCACCATAGCCGTATCCGCTCTGATTACTGTCCTTATTAATCTTCTTTACGGTACCGCTCATTGGGGAAAATACAACAGCAGACTCGATAGCTTCCTTCTGTCTCTCTATCTCTAGCTCTTTTGTGGAAAGATCGTATTCCTCCTGCTTGAGTTCTGCGGTAATATTATTTATCTGACTTGTGATACTGAGTTTATCTTCATCCGGAACTTTTTCTCTCTGCTCATAGAGATCATTGATACGCTGCTTATCGCTTGCGATCGAGTTCTCTATACTGTCAAGCTCGAGTTCCATTTCCTGAAGGTCAAGTTTCATCTCTTCTGTATCATAAGAAAAGAGCTGGTCGCCCTCATTAACTCTGTCACCAACACTGACAAATATCTCTGCTATTTTTTTACTGTCATCCTTCTCGACCTTCTTGGTCTCCTGGGCCTCAACAATACCCATATATCTGTTGGAAAGCCCCGTTCCGTGGCCGGTTATGGAAGCAACCGACTCAACATAAACAAGCCTCCCGTCATCCCCTTTGTCTTTCTTTAAAAACCGTTGAACAAAAAATATACCGGCTCCAACAAGTACAGCCAGTATAACCAGTATTACAATGATTTTCCCCTTCTTCATATCAGGACTTTTCTCCTTTCCATATTAACTGCGGCCTCATCTGCAGTATCGCTAAGAATATATTATCACTTTGAACAGATAAAATGAATAATCATTATATTATTATTTATTTAAGATTATATTAATAATAATTCAGCCGTGATGATACGCATAAAACAAGCCATTACAAAGACAGTGTCTTCGCATCCTTCCAGGTATGATCCAGATTATAAAAATTGCGCATCTCACTTGAAAAAATATGTACGATAATGTCACTGTAATCAAGAAGTATCCAGCCGCCCTCAGCCCTTCCTTCTCTTTCACGAAGAGGCATACCATTGTCACGGCAGATCTCCTCGACAGCATCACATATTGCGTTCAGCTGGTTCTTGTTGGAACCGCTTGCGATAACAAATGCATCACACATAGGTGAAACACCGCTTACGTCAAGATTCTTAACATTATATCCTTTCCTGTCATCGATAGCCTTATTTATCAATTTAACCTTTTCTATTAACTCCATATGGTCATTCATTCTCCTGTTCTAAGATTGTATACGTAACTCAGTATAGTATTTATGGGTTTTTTCTGTCATTTCATCGATTATATCTGTTTTTCCATCCAGATATTCAAGAGTATTCTTTAATATATGGATAACGCATTCATCTATATCGGTAAACGCTTCCATTCTTATCTCCGGAAGCTCGAATATTATCTTACGATTAGGTTCTATATAATCTGCCACAAAAATGATCTTATCCATCAGAGTCATGGCCGGTCTGCCGGTCGTATGATAGGTGATCGCATCAAGTATCTCCTGATCCTTTATACCGTATTTTTCTCTTGCATAATAAGCTCCGAGCTTTCCATGAAGAAGATCCGGATTCTTCCTCTCACATTCATTTATCGGAAGATCAAACTTTTCGCACTTTTTCAGTTTGTCTTCTATAGGAAGGCACTTAGCATTATCATGAAGAAGACCCGCGATGCGGGCTTTCTGAACATCCGCACCATATCTCATGGCAAGGCAGGCTGCAGTATATTCCACACCGATAGAATGAATAAATCTCTTCTCGGTAAGCTTTGATTTAAGTTTATCAAGCATATCTTTTCTTTCCATCTTTCAGCCCTCCTTATTCAAAATACAGTTTTCTTTCATGTATATACTCTTCGACCTTCGGTGATACAAGTCCGGAAATACTATCACCTTCCGAAACTCTTCTTCTTATGTCAGAGGATGATATATTCTCTGCATCAACAGAAAGAAATTCAATCCTCGCCTCGGGGTAATGCTCAAGATACATGAACCTCAGCTCTTCCAGCTTGTCTTTATTAATATCATCTCTTATTGCCGCGAGGAAGGTCATTTCTTTAAACAATTCACCAATTTCTCTCCAGTAATAGAGATGTTCCAGAGAATCGCCGCCTATTATGAAATAGTATTCATTAGAGGTTCCAAGCCTTCTGTCCGACTCCTTTAATTCTCTGATCGTATCAATGGTATAGGTTGTACCTCCGCGTTTTATCTCTATATTGGAAAGCTCCATGCCACTGATCCCTTCAATGGAAAGTCTGATCATCTCGATTCTGTCTTCATCAGAGATTTCGGCATCCTTCTTATAATAGGTATCATTATTTGGCATTATAAGAACATTATCAAGGCCGTACTCTGCAAGAGCTGCTTCAGCAAGCTTGATATGTCCGCAATGTATAGGATTAAACGATCCGCCTAATATACCTGTTTTCATATTAACTCCGTAAATGATCAAAGAATTCCTTTTGTCTGTCTATTCAGATTTTCATAAACGATCATGAATCTGATTTATACTATTTAGGAAATACTATTCCCGGTTTATCCTTATTCATCTTATAGAGAACGATCTTTCTACCAATAACCTGAACAACCTCTGAGCGTGTTCTCTCAGCCAGAGTTGCAGCGATCTCCTTTGGATCATCGATACAATTCTTAAGCACATTTATCTTTATAAGCTCTCTCTTCTTAATTGCCTCAGCAACCGATTCTGCAAACTCAGGGGTAAGACTTGCCTTACCGAGACTGAGTATCGGATCCATCGTCATTGCCAGGCCTTTTAAATAAGCTCTTTCCTTACTTGTCATTTATTTCTCCTTAAATCATCTGTATTTATTCGTGATAATACTCAAATTCATGGCCGTACATCTTTACAGTATCGCCATCCTCTATTCCAAGATTATCAAGCATCGTAAGGATTCCGTTCTTCTTAAGGAAATTCTGGAAGAAAAGGAAGCCTTTTTCAGCCTCAAGGTTGGTATATCCGAGCATCTTCTCAATTCTTGGTCCTTCAATGATGTAGACATGATCATCATCCTCGCTCTTCTTAACCTCAAACGGAAGTTCAGGATTGTCATACATTTCTTCTATATCTATTTCAGGTTCAAATACGATCAGTTCATCAGGTGCTTCCTTGACAAGTCCGTCCACATAAAGGAGCATCTCCTTAACTCCTTCACCTGTCGCCGCTGATATCGGAAATATCTTATAATCCGGAAATTCATCTGTTATAAGTGAAAGAGCTATCTCTCTTTCTTCAGGTGAAATAAGATCCATCTTGTTTGCAGCAAGAACCGTAGGTCTTGAAACAAGATTACTGCTGTATGTAGAAAGCTCTTCATTTATCTTCTTAATATCATCAACGATATCCCTGCCCGAGGTTCCCGAAGCATCAACAACATGAATAAGAACCTTGGTTCTCTCGATATGTCTGAGGAAATTAAGGCCAAGACCCTTTCCTTCGGAAGCGCCTTCGATAATACCCGGAATATCTGCCATTACAAAGCCTGCACCATTGCCAAGATCCACAACTCCAAGATTTGGAACAAGTGTAGTGAAATGATATTCAGCTATCTTCGGGCGCGCGTTGGAAACCCTGGCCAGAAGACTTGATTTACCTACACTCGGAAAGCCGACAAGTCCGACATCTGCGATCATCTTAAGTTCAAGAACCACGCACATCTCTACTGCAGGCTGACCCGGCTGAGCATATTTCGGAGCCTGCATAACGCTTGTAACATAATGCTGGTTTCCCTTTCCGCCATGGCCACCTTTAAGAAGAACTACAGGTTCTGTCTTATCCGACATATCTACTATTACCTTACCGGTTTCAAAATCCTTAATAACCGTTCCCTGAGGAACCTTAAGGATAATATCCTTACCATTAGCTCCGTGGCAGTTTCTCTTGCCGCCTTCCTGTCCGTCCTCAGCCTTGTATTTCTTGGAGTTTCTGTAATCAACAAGGGTATTCAGTCCCTTATCCACAACAAAAATGACACTTCCTCCATCACCGCCGTCACCGCCGTCCGGGCCGCCATTCGGAACATAAAGCTCTCTTCTGAAGGAAACATGTCCGTCTCCTCCCTTGCCTGATCTTATATATATTTTAGCTCTGTCTGAAAACATTTTTTATTCTCCTAAATATTCGCGACCTCGAATATGATCCCGGGCAGTGATCTTATAATAACAGATCAGGCCCTGTCGCAGCTGTACGATGATAGTTGAATAAAAGGGAGCTGAAAAACAGCTCCCTTCTTTAGTCATCTCGTAAAATTACTCTGCAGGATGTACTGAAACCTGCTTCTTGTCTCTTCCGAGTCTCTCAAATCTTACAACACCATCAACTAATGCAAAAAGTGTATCGTCTCCGCCACGTCCTACATTAAGTCCCGGATGAATCTTTGTACCGCGCTGTCTGTAAAGTATATTACCAGCCTTAACGAACTGGCCATCTGCTCTCTTGGCGCCAAGTCTCTTTGCCTCAGAATCACGTCCGTTCTTAGTAGAACCAACTCCCTTCTTGTGAGCAAAGAACTGTAAATCCATTCTTAACATACGTTTTACACCTCCCTGATGTAAACTTTCACAAAATTTCGTCCATATTCCTCTTCTATATTGGTAAGACCAAGATAGAGGGATTTTATCAGCAGTTTACTTTCACTGCTTACCTCGGATACGACCTTAAATTTAAGGTCTCCGCTCTCAGCATTTTCGCCAACAAACCTGTCATCAGTCAAGGTTTCGACTGAATTAATGGTATTTATGACGAGGGTACTTACCGCACTGCAAATAATATCCTTACCTGCTTTTCCGTAACCGGCATGTCCCTTCACCGAAAACCCGAATAAATAATCTTCTTTTTTGTAAAAAACCGCTTTGATCATTTTGAATTAAGCATTGATCGAATCGATCTTAACAAGTGTATATGGCTGTCTGTGACCATTCTTCTTGTGATATCCTGACTTCGGCTTATACTTGTAAACAACGACCTTCTTAGCCTTGCCCTCACCAAGTACTGTAGCCTTTACAGTAGCGCTCTTTGCAGCATCTCCGCAGATGATATCAGAGTCCTTGCTTACTACGATAACATTATCAAATGTTACTTCTGCATCTTTCTCTGCATTAAGCTTCTCTACCTTAATGATATCTCCCTCAGATACCTTGTACTGCTTTCCGCCTGTAGCTATAATTGCGTACATATGGTTTCCTCCTATCATTATTACTCGCCAACTTCGGCGGTGCCCTGTAGACACACTTCTAGCCTCATTGTGCGGCACACTTGCATAATATAGCATCACTGAATAATTATGTCAAGTGGAAAATACAGAAACAGCCATAAACATGCAAGCATGTCTATGGCTGTTTCCTTTATTATTACAACTGCAGTCATCAAACCAGCCGACTTCGTCTCACGCCCTTCGGGCTTGTGTTTGATGATATATTGCTTCGCAATCTATACCAAAACACAGAAACGGCAATATCCATGCAAGCATGTCTATTGCTGTTTCCTTTATTATTACAACTGCAGTCATCAAACCAGCCGACTTCGTCGTCTGTCGCCCTTCGGGCTTATGTTTGATGATATATTGCTTCGCAATCTATACCAAAACACAGAAACAGCAATATCCATGCAAGCATGTCTATTGCTGTTTCTGTGTTTTGCTGCAGTTGTTCAGATGATTATAAGTTGTCAGGTTTATCGTAGAGTGACAGATCACGTGATGCATTTGCATTTATATCATCGGATGGTACACCTGGTATTGATGATGTTTCAGATGCATCAGATTGTGAAGACATTTCAGGGGCACTCATCGGTTTAGATGCAGCAGAATGCTGGTAACCATCGTTTTCATTCATGGAACCATTCATCTGACCATAGCCCTGCTGATTATAATTGCCCTGTGGCTGGAAACTATTCATATTACTATTCATCTGACCATAGCCGCCATTCTGAGGCTGTGCAGGATAGCCGCCCGAATTCTGTGGCTGGTTGGAAATATAACCGCCCATATTCTGCTGGCCAAAACCACCCTGCGCGCCGAAGCCGCCCATATTCTGCTGGCCAAAGTTATTATTCATCTGACCATAGCCCTGCTGACCAAAACCGCCCTGTGGTCTGAAGCTTCCCATGTTATTTCCATAGCCCATGTTCTGCGGCTGATTATAATTCATTGAAGGCTGATTGAAGCTTCTCATCTGATATGGTGCATTATTTACAGGAGCGTTGCTGTATGGTATGCCATACATTCCACCCTGCGGACCGAAGCTTGCAGATCCTGCCATACGTACATCATCAACGGCAGCCGCCTTGGAAATACCGATGATCATAAGCATGTCAGAAACAGCCTTGACCGCATGTGTAATAACATCAACCCAGAAGTTTTTAATTCTGTCAGCGTAATCAGCATTACCTGAAACATAACATGCCAGTGCCGTCAGCGTTATAACTGCCATTATGATCGTAAAAACAGTAACACTGTTAGCCATGCCTTTTCTGTTAGGTGTAGTGAAAAGAAGAATGAAATAGATCAATGTCAGTATCGTAAGTAAATATATTACATACGGATTTATGCCTGTACAGATAAGATATATCCTGTAATCCGCCTTCAATTTAATTTCATTTTTGAGACCATGCTCCAGTATTTCATTATAGTCTTCGAAGTATTTGAGGTAATTAAGAGCTGAAAAAAGAAACATACCGAAAATGAATCCCACAGCTGCCTTGTTTAGTTTAGCAAAAGCAAAAACAACAGCCAATAGTATACATGCCATGATGGAAATATTCAAAAACTTCAGATATCCGGTCATATACTTATAATCATCTATTACAAGATAAATCCCGACTCCAAAGCTGAAAATACCGGCTATAGCTCCCATCAGCGCTCCCTGTTTATAATCCTTCCCCTGATTCATAAATGTACCTCCTTAAATCATTAAAAAAATTATCTGTCTTTTCTCTGAATATCTCTTATCACGCCGTATTCTTCAATCTCACGCCTCAGATCATCCTCATCCGGATTAAAGCCCGATGCAGCCCTTTCTTTCCTGAAAGGTTCTCTTGTAAGGAGAAGCGCCAGGCAGGCCATTAAGCATTCAAACACGATCCATATGATAAATATGATATTCTGCTTCCAATATTCCTTATAAAGGGACTTGTCCTTCATGGAATTTACTATATAAAGGCCCTCAGCAAGAATCTCCGCAACCATATAGAAGAAACATACAACCATCAGCGGAACTGCAGGTTTTCTGAACATGGAAAAAATAACTATCACAGCAAACGCTATAAGCAGAACCGTGCATATCAGAAGAATAAAACCTGATGCAGGACTGAATATCTCATATGCTTTGATACTGAACTTTGTATTTTTCTTTACACCACTTTTTACTGAGTTTTTAAATACATTGACCATCTTATCAAGTCTTGCGAGTACTGTCACACTCTTGATAAGAAAATACAAGGCGATACTGCTGATGACAAGTCTGTTGTATCTGAGCACAACAAGAACAATTGCTATCAAAGCAAAGCTCACCATCAGTATTCTGGAGAAACCGTCGTAGATATTGATTGCCTTCTGCTCACCGGGTTTTAAAATGATGAGACAGACAGAAACAACAAGCGCGGCAAATATAAAAACAAATGAAGCACCCCTATAGTTTTCCTTCTCTAATTCCATATTACCCCACCCCAGGTATTTTATAGAAGTATTATAAAACAAATTGCAATAAAAGTCATTTATTATTTATATTTGTGAGAAGATTTTCAAGAATATAACCTGTGCCTATCCTCTGTCTTGTAAGTTCGGCCAGACCAAGCTCGGTCATATCAACGAAAAAGCACTTTCTGTGATCCCTGGAAATATGTTTTTTAAGTTCACCAATAACCTTTTCCTCAGATAACTCATCTCTCATATTTATAAAATCAATTATGATGATACCGGAAAGGTTTCTGATCCTGAGAAGTCTTGCAATCAGTTCTGCCGCTTCATTATTGGTCTTAAGTATATGTTCCGGCAAACTGCTGCCCTTAATATCCTTACCTGTGTTAACATCAATAACTGTCAGTGCTTCCGTAAGATCAACCACCAGATATCCTCCGGATTTAAGATAGATCTTTCTGCCGAACATTATTGAAAGTGTACGGTCTATATTAAAAAGTGCTCCCGGAGATTGATATTTCTCATCATGGAAAATAAGTTCTGCTTCTTTATCTGTATCATCAGATGCATCAGTTTCACTTATGAAACCTGCGCTGTAAATATCTTCATACACTTCACCAATATCTGTTATAACCGTTATCTTATCATAAAGCGATTTAGCCTTTATGTCCATAATGTAGGCAGCTATATCAACCTGACTCTTATAAATGCAGCAGCCCGCTGAGCTGTTTTCTGCGCGTTCGATGATCCCGGTTAGTTTACGTAATGTTTTTATGGTATCCTCTTCAATATCATCTTCATTCTTAGCCGATACTGCAGCCGATCTGAAGATGATACCAAAGTCATCAGTCAGTTCTGATGAATATATATTTTTAAGTCTCTCATAAAGCTCTTTTAGATCTTCTCTCTTTTCATCCTCCGTTATCCTCTTGGATACACCGACTCTTCCTGAACGATTAATGACCGCATATCTTCCTTTAAGAGAAATATCAGCCGTAGCCTGAGCTTTTTTACTTCCCTTAGCAGCTTTAGTGATCTGAACAAGAAGCCAGTCACCCTTTCTGACCTTGCTCTTATTGCCGTGTTTAATAAATATATGCCTTCCCTCGTTCTCCTCAAGAGAATAATATAATACTTCTCCTGTCTCGATCCTGAGAAAGGCAGCCTTAAGATTTTCAACTATATTATCAACCACTGCAACATAAATGCTGCCCGTTTCCTCTTCATCTGAAAAAGGATGAACCTCCGAAAGAACCTCATCCTCAAAAATATATGCTGTATGGCCACAGGCGGCGTTTGTAATAACGATCTTTGCTTTCATTCTTAATTTACTCCGGAATCAGAAAAAATATGCCCACTCAGTTGTAGATAAAATACGCCTTCGTGGGCATATTTTTTCTGATTCCTCATTTCAATAGAAAACGCACTTAATTATCCCCGGGTTTGCGCTTCAGTGTACCCCTTCAGTTGTAGCAAGAATACGCCTTCAGGGGTACACTGAAGCGCAAACCCTCATTATAATTGAAAAAGTCTCAAGGAATTGGTGTAGAATATGCCCCTGAAGGCGTATTTCACCTACAACTGAAGGGGCATATTCTACACTAATTCCGAGGTTAATCTATTAGAATTGGTTGCCTGCGGAACTCAGCGGTTTGAAGCCTTCGGAAGGACTTCCGAAATATGTTTCGAGTCGCAGTATGTTGTAATCAAAGCGGTCGTATTCTTTACCGGCTTTATCACAGATAGCAGTAAGAACGTTTTCAGGCTTTATGTTCTCGTGACTTCCGGTTGCGAGGAGCATGTATATGCCTTCTTTATCCACGCCAGATACATCGCTATTCAAAGTTTTATCACTGTCTTTTGTTTTATTTCTGGATGAATTCAATTCATAAATAAGCGGTTTAATATCGGTTACAGTTTCCGACTTCTTGGTTTTTTTCAGAACTTCAACCTTATCGGAAGAATTAATATTCCCTATTAGTGAATCAAAAAAGCTGTAATCATCTCCCGATATTCCAAACTTCTCACGTCCTTTATCGGTCAGTGTTATCTGATAATCCGAAGCAGTTACTGCAGCCATTGAATTGATCGCATCGTCCGGAAGGAGAACTATATCAAGCATTTTTATAAAAGGCGAAGCAACGCTGTTAAAGGCTTCCACCATTTCCTTACTGCTTGTAACACTTTCAAATTCCGCATCACAATATTCTCCGACAGATTCCATCATAAGAGGCATCGGCGCAGCAAAAGAAATGATCTGATGAGGGCTCATACCGGTGCTGTAGCTTATATCCAGCTCAGCACGTCTTATAGCTTTCTGAAAATACCTCATCACATCAAGATGACTTATAAACTTTACCGGACCTGTTTTACTGTATTTTATCCTGGTCTTCATAAATCACGTCCAAATCTCAACAAATATTCATCAATAAACAACTGACAATACAAACATTAATAATATGGCTAATTCTATTTTCGATTAACCATTCTTATTTCCCAAAGCATACGCCACTGCCAAATACTGCAGCGCCACAGCCCTGGCATTTATCACGGCAGTTCGAAGTAACTCTGCCTTCTTTTGCAGCCTGCCATTCCTTCATAAGGAACTGCTTCGAAACACCTGCATCGAGATGATCCCAAGGGAAGACTTCATCAAGTCCCCTCTCCCTTTCGGTGTAAAATTTATAATCGATACCATTCTCGGCAAAAGCCCTGCAGTATCTCTCCATATCAAAGAACTCTGTCCAGGCATCAAATATGGCACCGTCTCTGTAGGCATCATAAATAACCTTTGACAGTCTTCTGTCTCCTCTGGCAAATACTGCCTCCAACACAGAAATATCCTGATCATGGTATGCAAATTTAAGTCTCTTCTTATTGAGCTGCTGGTTAAATGTATCTTTTACATGTCTTGCTCTTCTGACGTATTCATCTCTTGGGAGCATCGGAGCCCACTGGAACGGAGTAAAAGGCTTCGGAACGAAGTAAGATGCGGATGCCGTAATCTGAAGAGAACCGACTCTCTCCTCCTTAGGAACAGTTTCAAAATACTCCTCCGATATTCTCTCGGAAAGAAGCGCTATACCCTCAGCATCCTCATCTGTCTCGGTCGGAAGGCCAAGCATGAAGTAAAGCTTAACCTTATTCCAGCCACCCTTAAAGGCATCTCTGGAACCATTAATTATATTTTCTTCTGTAATACCTTTATTTATAACATCTCTCAGTCTCTGAGAACCGGCCTCAGGCGCAAAGGTCAGCGAAACCTTCTTGATATCCTGAACCTTCTTCATGACCTCAAGTGAAAAAGCGTCAATACGCAGTGACGGAAGCGAAACATTGATATGCTTCTTATCCATCTCATCCATAAGATAATCGAGAAGTTCCTTCAGCGACAGATAATCACTTGTTGAAAGTGAAGCAAGAGAAACCTCTTCATAACCTGTATTTTTCAGCATGGTGTCAGCATATTTCTTAAGCAGTTCAACATCCTTCTGCCTGGTCGGTCTGTAGATCATTCCTGCCTGACAGAATCTGCAGCCTCTGATACAGCCCCTCATAACCTCAAGAACAACTCTGTCCTGAGTTGCACGAAGATATGGAATAACAGGCTTCATCGGATATGGCACACTGTTAAAGTCAGTAACGACAACCTTCTTTATCTTAGCAGGAACATCACTGTATTTCGGAGTAATGGCCTCGACCGTACCATCCTCCTTATAGCTGACATCATACATTGAAGGAACATAGATTCCCTTGATCTGTGAAGCCTTCCTGAGAAATTCCTCTCTCGTCATATCGCTGTTTTTATATTCTTTATATAACGAAAACAATTCATCATAGCTGACCTCACCTTCACCGATATAGAAGATGTCGAAGAAATCAGCAACCGGCTCAGGATTAAATACACAAGGACCGCCTCCGATAACTATCGGATCACCCTTCGATCTTTCAGCAGCAAATATAGGAAAGCCCGAAAGTTCGATAACCTGAAGAATATTTGTATAACACATCTCATACTGAAGTGTTATACCCAGAAAATCAAAATTCTTAACCGGGCTCTGAGTTTCTAGAGTAAAAAGAGGTATGTTTTTCTCCCTCATGATCCTGTCCAGATCCGGCCACGGACTGTAAACCCTCTCACAATAGGTGTCTTCCCTGCGATTGAACATATCATAAAGAATCTGTATTCCCAGATACGACATTCCAATCTCATAGACATCAGGAAAACACATAGCAAAACGGATATCAACAGAATTGATATCCTTTTCTACCATATTTACCTCATGCCCGATATACCTCGAAGGCTTCTCCACGGACATCAATATTTCATCTGAAAGAGCTAATTTAGTCATAATTTATTTCCATTTATTTATCTAGTTATAGTTATCATTAACACATATATCTCCGAAGGCGTATTCGACAACTACACTTGAAGATATATATCATAATTAATACATCTACGCGATGAGGATATACGCCTCTGAGGGCGTATTCTTGCTACAACCGAAGAGGCGTATATCCTCTGCATCATTTATATGAAATATTTATATCCAATCAGTTCTTAAATGAGTGAACCGGCGCCGGTATACGTCCGCCTCTGTTTACGAAAGCCGCACAGTCATAAGGATTAACCTTCATTATCGGTGCATATCCGAGCAGTCCGCCAAACTCAACAGACTCGCCCTCCTTCTTTCCGATAACAGGGATAACTCTTACTGCTGTTGTCTTCTGATTGATCATACCGATAGCCATCTCATCAGCGATGATACCGGAAATAGTTGTTGCCTTGGTATCACCAGGAATTGCTATCATATCGAGACCAACCGAACAAACGCAGGTCATTGCCTCAAGCTTCTCTATCGTAAGTGCGCCCTTTTCAGCAGCTTCGATCATGCCTGCATCCTCACTTACAGGGATAAATGCACCTGAAAGTCCTCCGACATATGAAGAAGCCATTATACCGCCCTTCTTAACCTGATCATTAAGAAGTGCAAGTGCAGCTGTTGTTCCCGGAGCACCGGCATATTCAACACCGATCTCATGAAGAATATCTGCAACTGAGTCACCTACAGCCGGTGTAGGAGCAAGTGAAAGATCAACGATACCGAAAGGAACTCCGAGTCTCTTTGATGCTTCTCTTGCAACAAGCTGACCAACTCTGGTTATCTTAAATGCAGTCTTCTTTATAGTCTCGCAGAGCACCTCAAAGCTTTCGCCTCTAACCTCTTCAAGAGCAGTCTTAACAACTCCAGGGCCTGAAACGCCGACATTTATTATCCTGTCAGCCTCGGTCACACCATGGAAAGCACCTGCCATGAAAGGATTGTCGTCAGGAGCATTGCAAAATACAACAAATTTTGCACATCCGATGGAACCCTTATCAGCTGTCAGTTCAGCAGCTTCCCTTATCTTCTCACCGATAAGCTTGACTGCATCCATATTTATACCTGTTTTAGTAGAACCGCAGTTTACAGAGCTGCAGACTACATTTGTCTCAGCAAGAGCCTTAGGAATTGACTCGATAAGCAGCTTATCTGCAGGCGTCATACCCTTACTTACAAGAGCTGAATATCCGCCGATAAAGTTAACACCCACCTCGGCAGCGGCTCTGTCGAGTGTTTTTGCGATCATTACAAAATCATCAGTGGTCTTACAAACCGAACCGCCTACTATAGCTATCGGAGTAACTGATATTCTCTTATGAACTATGGGAATTCCGTACATCTTTGTGATCTCTTCACCTGTATGTACGAGATTCTTTGCGCTCTCTGTTATCTTCTTATATATCTTATCGCAGGTTTCCTCAACATCCTTACCTACGCAGTCAAGCAGACTGATACCCATGGTGATGGTCCTGACATCCAGGTTCATCCTGCTGACCATATTATTTGTTTCCAAAACTTCATTTAATGTTATCATGTTTATCTCCATTTCAAATACGTTTTGCAGACCACGTATTATCTAACAATTTAATCAAATGCCGATTTTTTGACGGCAAACACTATATAAGCATTCACCTGCTTTTACAGTTTTATAAGATCATATCTAATTGCATCAATACCATCTTATAACTATATTGGAATTAGATGCGGTGCATCATATCAAATATTTCTTCCTTCTGAGCCTTGATCTCAACACCGATCTCATGTCCTACGGATGCGAGCTCTGAAGCAAGCTCATCGTGTGATTTTATTGAACCTGCAGTATCAACAAGCATCATCATATTAAAATACCCCTGCATTGTTGTCTGCGTGATATCGCAGATATTGATATTATTGCTTGCCAGATAAGTACAAACCTTAGCAATGATTCCTACCGTGTCCTTACCTATAACTGTTATTACTGTTCTGTTCATAAAAAACCTCCGTATATGTATTATTACTTTATGATTGTAAATATAGCATCATATGAAAATATAGTAAACAAATCTCTATAAATAATATCCCGATATTATTACTTATTAATATCTAAATCATATCATACAAACGATTCATGCGATTAAAATTCGTCTCAGGATACTTCATATAACCTGTCCGGCCTGTCACGAAATGCTGTATGAAGGTCAAAGTTCCTCACATCTTCAGTGAAGGGATTATCGGAAATCTCACATTTTACAGCCTCGTATGCAAGCTCCGGAAGATTATTATCCTTACTCAGATGTCCGAGGATTATCGTTTTTATATGGTCATTCAGGAGTCGCTTGATGAATCTTCCCGAAGCCTCATTCGAGAGATGTCCTCTCTCGCCAAGTATTCTT
Organism: uncultured Lachnospiraceae bacterium; assembly: GCA_946544235.1. Taxonomy (GTDB): domain Bacteria; phylum Bacillota; class Clostridia; order Lachnospirales; family Lachnospiraceae; genus Eubacterium_Q. The sequence continues at coordinate 46,307 of CAMNMC010000070.1, read as the reverse complement.
CTCTTTAACGCATAGGAATAAGGTCCGACCTCAAGCATCCTTATATCATGATTGGCCTCAATAAGGAGTATATCACTGTCTGCAAGACATTTCACCAGATAATCATTATAATTCCCAAGATCTGTAGCAACGGAAACCTTATTTCTGCCATCCTCAAACGAATAACATACCGGTTCATAGGCATCATGCCAGATTGAATGAGGTTCTATTGAAAGATCACCGACCTTAAATTCGACATCACTGCTTATAACATTATACAGCCCACTGTCAATTTTCCCGAGTGAAGTAACCTCGTTTATCCCTTTAATGGTACCCGCCGTAGCATATATCGGCATACCATATTTTCTTGCCAGAACTCCAAGTCCTTTAATATGATCGCTGTGTTCATGCGTAACGACGATCGCGTCAAGATCAGAGCCGGTCATTCCTGCGTTCCTTAGCCCTTCCTCGATCTTCTTCATACTGAGACCCGCATCAATAAGAACAGCTGTATTTTCGGTACAAACAAGACTAGAATTGCCGCTGCTCCCGCTGGCTATATTCATGAATTTCATGTTTTATTCCACCATTCTGAATCTTTTATCACTTAACTATATCAAATAACAAATAATGTCTGTGATTTCAACATACAAATCAGATCATACTGTCACTCCGAAATCACAGGCTGATTCTGTATATCTTTTATCTCTTCATAAATGTCATATTCTCTCGGAACAGCTCTTCATATCTCTCATTTCCGCCCGGCTGAAGAGTTATGATACTCTTCCTGAATTGATCATATTTCTCAAAATCACCTGTTACAGCAAGTCTCTCTGCAGCAATAAGTGATGTATTACCGGCTGTAACAGCCTTTTCCAGAAGCTTAGAGGGAAGTATACCGATCGTCTCGGCATCCGCAAGCGACATGGCAAATCCAAAACCTCCGGCGATATATACCTTCTTTATATCATCAATATCTATCTCGGAACTCTCGATAAGAAATACTGCCGATGCATATATCGCTGCAACAGCAAGCTGTATCTCTCTTATTATCCTCGCATCAAGATGCAGCTTCGTACCTGCGATGGTAATATATCTTCCATTTTTTATAAAATCATCATCTAGTATAAGGCTTCTGTCAAGCTCTCCACGTTTAAGCAAATACGCTATTGCAGAAAGCGTAGTTTTACCATATACCTTCGATGCCCTTGTACTGTTTTCAAACGCAGGTCCGCAGGCAGCTGATAAGGCAAGATATTTCGTTCCGTCATTAAGGATCATCTCGCCATTGGTACCAAGATCTATAAGCATCTCTCCCGCACGAAGAGCATCATCAATACAAGATGTATTAACATTATTTTTATCGGTATCACTATCAATATCAGCTAAATTAACAGTATTAATACTTACATCACTGTAAGCTGATATTTCTTTCACACTACAGACAGAATTATGAGTCGGTTCACCCGCAATACCGTGTACGTACATTGCACCGGCGGCACTGTCTGCCCCGATAAAGGCAGATGCACCCGGAAGGACATGGCAAGGTATGATTTTGTTCAGAGTAATAATATTTTCCTCATTAAAAGGCATGACAAAAGGTGCCTTTCCGAGACTTGATATGCTTCTGTCAAGGATTATCGACGCCATCGCTGTGTTGGCCGTTATGACAGCTCTGCTGATAACTGATCGTCTATTATTCGTATCAGGCAGACTGATCGTACCATTTTTATCATCCGTATAACTGTCCGATAAATCCGGATCACTATCATCATCCGTTTTACTGCCGGACAAACCAAGTTTTTCGATCATACCGGCGATGGACTTTTCAATCTCCTCAAGTATGCATTTTCGCATGCTTGCCAGATTATCGCCTCTTTCAGACAGAGTTATCCTGGAGATGACATCCGAGCCAAACCTGCTCTGAGGATTAAGGAAACCATCTTTAATTATTACTCTATTTTCCTCATCAATTAAGGAAACTGCCACCGTTGTAGTACCTACATCGATGGCAGCAAATATCTTATTATCCATTAAAATATTGCCTTTGGTGTTTTCTCGAGAGGTCTGTAGCCTGACTTTTCCAGCCTCTTCATTATCTTATCCTTATGTTCAGGTCCGAAAGCTTCCATAGTGATAACAAGCTCAACAGCTGAATTTCTGTTAAGGGAAATAAACTGATTATGATCAAGCTTAATGATATTTCCCTGTTCTTCGGCAATTATGCTTGATACCTTAACAAGCTCGCCCGGCTTATCCGGAAGGAGAACCGAAACGGTAAATATTCTGCTTCTTGCAAAAAGTCCGTGCTGAACAACAGATGAAAGTGTGATGACATCCATATTTCCACCGGAAAGAATGCTGACAACCTTCTTATCCTCAGCTTTAAGATGCTTTAATGCTGCAACCGTAAGAAGGCCGCTGTTCTCAACTATCATCTTGTGATTTTCAATCATATCAAGGAAGGCAACGATAAGCTCGCTGTCCTCAACTGTTATTATCTCATCAATATTATCCTTGATATAAGGGAAAATAACGCTTCCCGGAGTTTTAACTGCAGTACCGTCAGCGATTGTATTAACAACCGGAAGGGTTGTAACCTCGCCCTTCTCAAGAGAAGTCTTCATGCAGCTTGCTCCTGCAGGCTCAACACCGATAACTTTGATATTCGGATTAAGCATCTTGGCAAGAGTTGATACACCTGTTGCAAGTCCGCCGCCACCGATTGGTACAAGGATGATGTCAACAAAAGGAAGATCCTTAAGTATTTCCATAGCAACGGTGCTCTGTCCTGTAGCGACTTCAAGATCATCAAAAGGATGGATGAAGGTGTATCCCTCCTCATCAGCAAGTGAAAGTGCATATTCGCAGGACTCATCATATACATCGCCCTTAAGGATTACCTCTGCTCCGAGCGATTTTGTCCTGTTGACTTTAATAAGCGGGGTTGATGTAGGCATGACAATTATAGCCTTGCAACCATACTCTCTTGCTGCATAAGCAACACCCTGAGCGTGATTACCTGCTGATGCTGTTATAAGTCCTCTGCCTCTTTCGATATCAGACAGCTGGCTGGTTTTATAATAAGCTCCTCTTATTTTGTATGCACCTGTAAGCTGCATATTTTCAGGTTTGAGGAAAACCTTATTTCCGGTCATTTTGCTGAAATACTCGCTTTCGATAAGACCTGTATTTCGAGCAACCTTTGATACTATATTATATGCTTCCTCGCACTTCTCGAGGGTGATTTTTTCCATCATATACTCTTCCTCTGTTATTATATTAAACATATTTATATACAGAAAAATATACCCATTTGTTTGTAGATAAAATACGCCCTCATGGGTATATTTTTCTGTATCTCAGTATACATCTATACTATTATAAACTATATTATTTAACAGCAATATATCTCCTCATATGTAGTAGAAACACTCACTCAGCACACATATTACTGTTTATTACATGACTAATTAATATCGAACAGGTCATCGTCCCTCTCCAGGCCTTCGTCGGCTTCGACGAGTCTTTCTACGTCGGACATCTCAGACTCAACGCTGAAGTCTGCAAAGAGAGCTGTTATGAACTGGCTAGGATTGAATTTCTGGAGATCATCGATCTTCTCTCCGATACCGATGTATTTTACAGGTACCGAAAGTTCTGACTGAATGGCGATAGCTATACCACCCTTGGCTGTACCATCAAGTTTTGTGATAATGATACCGTCGATCTCAGATACTGTAGAGAACTGTCTTGCCTGCTCGAGAGCGTTCTGCCCTGTCGTACCATCAAGTACGATAAGTGTCTCAACTGTGGCTTCAGGATATTCCTTGCCGATGATCCTTCTCATCTTGGCGAGCTCATCCATAAGACCCTTTTTGTTATGAAGACGTCCTGCAGTATCTACAAGAAGAATATCCGTATTTCTTGCCTTGGCAGCAGAAACAGCATCATAAACAACAGCTGAAGGGTCTGAGCCCTCACTCTGTGCAATAATGTCAACCTCAGCACGATCTGCCCAGGTCTTCAGCTGATCTATGGCAGCGGCTCTGAAGGTATCGGCAGCGGCGATAAGAACCTTCTTGCCTCTCTTCCTGTACTGAGCAGCCAATTTTCCGATAGATGTTGTCTTACCAACACCATTAACACCGATAACAAATATAACCGATCTCTTCTCTTCAAAATCATATTCGCTGTCATCAACATCCATCTGGTCACGGAGGCTGTTTATGATGAGCTCCTTACACTGAGCCGCATCCTTGATCTTAAGCTCCTTAACCTTGGCTTTAACATCATCGATAACTTTCTCTGATGTTTCATAGCCCATATCAGCCATTACAAGAGTTTCCTCGAGCTGATCATAAAAATCATCATCTATCTCATTTGCCTTAAAGAGATTGCTGAAGCTTTTTGATATACTGTTTCTGGTCTTGCTGAGACCCTCCTTCAGTTTTTGAAAAAATCCCATTTACTGTTTAACCTCCTGCTTAATCATCAAGCTTATCTTCAATAAGATTTACGGAAACAAGTGTTGATACACCCTTTTCCTGCATGGTAATACCATATAATATGTCAGCAGATTCCATGGTACCTCTTCTGTGAGTAATAACGATAAACTGTGTATCCTTTGAAAGTCTGTCGAGATATTTTGCAAAACGTTTAACGTTTGAGTCATCAAGGGCAGCCTCGATCTCATCAAGGAGACAGAATGGCGATGGCTTAAGACTCTGAATTGCAAAAAGAAGTGCAATAGCCGTAAGACTCTTCTCTCCACCGGAAAGCTGCATCATGTTCTGAAGCTTCTTTCCCGGCGGCTGAGCATTGATGATGATACCTGATTCAAGTATATCGTCCTCATCAACCAGCGAAAGCGTTGCCTTACCACCACCGAAGAGTTCTTTAAATACCTTGTTGAACATCTCCATGATATCCTTAAATCTCTCGGTAAAGGTCTCCTTCATGGCCTTCTCAAGTTCTGCGATGATATTTCTGAGATTGTCCTCAGCTTTAACAATATCATCTCTCTGAGCCGTAAGGAATTCATACCTTTCGGAAACCTCTTTATATTCCTCGATTGCATTTACATTCACGTCACCGAGGGCTCTTATCTCAGTCTTGAGAGCTGAAATTTCTTTCCTGAGAGTTGTTCTGCTCTTCTCCTCACCGGTCTTCGGAAGTGCCTGCGCAGACTGGTAGGTAAGCTCATATTCCTCCCACATATAATTGATCTGGGCATCCTTCTTCTCGGTGATCTTCTCTATGGTACCGTTAAGAGTAAATATAGCCTTATCGAGTCTGTTGATCTCCTGAGACAGCTCTTCACGACGGTTCAGGAATTCCTTATGTTTTTTATTTATATTTTCTTTTTCTTCTATTTGCTTAGTAAGAAGAACACCTTTTTCAACAATGGTCTTCTCGTTCTTCTTCCTCTGCTCTGTAAGATTTTTAATCTTTTCGCTGAAGGATGCTTCGTTTGAACCGGCTTCATCAAGACGTCTTCTGTATGAATCAGCCTCATCTCTGGTTCTTTCAATATCTCCCTCAACACGTTCTATATTCTGATCAACGAAGCTGTACTGCTGCTTTATGCTTCCTGCTTTAAGTGAAAGTGAAGCATATTCCTCATCACGAAGCTTCTTCTCATTTTTCAGATCCTCAAGCTTTTTCTCAAGACCCGCAATAGTGAGTTTTCTCTCCTCAATGGCATTTTCCTTCTGCTTGCCCTCATCGAAGAGTTCATCCTTATTGACATTGATATCCTTGATCTGTTCATCAAGCTCAAGATTCTCTTTCTTGATCGTATCAAAAAGCTGCAGAGTCTCATCAAGACTTCTCGAAGAATTCTCGAAGCTGATACGTAGTGTATTTTCTTCGATACCCTGTCTCTGGATAACCTGATTCAGACGATCTCTCTCTTCCTTAAGAGACTCCCTCTTCATGAGAAGTTCTGTCTCCTTCTGCCTTGCCTTCTGAAGTGAAGTACTTGCCTTCTTGATATCCTCAATAAGCTGATCAAGCTCTCTCTTACGGCCAAGCAGATTACTCTGATTCTTGAAGGTACCACCGGTCATGGATCCGCCCGGATTGATAAGTTCGCCCTCAAGAGTTACCAGTCTGAGAGACTGCTTATATTTTGCAGCAAGCTTTGTGGCATTATCGACTGTATCAACAACTATGGTTCTTCCGATAAGGTTATCGACTATGTTCTGGTATTTTGAATCAACCTTTACAAGCTTTGATGCAAGACCAATAACGCCCTTTTCCTTAAGCGCATCAGGGTCAACGCTGCCTCTTGCAACAATACTTGATGCAGGAAGAAATGTAGCTCTTCCGGCTTTATTCTCCTTAAGGAATCGTATCATCTTCTTGGCTGTTTCTTCAGTATCGGTAACGATATTCTGGATATTTCCACCAAGAGCTGTTTCGATTGCTATCTCATAATCCTTATCAACCTTAACGATGTCTGCTACAACGCCTATGATACCGGGATTTCTGTCCTTCTGCTCCATTACGCGCTTAATACTGTTACCATAACCCTCATATCTCTCTGTGAGATTAAGGAGTGCGTCATGTCTTGAACGAAGGCTTACAACAAGCTGATTATACTTTGTAATATCCGATTTAACTGCAGATGCTTCCTCAGTATTATTTCTGATACCGTTTTCGGCATTTTTGTGTTTCTCCTGATTCTCACGGAGAAGCTCGGAAGCACTTGCAAGAGATTCTGAAAAGTTCTTCTTTTCTTCTCTGAATCTTGCTTCATCACTCTTTAAAGAAAGATATTTCTGCTGGAGTTCGGTCTTCCTGAGCGAAATATTCTCAAGCATGGTATCATAACGACCGACCTTGGCCTTCAGAGTTCCGCCTTCATTAATGAAATCAATGATCTCACTCTTAGCAGTTTCAATCTCTTCCTCCAGGGAAGATATACCGGTTTCAAGCTCATCACACTGCTTTTTCTTGCCGGAAACTTCCTTTTCGGCCGCCTTAATTATTTCATTATAATCCTTCTTCTGGGCATTATATCCTTCAAGTTCCTTCTCGAGACCTTCTATCTTTTCTTCAGTCTTACGTATCTCCCCGAGGATAAGTTCCTTATTCTTATTTTCAGATGAAATCTGCTCAGTAAGAACTCTGATCTCACCATCTGATTTTTCATTTTCAAGCTTCTTATCATTTATGAAGGCTCTGGTATCGTCAATCTCCTGATTCTTCTCTTCAAGAGTCTTCTCAAGCTCTTCATATCTTGTTCTTGTCTGGTCAAATTCATCAGTCAGGCGCTTTGTATCATCCTGCATGATGGAAAGCTCTTCATCATGCTTCTCAAGCTGCTGATTGATCTCGTTAATCTCAAGCAGGAATGATGAAACCTCAAGTGCCTTGAGATCCTCCTTAAAAGCCAGATATTTCTTAGCCTTCTCGGACTGTCTTGCAAGAGGTCCCACACGTCCTGAAAGCTCGCTCAGTATATCATTGACACGGCTGAGATTCTGGTGTTCAGAAAGAAGTGCCTTCTCGGTAGCCGCTTTATTTTTCTTATATTTAACTATACCGGCAGCCTCATCAAAAAGCTCTCTCTTCTCATCAGGCTTTCCGCTCAGGATCTGCTCGATCTTACCCTGACCGATAATTGAATATCCTTCTTTACCGATACCTGTATCGAAGAACATTTTATTAACGTCCTTAAGTCTTGTAACCGTACCGTTTATAAGATATTCACTTTCACCCGAACGATAAACTCGTCTGGCAACCGTAACCTCATTGTAATCAACAGGAAGCTTATGATCGCTGTTGTCCAGAGTGATCGCAACATACGCTGAGCCCTGAGGTTTACGAAGCTCAGTACCGGCAAATATGACATCCTCCATCTTGGAGCCTCTGAGCTTTGATGCACTCTGCTCACCGAGAACCCATCTTACAGCATCTGCAACATTACTCTTGCCCGAGCCGTTTGGTCCAACTATGGCTGTTATACCGTCATTGAATTTAAAATCAATTTTATTTGCAAATGATTTAAAACCGTTTACTTCTATACTTTTTAAGTACATGATATTTTCTCGCTTCTACTTATATTTAACATCAGACAGATCGTTTATTCCAAGTTTAACAAGAGTTTTATGTGCCGCAATCTGTTCTGCGCCTTTTTTGGTGTTAGCTTCACCTTTTTCATATTCCGTTTCTTCACCCAGAGGTCCCATACACGCCTGAACGGTATATACATGGCAATGATCTGGTCCTGTCACGGATATTTCCTTATAAATAAGATTAAATCCATACTTCTGCGAATACTCCTGAAGTATCGATTTTGAATCATGAAACAGAGCTTTCTTCTCAATATCAGTCATCAGATGTTTCATGACATAATCCTTTGCAGGCTCAAGTCCGCCGTCAAGATAAATGGCTCCGAGTACTGATTCAAACAGATCGCACAGTATCGAATTTCTCTCTCGTCCGCCGGTAATATCCTCGCCTCTGCTTAGATAGAGGTATTCACCATACCCAAGTGAACGGCTTATCTGCGATAACGTATATTCACACACAAGGCTTGCACGAAGCTTCGTCAGTTCACCTTCCGGTTTTTCAGGATATCTGTCATACAATTCTCTGCTGGAGATAAATTCCAGAAGTGAATCACCAAGAAATTCAAGCCTTTCATATGAAGATATTCCCTCCGAACGATATTCATTTGTAAATGATTTATGAGTGAAAGCTGTATCAAGGTATCCCTTATCTTTAAAATGATATCCTATTCTTTCCTCAAGTCCGGAATAATCATGAACTCCATAATTCATTATCGATCAACCTTGTCCATTCTAAACTTATTATAACTTTTGTTTTTGATATCCGGTTTATTATTCGGATTTATCATTTTCTTCTTCAGCTATCAGTCCTTCGATTATCTTGCCGCTGACATCCTTCTGTACAAACTCGTTACACTGTCTGATGGCACTGATAACCTCGCCTTCCTTGGCATTTCCATGAATCTTTACAACAAGTCCCTTGAGTCCGAGCAGCGGTGCCCCACCCTTATTGCTGGCACTGAACTTGGAAAGAGTCTTCTTCATAGGCTTTTTAACCAGAATCGCGCCCACCTTACTTTTAAATGAGCTCAGCATGGAGGTTTTGATCTCAGAAAGAAGTGTTTTACCAAGGCCTTCATAAAGCTTGATTATGACATTTCCCACAAAGGCTTCGGTTACGATAACATCTACCTTGCCATCCGGTATCTCTCTTGCCTCTATGCTTCCTACGAAATTAATATCCTTGCACGCCTTGAGCAGCGGATAGGTCTCCTTAACCAAAGCGTTTCCTTTTTCTTCCTCTGTACCGATATTAACGATTGCAACGGTAGGATTCTTTCTTCCTTCTATATTTTCCATATAGATTGAACCCATTCTGGCAAACTGAACAAGAACCTCTGGTCTTGCATCAACATTTGCACCACAGTCAAGAAGAAATGACGGCTTACCCGAGGTTGGCACCATAACGCCAAGTGGAGTCCTCTTTATTCCTCTTGTACGACCAACCACAAACTGTCCGCCGGCAAGTATGGCTCCCGAGCTTCCTGCGGAAATAAATGCATCGCAGGTTCCGTCCTTCACAAGATTAAGAGCTACAACAAGAGATGAATCCTTCTTTTTCTTGACTGCCTCAACAGGCGCGTCATGACAGGTAATCTCCTCGGTTGCATTTACAACCCTGATCCTGTCTTTATCATATGCATACTGGCTGAGAAGATTCTTCAGCTCCTCTTCATGTCCAGTAAGATATATCGTAACATTACTGTTTTCTTCCAGGCCCTTAACGGCTCCTCTGACAACAACCTCCGGGCCATTGTCACCGCCAAATGTATCGATAACTATATTTACCTTCTTTTTATCGCTCAACCTGATATACCTCCGAATAGTTTATGGCATAAAAACGCTTTTACTATTTTAGAACAAATACAGCATTTATGCAACTGATTTTAATCAACATATGCTCAATCGTAAACGCCTGCCACCGGCAGGCAGCACCTATTTGCGCCGAGACTCATCCCCCGGAGGAATTTATAAAATAGTAACGCTGTTTCCTGTTCTATACAAAGCATTAAAAAAAGCCGTACAATGACGGCTTTTTTTAATAATCTATAAACCAAGATTAATCAACTGAAACGATCTCCTTCTTGTTGTAAGATCCGCAGTTCTGACATACTCTGTGAGGAACCATGAGTGAGCCACACTTGCTGCACTTAACAAGATTTGGAGAAGTCATCTTCCAGTTTGCTCTTCTTTTATCTCTTCTAGCCTTAGAAGTCTTGTTCTTTGGACAAATTGACATATCGGAAACACCTCCCTTACGAAAATCACACTTTCTGTATTATACAGACAGGGTATATACTTGTCAACAACTTTTTATTATTCTTTCAACGTTTTTTTCTGTCCGGTTTATTTCAGCAGAAAAACCTCATGTAAACACCCGGAAACAAATTAAACAAGTGCAGCTGTTTCTCTTGCGATTGCAAGCTCCTCATTTGTCGGAATAACAAAAACCCTGACTTTAGAATCAGCTGTACTGATAAGAGCCTCATCGTGGCATTTATCATTAGCCTCTTTATCAACGGTTATTCCGAGATATCCAAAGTAACTCAGTATCTCTTCACGAACAAGATTATCATGCTCACCGATACCTGCAGTAAATACTATAGAATCAACTCCATTCATTGCAGCGATGTATCCGCCGATAAGCTTTGCTGCCTGATAACAGAATACTTTAAATGCTATTGTAGCCTTCTTATCACCCTGTACATATCCTGCATCAATATCTCTCATATCACTTGAGATACCGGATATACCATAGATGCCTGATTTCTTGTTGAGCGTATTCATTATATCATCTATACCCGATTCTTCCTTATGAGCGATATACTCGATAATAGCCGGATCGATACTTCCTGATCTTGTACCCATGATAAGTCCTTCAAGAGGAGTCATTCCCATGGAGGTGTCAACTGATTTGCCGCCATTTACTGCAGTTATGCTGGCGCCGCCGCCCAGATGACATACAATAACCTTGGTCTCCTCTGCAGGCTTGCCAAGCAGTTCTATCGCTCTCTTACTCACAAAGCTGTGGCTTGTTCCGTGGAAGCCATATCTTCTGACCTTGTATTTTTCATAATAAGAATATGGAAGACCGTAAATATAAGCCTTCTCAGGCATCGTCTGATGAAATGCAGTATCAAAAACTGCCACGTTCGGAACGCCCGGCATAAGCTTTCTGCAGGCATTAATACCGAGTATATTGGCCGGATTATGAAGAGGCGCAAGATCACTGCAGGCTCTTATTTCTTCAATTATCGCATCATCAACAACCACTGATGAAGAGAAGCTCTCTCCTCCATGAACAACTCTGTGACCTACAGCACCTATTTCCGAAAGATCCTTTACAAGTCCAAAATCAGGATCTGTCAGTCTGTCAATAACCAGCTTAAGAGCAACGCTGTGATCCGGCATTTCCACAGTCTCACTGGCCTTGCTTCCGTCTCTCTTATTATAATTGATTACTCCGGTCCCTCCAATTCTCTCGCAGAGTCCCTTTGCTATAACAGACTCATCCTCAGAATTGATCAACTGATATTTAAGAGTTGTCGAACCGGCATTGATAACAAGTATCTTCATTATTTTTCTCTCCTTTTATAATAATCGGGTAAAAAAACTGCCCGACCGTATTGTCATAATATCATATATAAATCTCAGCATCCTAAGTATTATTCATAGACAGCATATTCGGATGATCGATATATTACTTACGTTTTTCTAGGGTCTCCTCTTCCCGTCCATCGATAATTACAACGCCACGTCCATGTTCCTTACCATAGTACATAGCTTCGTCTGATCTGCTCAGAAGTTCATGAACTGTTTTGGTCGTCTCTGGGAATGACGCAATACCTATACTTGAATTGACATGTATCTTGTACTGCTCAAATTCCACCTCCGATGCCTTTATGGCGTCATGCATCTCGGTTACCGTATTATAAGCATCCTCAACATTCTTACCCGGAAGTATAAGGAGGAACTCCTCTCCACCATATCTGCAGGCAACTCCCTTATGCTGCTTTGCAAAGGAATTAACTACATTTGCAACCATTTTGATCACAGCATCACCTGCCAGATGGCCATAAGTATCATTAACATTCTTAAACTTATCAATATCAAGCATAGCTACCGAAAGATAACCATTCTCATCAGCTGCTTTCATGGAGATGTTATAGAATATCTCGTTGAAATATGCCCTGTTATAAATACCCGTAAGTCCGTCACGTCTTGCCATATCCTGCATCTGCAGATAAAGAAGCGTATTTTTAAGAGAAACCGAAAGGTTTACAACAGCAGATTCAAAGAAGGAATAACCGCCTTCAAAGAAGCCTGAGCTTCTGTCGCCAACAAGAAGGATTCCATAAAGCTCATTATCAAGAATAGCCGGGAATATAACAAGATTGGCCATACTGAGGCCGAAATCCTCGGAACTGTTATGTACGGTACCATCTATCCTCATCTCATAGATATCATTATTCTTTCTTGATGCAACAGTATTAAATATCTCTCTGAAATTAAGTCCGAGCAGCTTCTCAGCAGCCTTGTTCGAAGCAGGCGCATCATTACTGCCCTCTCTGGCAGTGCGTATAGCCATATATGGCTCATTATCAATAAATACATTTTCCCTGATATAAAAGCCGCATATATCAGGTTTACGGTCTCTCATTATGTTATCAAGAAGGATATTCATACCCTTCGGAACATCATTGGTCATGGAAACATTTTTCATTATCTCGACAAGGGTTCTGATGTCGGCATTAAGCGCCTTAAGATCATTATTGGCCTTGGCAAGATCGATCTTCTGATAATTGATCAGATTATTAACCTGATTAAGCTTGTCCTGATATGTTCTGAGACTGGCATTTTCTTTAACCAGACTCTCATTGTTGGAATTAAGGCTTCCGATGGTTTTGTCATAATGGGCAACTGTTCCGTTGTAGTAATCTGATACAGCAAAGGTTATGCATATAATTCCGGTTGTACAGAGCCCGGAAATTATAAGCATATATGTATCCATGCTTCCGCCGATCGATCTGAAACAGCCCAGTGCAATAAGGACACCACCCAGTATTTTCTTATAAAGCAGTATCATACTGTCAAAGGACAGATCAAAAAGAATGAATTCAAGATAGATACAAAAATACGCAACAACAACACCAATGAACTCAACAGCGTTGATCTTGGTTATAAAGCAGCCGGCCGTAAGAAGGCCAAGCTGAACTATGCACTTAATTGTCTGGAATTTACTTCTGAAAAGACAGTCTTTAAATTTACAATAAAGATCGCCAAGAAGGCATACGATATAAACGGCGCCGAAATAAACCGCCACTTTATTATCATTAGAAAGCCCCGCCATCTTTGTGCAAACAGTATATAACGCCAGCCCGACATAAGTTATGATACGCAACAAAATAAATCTGCTGGTAGTAGATTCTACAAAATCCCTGGTCACAACAAAATACCCCCAAAAAACCAAGTAATTCTATCTAGTAAATAGTCACACAGACCACAACTCAATTTTACCATAAATCGGATAATAATCAATCAAAATATTTCTTAAAAACATCATCGATAACTCTCTCGGTCATTCCGAAATCATAAGAATTATCGATAACGATATCCGAATTTTCACGGTAAAAATCATCATCCTTCTGGTTTTTCATAACAGACAGACATTTCTCCCTCGTGTATCCTCTTCCATCCATAAGTCTTTCTATACGTACATCCCTGTCCGCATAAACAAAAACCATATTATCGCATATTGCTTTGTAGCCTTCTTCTATAAGAAGAGCGGCTTCGATGAAAAAGAGCTTTATCTCCTCATGTCTGTCATTCCTGATAAAGCCGCCGTCAGCAAGATCTATCATATCCATTATCTCTTCTCTGACAGCAGGATGAGTCAGGCTGTTAAGCAGTTTTAGTTTATCCGGATCACTGAATACGATTGCCGCCAGAGCAGCACGGTTGATCTCTCCGGATTCATTTAATATTTCATCACCAAAGGCTTTGGTAACAGCCATATATATCCTTTCACCCTTATTCATGAGTCTCTCGGCCAGCCTGTCCGCTTTCAGGATATAAACGCCCTGTTTTTCAGATATATATTTAAGCACACGGCTCTTCCCTGAACCTATACCTCCGGTAATACCTATAACCTTCATTTATAACTACCCCATTATCTTATTGATTTAAAACAGCAATTAAAAACATCAATCATCAGGAAAAAATCTTTATATCACTTTGCATCATAGAGGCTTGTCCCCTCATGAACATCCGCAGTAAGCGGTACGGACAGGGTAACAACCTTTTCCATGCATTCCTTAAGAAGCTGAGAAACCTCTTCCACTTCATCCTTATATGCCTCGATAAGAAGTTCATCATGTATCTGAAGGATAAGTCTGGACTTAAGACCTCTCTTAGCCAGTTCCTCATAAACAGAGATCATCGCAAGCTTAATGATATCGGCTGCCGTTCCCTGTATAGGAGAATTCATGGCTATTCTCTCACCAAAGCTTCTCTGCATAAAGTTCGAACTGCTGAGCTCCGGAACCGGTCTCTTACGTCCGAAAAGAGTTGAAACACTACCGCTCTTCTTAGCCGAAGCGATAAGTGCATCAAGATAAACCTTAACCCGTGGATAGGTTTCAAAATATTTATCAATATAGTCCTGAGCCTCTTTTCTGCTTATATCAAGATCCTGACCGAGTCCAAAGGCACTGATACCGTAAATAATACCAAAATTAACAGCCTTGGCCTTTCTTCTCATATCTGAGGTCACATCTTCCTGTGAAACGCCGAAAACCTCCGAAGCAGTCATTGCATGAATATCTCTTCCGCTTTGAAAAGCGCCTATCAGCTTTTCGTCACCTGACATATGAGCCATACATTTCAGTTCAATCTGAGAATAATCCGCATCGACAAAAACACAGTTTTCTTTAGGAACAAATGCTTTTCTCAGCTCTCTTCCGATTCCTGTTCTCATAGGGATGTTCTGAAGATTTGGCTCTGTACTGCTTATTCTTCCTGTTGCTGTAACAGTCTGATTAAAGTGGCTGTGTATCCTGCCATCTGAAGCTACACAGGAAAGCAGACCCTCAACATAGGTTGAAAGCAGCTTACTGAGCTGTCTGTATTCAAGAATAAGTGAAATAATTGGGTGCTCATTTTTAAGCTTCTCCAGCACCTCGGCATTGGTCGAGTAGCCTGTCTTGGTCTTCTTTCCGTTCGGCAATCCAAGCTTCTCAAACAGTATTTCACCAAGCTTCTTAGTCGAATTGATATTGAACTCTTCGCCTGCGCCCTCGTATATCATATTCTTAAGCACTTCTATTCTTTCCTTAAGCCCTTCACCGAAGGATACGAGTTCTTCTCTGTTAACCGCTATACCGGCCTTTTCCATGCTGTCCAGTACAAATATAAGCGGAAATTCTATATCTGTATAAAGTCCGGCAAGCTTTTCATCGGCAAATATCTCTTCGGAAATCTTATCATAAGCCCTGTAGGCTGTCGAAGACGCGTATGAAATGTATTTCCTGAATTTTTCTTCATCAAACATGAAGATATTGACAGGCTCTTTGCCTATCATTTCCTTCCTGTCCGGATAGCTTTCGCCCAGAAAATCCCTTGCTATATCATTATATTCATATCCGTTTCTCAGAGGATTGATAAGATATGCGGCAACACCGATATCAAAAACCTCATCCTCTTCATCAATATCGAGAAGATTTATATATTCCTTAAGACCTATAAAGCTAACCGTAATATTTTCGTCCTGCAGCCTTCTGTATATCTGCCCGGTCGAAACCGCTCCCATATCTCTTATAATAAATATATCCGCTTCAATGCATATTGCTGAGCCGATCAAACTGCCGTCACTGTCAGTTACAGGGAACAATCCTGCATGACCTGATTTTGCCGCCAGCCCAATAAGCTTCTCCAAAGCACTGTCTAAACCATCAGCATTAACATCGGTAAGCAGCATTTCACGGCTTTCATCCTTCTTTTCTTCAAAGCTGAATCTACCGAGAAAGCTTTTCAGTTCTAGTTCATTCAGAATATCATAAGCTTCGGCAGAAAACATCCTTTCATCCGATATAGCTGTATCCTCTATAGAAACTCCAAGCTCACAGTCAAGCTTAATGGTTGCAAGCGTTCTTGACAGAAACGCCTGTTCCTTATATTCGATCAGATTCTGTTTGGTAACACCTGCCTTTATCTCATCAAGATGCTCATAAAGTCCTTCTATCGAATGGTATTTTGTAATAAATCCTTCGGCAGTCTTTGGTCCAACCTTCGGAACTCCCGGAATATTATCAGAAGTATCTCCCATAAGTCCCTTAAGATCGATAAACTCCTTCGGTGTAACCTTATATGCCTCCATAACATCTGAAGCATAATAATCCTCGATAGTCGTTTTTCCGGCTTTGGTCTTGGGTATCCTTATCAGAACCTTGTCGGTTGCAAGCTGCAGCAGATCTCTGTCTCCTGAGAGAACAGTAACACTGTATCCTGCATTTTCTCCTATAACAGACATGGTTCCGATGATATCATCAGCCTCAAGTCCTTCTCTTTCTATTATCGTTACACCCATTGCTTTAAGCAGCTTCTTAATTTCAGGGAACTGCTCTCTCAGCTCAGGATCCATTGATTTACGTGTACCCTTATAAGCCTCAAACATCTTATGTCTGAATGTTGGTGCATGAAGATCGAAAGCCACAGCTATGTTACCGGGCTTTTCTTCATCAATTATCTTAAATATTATATTCAGAAAACCGAGGACAGCATTCGTGTGAAGTCCGCTGTGATTAGTCATCTCCGGAAGTCCGTAGTATCCTCTGTTCATTATGCTGTTTCCGTCAATCAGCAGAAGCTTCTTCATCCTTTACTTCCTCCGTAGTTATCTCTCTGTCATCGTAAATATCGTTACCGATCCTATCAATATTATCAAAGTTATTCCTTATCCCTCTGTAAACCTCTATCTTCTTAAATATACTGGCTTCGGGAACGGTTTCATATTTTATGCTGTCACGTATCCTGTCTCTGTCCGAAATAAGAAGCGGATCACTTAGTTCTCTGTGAAAATACGCATTTCCCTGAGATCTTAGCTTCCTGTCCTGCTCGAAATAATAAACCTTGTTAAGGGCTCTGCCGTAAAAAATAAAAATAGCTGCCACTATGCCTGCGATTACAATTGAGAATGCTGAAAATTTTCTTCTCTTACGTCCCTTAAGATGATGCTCAAGTTTTTTCAGACGTGCTGAAAGATCGGCACTGAAATCAGTTGCGATCTCCTGTTTGGAGTCGATCTGTTTCATCCCGATCATAAGAGTATAATATATTTCCAGCTCTTCGCGGCATTTTGGACAGCTGTTCATATGGAGGACAAAATCCTCCTGCTTTGCTTCAGGGATCTTATCCTCTATAAACGGCATTATATACGATTGTGCTTCAAGATGATTCACCTGCTAAAAGCCCCCGTATCAATAATTTAACTTTCACTGATATTTATCAAACCCAAGACAGTATAAACCAATGTATATATCAATATTTCGACCGGTATCAGTCTCCAAGTGATGACATTGGATGTGCATTTGACGACTTCTGCTCAGGTCCGTTATTCTCAAACTTATCGAGTGTTCCAGGAATTGTAGGAGCCATCATAACGCGTCCCGTACCTCTGTAAACATTTACAAGGCCTTCCTTACTTATGGCAGAACCGATAAGTGACTTTGATGTCTTCTCAACGGTAAACTGCAGTGAAGCTGACCATGCAATGGCCATATTTCCATCTATTTTCAATACATCATTATCAAGATCAAATACAAAAAGCTCTTCTCTGGGAACAGGCGATTCAAGGACGCAGAAACCCTGTCCGCGAAGGCTCAGATTCCAGATACCCTCACCACCGAAAACAGCTGAAGAAATATTGTGTCTTGCAATAACCTTTTCCTCAACGCTTGAATCGCACGCAAGAAAGAGTCCGTCATCAAGTACAACTCCGTTTGGTCCCCAGGCACCAACATCCTCAATAAGAATATGATTATATGTAGGCTCAAGCATTATGCAGCCCTGTCCCTCATAAATAGGCTTTGCAAGCGACTCGCCGGTAACCTTTGCCTTAATGGCTTTACCGAGAACATTTCCGATGTTCAGCCCGGTCTTCATCTGAATATTACCGGTCATCCACTGCATGGCACCAGCCTGCATGCGGAGCGATGTTCCGTTAAGCTGACAGAGAACCTGACGCTTCTTAACGTTCATCTCTCTCATGAAATAGGCATTTGCAGCAGAAATGCTCGTGTTGGACCTGTCCATCTGATGCTCGTAAACAAAATAGCAGCCACCCTGCTCGATCAGAAGCATATTTCTGTTATCAAATACATTCGTATATCTTATCATATTTTTGCCCTCCCATAAAAAAATGATACATCCGTTTTTCACACATAAGCAGTTTAAAAAATGCAGTGCAGAACAGCTGCACTGCATTTATATTTGAAACTAATTACCACGAACCAGACCTGTAAGTCCTGTTCTTACGAATTCCTGAATGGTGAAGCCATTCAGAAGATTAATGAAAGCTTCTATCTTGTTTGTATTTCCCGTAAGCTCTATCATAAGTGAATCCGGTGAAACATCAACTATGCTGGCTCTGAATACATTTGCTACCGCAATGATCTCCTGTCTCTCCTGCATATCAGCCTTAACCTTGACAAGCACAAGCTCTCTTCTTACTGATGAGCCATCCTCAAGCTCTATGATATCAACAACATCCTCAAGCTTATTGAGCTGCTTCTTGATCTGACTGAGTATACGGTCATCACCGCTGACAGCAACAGTCATACGTGAGTATTTAGGATTCTCCGTAACACCTACGGATAAACTGTCAATATTATAACCTCTACGGCTGAACATTCCGGAAACTCTGCTGAGAACACCTGATGTGTTATCAACAAGTAGAGATAAAACCTTAGTCTTCATATCATATTCCACCTTTCAAGCAATGATCCCTTGAGACCATCCTTATTCATTAAATATCTGTGTTATGCACTGATTTATCATAAAGACAATTATATTGATTTAAGCTGACTATGTCAATAATAACGCCCTAAAAATTCTGTCAAATAAAGCGTTTATTTATCCGATGATACTCTGAACAAGCCTGACGCATTCATTTGCATCCTTGGAATATCCATCGGCGCCGATTTCCTCGGCAAAGCTTTCCGTAATAACTGCTCCACCGATGATCACCTTGGCCTTGCATCCGCTCTTATGAGCAAATTCAATAACCTCTTTCATCTTCATCATGGTTGTTGTCATAAGAGCTGAAAGACCTATGATGTCAGCCTTATTATCTTCTGCCGCCTTGACGATCACATCAGCAGGTACATCCTTGCCAAGATCTATAACATCATAACCATAATTCTTAAGCATAAGAACGCAGAGATTTTTGCCTATCTCATGAATATCACCTTCAACAGAAGCAAATACAACCGTACCCTTCTTCTCCTGCGCTGCTCCGGTATTTAAGAGCGGCGTGATATATTCGATGGCCGCATCCATTGCATTTGCGCCGGAAATAAGCTGTGGAAGGAAGAATTTCTTCTCTTCAAAAAGAACACCAACCCTGTTAATTGCCGGTATAAGCTCATTATCAATAATATCCTTAGGAGTTGATCCTGCAGAAAGCATCTTCTTAACTTCATCGACTATCTGTCTCTTATTTCCGTTAATGACACAATCATAAACCGGTGAACCGGATGAAGCTGAGCCGCTTCCATCAGCACTGCCGGAAGAAGAATTACTGCCTGTTCCGGAAGAAGAACTCTTAGCAGCGCCACCAGCAGCAGTATCTATATGTCTGACCTTTGAAACGTAAATATTATCAGCCTCTGGCTTATTCAGAAGAAGATCCGATGCATAGGCAGCATTTATCAGCTGATCCTGCCCCGGATTGGCAATAGCCATGGTAAGTCCCTCTGCAATAGCCATGGTGAGAAATGCTGTATTTACGTTTATTCTCTCCGGAAGTCCGAAGGATATGTTAGACAGACCGCAGATAGTCGGAAGCTGAAGCTCATCATGGCAGAACCTGATCGTATCAAGTGTCATAAGTGCAGCATCCTTAAGCGCACCTACTGTTGAAACAAGTCCGTCTACCACAAGGTCATTCATCGTAAGCCCTTCCTCAAGAGCGATGCGGACAAGCTCTCTGACATTATTCTTCTTCTCCTCTGCAGTCTCAGGAAGACCGGCATCGGAAAGAGGGAGCAGGATACACATTGCACCGTATTTCCTCGCAAGTCTGAAAAGTGGTCTGCACTTCTTCTCTTCAAGAGAAACAGAGTTGATAAGGGCTCTTCCAGGATATATCCTGAGAGCAGTCTCAATAACATTTATATAGCTCGAATCGATACAGAGAGGCAGCGGAGTAAGACCCGTAACCTCATATATCGCCTTCGTCATCATCTCTTCTTCATCAATACCATTGACACCCATATTTATGTCGAGGACAGCCGCTCCGTTCTTCTCCTGGGAAACAGCCATATCTGCAACCAGATCAAGCTTTCCTTCTCTGAGTTCAGCCTGAAGAGCCTTTTTGCCGGTCGGATTGATCCTTTCGCCGACAACAAGAAATGGTCCGTCAAGAGGTATATCAAGCATCATGGTCTCTGAACAGAGAGTTCTTCTGTGAGTATCATTTATATGAGGTGTAGGCAGAGATCTGACCTCACGTTTAAGTCTTGCAATATGCCTGCAGTCCGAACCACAGCAGCCACCGACAAAGGAGGCACCTGCATATACGAGCTTTCTTGCACAGTCCGCAAAATGCTCCGGTTTCATCAGATAAACCGTTTTTCCGTCGACAAGCTCCGGCATACCGGCATTTGGCTTGGCAAATACAGGTATTTCAGCATACTTCTTCATTCTCTCAACAAGTTCTATCATTTCTTCAGGACCGGTTGAGCAGTTGATACCGACTGCATCAGCATGAAGTCCCTGAAGTACAGTAACGGCAACCTCAGGCGGTGTGCCGTAAAGTGTTTTTCCATCCTCATTAAAGGTCATGCTTACAATGACAGGTATCTCATCGGATACTTCTCTTATCGCTATGAGGGCAGCTCTGGTTTCCTGAAGGCTCATCATTGTCTCTACAACAATAAGATCAGAACCGGCCTCTATAAGCGCCGATGCCTGTTCCTTATAAACATCAACCAGTTGTTCAAATCTGATATCACCGATCGGATAAAGCTGTCTCCCGGTCATGGTCATATCGCCGGCAACATATCCTCTGAAATTATTTCTGGATATTACTTCCTTCGAAAGAGCCACCAGCTCCTTATTCATCCTTACTGTCTCATCTTCAAGATGATATTCCTGAAGCTTGATCCTGTTACAGGTAAAGGTCGGTGCATAAACTATATTTGATCCTGCTTCAATAAAGGATGTCTGCAGTTCTATAAGCTTCTTCGGATGCTCGAGTATCCATTTTTCAGGACATACCCCGAGCGGCATTCCGACGCTCATAAGATTGGTTCCGGTTGCGCCGTCAAGCACAAGTATCTGTGAGTCTACGAGTTGTCTAAATTGTTCTCTTGTCATATTTTACTACCTTGTATTTCATAAATATTCAATAGATTTGCACGCATATATGCCTCCTCAGTTGTAGCTAAAATACGCCTTCGGAGGCATATATGCGTGCAAATCATGTACATATCCTATAATAATATACGCTTTCAATTATATCAAATAACACATTCAAGTGTATATATTTTTCGAACCCGATCCGATTAACTACTAAGCAATAACACAATTCGCCTTAGTAAAATCTGAAAGTCGGATTGGACCTTGTCGGCGACGGATTGGACTTCTGAGTGGGAAAGTGGGGTTGTTGAAAGGCCGGAGGCTTTATTTGTAATGCAGGATATGCCTGCTACTTTGACGCCGGCATGGACGGCAGCCATCGCTTCAACTGCGGTACTCATTCCGACCGCATCAGCTCCGAGAGCTTTATACATACGTATTTCCGCAGGAGTTTCATAATTAGGTCCTGTGGTCTGAAGATATACTCCGCTCTTAATATCTATTTTACATTCTTCTGCAGTTTTTTTTATGACCTCAACAAGCTCAGGCGCGTAAACACTGCTCATATCAGGAAATCTCGGACCGGCATCATAGTTCCTTCCGATAAGCGGAGACGGAACAAAGCTCGTGATCTGATCCGTTATTATCATAAGGCTTCCGGGTTCAAGACTGTCGCCTATTCCGCCGGCTGCATTTGTGAGTATAAGCTTGTCGATACCCATTCTGCACATAAGTCTTATCGGCATAACAACCTTCTGCATCGGATAGCCCTCATAGTAATGAACTCTTCCCTGCATACACACTACCGGTACGCCCTCCAGCCTTCCGAAAACAAAGCAACCCTTATGACCTTCAACGGATGAGGTTGGAAAATTAGGAATATCACTATATGGTATTTCTATTCTGTCACTTATCTGATCTGCAAAATCACCAAGTCCCGATCCCAGTACTATACCTGTTTCAGGTTTCACTCTTCCGGCAAGCTTATCTGATATAAACCCGTATGCCTCTTCTATATTTTCAAATCCATCATTAATCTCTGTCTGATTCATATAAATATCACCTTCACTTTATCTTGAAAGCTCTTCTTCCCAGTAAAGTATAACAGGGAAGCCCGGTTCGATCGTATTATAAATCTGCTCAGCGGTTTCAAAAGGCAGATTGACACATCCGTGCGAACCGTTAGTCATATAAATATCACCACCGAAATAACTCCTCCAGGTTGCATCATGGAAACCGATGTCATCATTAAACGGCATCCAGTACGTTACCGGTGAAGCATAATCAGGACCTGTAAGAACAACCTTGTAATACATTCCGTCCAGATCATAAAGACCGCTTGGCGTTCCATGTTCTTCACTCATATTTCCGCTGACACAATCTGATTCAAGAATTACCTTGCCATCGATATAGAGATAAACCTTCTGCTTGGTCAGATTAACCTCGGCATAGTTCTTACCCAGATCATCATGAGGTTTATCATAGCTGTAGCCCTTATGAATAAACTCCGGTTCTCTCTCAATAGTTTCACCGCTTGAAATAGCGATATACAGGAGATCTGCCTCCTTATCAATATCAATCTGATATCCGTATTCATCACTGTTCACTTTAAAAAGCTTACCGTCATGAGTTCTGAAGTTCCTCTCCTTACCATAGGTATCATAATCGTCGGATATTCTTTCTATAAAGCTCCGAACCTTCTGCTTGGAGAGATATACGGAATAATCATCGGAAATATCAAGAATATTATAAATATTCTCCGGTGACAATTCTATTCTGATGCTTCCGTAAAGATAAGTAACCTTTGCATCAAGATAATGGTTTATACGATTGACCGTATTTACGATACGCGGTGAATCCGCATAGTATTGAGGTTCGATATAACAGTCGCTGTTCTTTATATCCACATATCCTTCTACATTTTTAACAGCATCATAGCAGATAAGAAATACAGCAAACTTGTCAAGCTGAGTTCCATCGTCACCCTCAATAACCTCGACGTGTCCTGTTCTTTTATTAAATTCAAGAGTCGGTTCTTCGGGACTTATCATCTTCTCCGGATCAAGGAACTCACTGTTTTCGATACTCTTCATCAAAACTTCCTTGTCACAGTCAAATTCGAATTCAACCGTATTATCATCACTCCAGAGATAGGTGAACCAAAGGAATGGATTCTGTTTCTTTTTGATCTTCTTAACATCCTTCTCTGCGGTAACTATAAGACCTGCCTCATCCTTGTTGAAAAGATCCTCACCATTTCTGTATCTTATACGAAGAACATAACCCTCATATTTTGAATTTACATCATTCAAAACATCTTCATAGGATCTGAAGGAATAATCCTGGCCGTTAATCCTTGTTCCCGGAGCAAAATACTTGTGTGAAAGATACACCATCACAAAATAAAAAATTACGATCAGACCCGCAAGACCGGTCATGATCCATCTCATAATATGCTTCTTCTTTTTTACACTCTCGAAGGCTGCCGTATCTACGTACGGTTTATCATCTTCGAGTTCTTTATGCGATTTATCATCGGCATCCTTCGTCTTTATTTCCGGTTCTTCATTGACATCATTCGTCAATTTTTCTTCCGGTTCAACATCGGCATCCTTCGTTGATTTTTCTTCAACCTCATTTACCGTTTTTGCCTCAGATTTGTCAGCCGTACTGTCTATAGACTCTTTATCTGATTCACTCTCAGTGTTATCTTCAGCTTTATCCCCGGAATCTAGTTCGGATTTTTCTTCTGTTTTTTTCTCAGATTTTTCTTCAGACTGATCTCCGGTTTTTTTTTCCGGCTTATCCTCTGCAATAGTCTCTGTTTTATTTCCGGAAATACCCTCTACTTTATCTTCTTTATCATCTGCAGATACTACAGATTTATTCTCTTTGGTAATTTCATCAGAAGCATCAGTTTTCACCAGCTTATTATCATCCATCGTTTTTGTCTGCCCCATATAGTTTTTCTGTAAACCTTTTACATAATATAGTATTTTCCGTTGTTTTGCAAATAAAAAGAAACTATTATCGTGGAATATTTACAAAATGAATATGTACGTCAAAGGCGCCGGCAGAATATGCCGACGCCTTTTAAAAAGCATAATTTTTATTCTATTGTCCGGTATTATGAATCAATCGTTCTGTATCTGCTATACCGATCACATTGCAGACATCATACCATCCATAACACTGTCGTAATGTCCGCTGATAAGGCCGAAATCCTTCTCCTTATAGTTCCAGTATGCACGACCGATACCGTATTTCTCAAACACTGTATTGATATCCTTCATCCATCTAACTGTTGCCTCCGGATCTGCCTGATCGATAACACCATACTCACCGCAGTAAAGAGGAATATTTCTCTCTTCAGCTATCTTAAGTGCAGGCTCGAAAAGCTGCTCGAAGAACTCAGGTCCGAAGCTCTTGAAATCCTGTGTATAGAGTGCACCACCAAGCTCCTGTGTGAGCATAAGGCTCTTCTCTCTGTATTCCTCGATGGTGCCCGGATAATCAATTCTGAAATCACTAGGCATACCCTCAACCCAGTATGCTGCCTGGTGTGTGAAGATAAGCGGATCATAGCAATGGAAGGTATAAATAACCTTATCATCCTTTGGATCAACAAGCATTGGAACAGATGTGATACTGTTATATCTAACTCCACCGAAGATGATCATTGAATCAGGCGCCACCTCACGGATCGCTGCGATAGTCCTGAGAACCACCTTGTTCCAGTCATCCGCAACCTCATCTCTGATTATCTCATTAAGAAGCTCATAACATACAAAATCGTGATACTCTGCGTATCTCTTACCTATAAACTTCCACAGATTGATGAATCTCTGGATATTTGCCTCATTTGTGAAGAAGTCAACCCTGTCAATCTTGTCAAGCGGATCGAATGAATATCCGTAGGTTTTATGAAGATCGATTATCATCTTAAGGCCGTTCTTCTTACACCACTTAATACACTCATCAATATACCTGAAGCCTTCTTCAATATAATCATTATCTCCTCTTTCGATAACATTGTAATCCACAGGAACACGAACATGATCAAAGCCAAGCTTTGCAATATTGTCAACATCGCTCTCTGTGATAAAAGTATCATAATGATCGTAAGTATACTCAGCACACTGTGAAAGCCAGCCGCCTAAATTTACACCCTTTACAAAACCGCTTATTCTCTTCATTTACATTAACCTCCCAAAAATAATTCATCCCTGATATTATAACATATGTTCAGCAGCCATATATAAACCTTTTTTTCGTTTGTTCATGCCTGCTGTAATATTCTTTAAAACAGTTTCTTTTTGTTTTCACCCTTAAAATACTATAAATACGCCTCAGAAATATATCAAATCCATAACACATTATATAATTTTCTGACATCATATTTCCAGATCAAGTATAACGATCTCAGGCACGTTATTGACCTTAATCTTTATAGAATGCTGGCCGATACCGCTCGAGAGATACATCAGTTTACCGGGGCATTTCCTGCTCTCATAGAGACCTTTGGTATATTCCGGCAGGATTTTAAGCCTTGGAGATATGACGCCTCCTATCAGCGGAATATTTATGAGACCCCCGTGAAAATGTCCCGACAATGTAAGATCAGCTCCCCACTCAGCATACGACTCAAAATACTCCGGATTATGTGCCAAAAGCAGATTTATGATCCCGGAATCATCCTTCTCAGGTTTTCCGATATAAGAAATGATTTCATCAGCAGAAAGAGTCTTTTTCTCTCTCCTTTTGTAATAATCGAGCGGAAGATCCAATCCAAATACACGTATCCATTTTCCGTTTATTGAAAAAAGCTCCGAGGTGTTTTTCAGATAATGAACCTTGTCCTCTATACCGGCCATAAACTTATCATAAAGCATTTCATTATCCTTATAAACCTTCTGCTCTGCTCTCTTCTCATGATTACCGGGAGCCATTATTACAGGTGCTATCCTGTACAAAAGATCGACCAGCTCGTTTGACGGCAGTTCATCCATCATCTCATATCCGTTCAGCATATCGCCACCGATCATTATAAGATCCGGACATGCATTTCCGACAGCATCCGCTATTCTTTTATTCAATTTTCCTTTGCATGCTTCATGATAATCAGCAAAAAAAGCTATTCTCAGTGGTTTTGTATCAGTATCCTTATTATAGCTGATCTTGACATTTCTTACAGTCAGAGATCCAAGTTCACGTCTGCTTTCCAGTATCACAAAACCAAGAGTAAGTGCTGCCGAGCACGAAGCAGCGGTAAATATCTTATTTCTTTTTTTCATATAATCTTTTATTCAGTATTAAATATTATTCATAAACAAAAAACGGCAAATTATATCCGTAATATCGGACACCCATAATCTGTCGTTCTATTTAATATCGTTAACCTCTGTGGACTGACCTTCTTTTGCAGTCACACCTTCAGCATCATCGTTATCTGTCTTGCCATTTTCAGCAGAGATACCAATTACCTTGCGGCCATAAGCCTTATTCAGAACTCCTCTAAGCCATACAATAGCATAAATCAGACACGGCACAATAATTGCCGCAAACAGAAATCCAAGATACAGCTTACTTCCAATGATTGCACAAACGAACATCGCAATAAACAGCGCAACGATTATTATCACCGTTATCATCGCAAGTATCCTGCTCCCACGAGTATATTGACTTTCAGAAACCTTATTATCTATATCATTCATATTTATTCACCAGCGTATTGTCAATATTAGTGTTTCTTAATTTTTTGAAACCACTCACTTATCTCCTTCTCATATCCGTTATCGGAAGGAATATAGAACTGCTCATCCACCAGTGCATCCGGAAGATATTGCTGATCCACATAATGATTCGGATAATCATGGGCATATTTATAACCTGTATGTCCAAGCTCCTTTGCTCCCGGATAATGAGCATCCTTAAGATGATCCGGCACATGAGCATTACCGTATTTCTTTACCGCTTCCATGGCAGAGCCGATGGCATTCACCACAGAATTACTTTTCGGAGCCGTCGCAACATATGTCGCAGCATGAGCAAGAATTATCTGCGACTCAGGGAAACCGACTCTTTCAACAGCCTGAGCACAGGCAGCCGCAACAACAATAGCGTTCGGATCGGCATTGCCGACATCTTCGGAAGCGCAGATCATGATACGTCTCGCAATAAATCTCTCGCTCTCACCGGCATAAATCATCTTTGCCAGATAATAGACAGCGGCATCCGGATCAGATCCCCTCATTGATTTAATAAAAGCGGAAATAATGTCATAATGATTATCTCCATCCTTCTCATATCTTATATGACGCCTCTGAACACACTCTTCAGCCACCTTAAGGTCTATTACTATCTTCCCGGTCTTCTCATCTCTTTCCGTAGAAAGAACTCCAAGTTCAACAGCATTAAGCGCATGTCTGGCATCGCCCTCAGCTATATCGGCAAGAAAATCCACCGCCTCATCAGTTATCTCTGCATCGTAGGAAGCCATACCGTCCTCAGAATAAACAGCCTTTCTGATAAGCTCCTTTATATTATCCTTTGTCAGCGGTTTAAGCTCGAAAATATTGGACCTTGAAAGAAGCGCACTATTCACTTCAAAATAAGGATTCTCCGTGGTCGCACCGATAAGAATGACCGTTCCGTCTTCAACATACGGAAGGAGAAAATCCTGCTGTGCTTTGTTGAAACGATGAATCTCATCAACAAAGAGTATGGTTCTCTTACCGTACATTCTGAGCCTGTCCTTGGCATCCTTAACAACCTCTTCCATATCCTTCTTTCCGGAGGTTGTGGCATTGATCTCCTTAAACTCAGCGCTTGTCGTATTTGCAATTACCATGGCAAGACTGGTCTTGCCCGTACCCGGAGGTCCATATAAAATAATAGAACTGAGTTTATCGGCCTTTATGGCCCTGTAAAGGAGCTTGTCCCTGCCGAGAATATGCTCCTGACCGACGATATCATCGAGTGTCTTCGGTCTGAGTCTTCTTGCTAGCGGGCAGTCTCCCTTACTCTTCTCAGTTCTCATAAAATCAAATATATCCATTTTTTAGTCAACTAATCCCATTTTTCTGATCAAACTGTCAAACTTGACGATATCTATAGGTTTACACATGTATTCATCATAATCGTCGCTTGCATAGTTTGAGTCAAAGCCCTCATCAAGTGCACTTATCATGATGATCTTGCATCTTGAGATTCTCGGTATTCCAAGCTTTCTCTCTGCATTTCTGATTGATTCAAGGGCCTTATAACCATCGATCTTAGGCATCATTATATCAAGACATACAAGATCAAACTTCTCTCCTTTTGTTGAAGCCTTCACAAAGTTGTCAACAGCCTCGATACCATCTCTGGCAAGTACAACCTCACCATATTTAGCCAGAAGCTTTGTCAGAAATTTGCCGCTTGCCATATCATCTTCTGCAACTAAAACCTTCATTATGTTATCCTCCAATCAGTGAATCCTAATAAACTCAATCATTTTATCAACAAATCTGTTCGTTTCAGATTGAAATGTCTCTTTTTTAAATACAAACCTTCTGTTGAGTGTCAGCTGGTAAATAATACTTGTAACAACCATTGACAGTATATCAGGCGGAATGTAAGGCTGAATCTCCTTATTCTCTATAGCGCCTTCAAAAAGCTTCGTAAGAAACTCTCTTCTGTCAAGCGTACCCTCTGCCACCTTATCACGTGTTACAGGATTATGCAGAAGTTCCTCGTATTGAAGCATAATAACCGACAGCGCATAATAGTTATCATAGTAACTCGAATAAGAATCAACATAAGCCTTTATCTTATCTATGTAGCTGGATTCTTTAGCGCTGACTGTAGCCTGAATACCCTTGTCGAACTTGAAATAATAATCAACAACGTCCTTCAGCACCTCATCAATACTTCCATAATACTTATAGAGAAGAGC
This sequence comes from uncultured Lachnospiraceae bacterium, assembly GCA_946544235.1. Lineage (GTDB taxonomy): Bacteria > Bacillota > Clostridia > Lachnospirales > Lachnospiraceae > Eubacterium_Q. The sequence continues at coordinate 16,736 of CAMNMC010000070.1, read as the reverse complement.
CTCGGACATATTCTCCTTAAGGGCAATATTTCTTGTTGTAAGCGCAGATAGACCCGAATCACAGATTATATCTATCGCGGTGGATATTATCCTATCTTTCTTTGAAATGTAATCCTCAACCACAGTTTTTACTCCCAAGTAAACATTATACTTCTATTTATCATTTTATAAAACGCTATAATGTTTGTCAAATCTTTTTTGTCAGTTTTCTACAAAATACAAGTCCTGTTTTGTTAATAATTCATAAGCAGAAAAAGGAGCTGCATATGCAGCTCCTTGATTCACTAGTGAACGATCTAAATATACTGAATATCTTCAGCAGATTATTTGATTACCGTAACATTAGTTGCCTGTGGTCCCTTAGCTCCGTCAGAAACATCAAACTCTACTGCCTGATTCTCCTCAAGTGTTTTGAAACCTTCCATGTTAAGTCCTGAGAAGTGAACAAATACATCCTTGCCCTCTTCATCAGTAATGAAGCCATAACCCTTCTGGTTATTGAACCACTTAACTGTTCCCTTAGCCATTATTATTCCCTCCAAAAATCTTTAATTATGTCACTTCTGACAAATATTAATTTTAATACCCAGAGGGGATAAAGTCAAGCAATACTGATACTTTTTTCATCATGGTCATAGTAATAGACCGAATCCGACAAAAAATCCGTCCTGTTATATAATGTTTTATTTACGCTCTCAACCATACCCTTCAGGAACTGCTTATCATCACAGACATTCTCGGGAACAATGATAAGTTCATTCACACTCGATGGCAGTATATAATAATTACAGCCGGTATTTTCGTAAATATCTGCCGGAACATCCTTATAAAGGATGGATGCCGCACCAAAGTACAGTCTCCTGTTTGTTACTATATAGAAAGGATTACTTATTTCATCCGGATCCATCAGTACCTCATTTCCGGTAAATCTCATAAGTACATCTTCAAGTTTTTCAATGCACACCGGAAGATCACGAACCGAGTTCTCAATCGCAATATTCCAGAGTTCCTCCGTTCCGACTCCCCAGAAGGAAGCAATCGTATCATCTATCAGCGTACTGGCATTACTATCATCAATATCAAAAAGCAGCCTGAACGTTACGGCAAGATCATTAAAAACTATATGTGGACAGTTTTCGAGTCTGTCCCTGTTCATCTCATAATTGATCAGAGAAAGTATTATTCTGCCCTTTGAGTTTTCGAAATCAATATCCGTCGGAAGCTGTGCCCTTAAGGCATTTTCAATGGCTCCTTCAAACCTTTCGGCAAGCCTTGCAACAACCGCCTCAAGCTCCGTCTCCGTCCTTATGGCGTCAAGATGCTCAGAATAAACACATGGCATGGTATTGCAGCCCTTCAGTTTAACCGATACACCTTCCACAAAGACTCCGTTATTCTTTTTATATGATATTACTCTGATATCCTCGATATCATATCTTTTGCCGAGTTCATCTCTCAGCTCTTTGCAGACTCTGCTGCGTATTTCTTCTTTATTCATATTAACACTCCCGTTTTTTAGTATCATGACCGGGCCTCTGAGCCAGTCATTTACACACGATCTAAAACAGTCATTCGGGAGACCGCCCTGTGCGAAGGCTATATGAATGAAATATTATTTAATGGACAAATATCATTATATTTTGCGAAATATAACTTGTCAAATCGCGGAGGTTGCAGATTTGTAGCGCTACAAAACGCTGACAAGGAAGTTAACAACCTTTTCCATCTCTTCTCTGGTGCCTATTGTGATCCTGAGGAATCTGTCTATCCTCGGAGACTTAAAGTATCTGAAGAATATGCCGTTGTCTCTCGCCTTCATGAAAAGCTCCTCAGCACTTATACTCTTTGGAGCGGCAAAAACAAAATTCGACTTTGAAGGAAGAACCATAAAGCCGAGTTCAGTAAGCTTTTCAGTAAACCAATCTCTTGTGTCAATTATCTTAGCCAGACAGTTTCTGAAATACTCTTCATCATCTATAACCTCTGAGCCGAGTATTATCGAAGGTGTATTCATTGTATATGAATTAAATGAGTATTTAACATCATTAAGGTACTTGATGAGTTTAGCTGAGCCCATCGCATATCCGATCCTGAGGCCGGCCATTGAACGGGATTTAGAGAAGGTCCTTGTTATAAGGAGATTCTCATATTTATTAATAAGTGGAAGTGCGCTTTCTCCACCAAAATCAATATATGCCTCATCAATTATCACAACAGAATCAGTATTTGCCCTGACAATATCCTCAATGAAATCAACTCCGACAAGTATACCGGTTGGCGCATTCGGATTAGGGAAGATTATACCCCCATTATCATTATTCATATAGTCTTCTTTTACTATCCTGAAATCATCATTGAGCGGTTTCTTCTCGTAAGGGATACGAAGCATGTCTGCCCACACATCATAGAAAGAATAAGTAATATCAGGGAACAGCACCGGTTTACCTGAATTAAAGAAGGTCATAAATGACATTGCAATAACATCATCCGATCCGACGCCGACAAAAACCTGAGAAGGCTCAAGACCATGATAAGCCGCAAGCTTATCTACAAGAAGCCCTGCACGTGGATCAGGGTATTTCTTCAGAAAATCCATATCCATACTGATCGCTTTGACCCTCGGTGAAGGTCCGTAAGGATTCTCGTTTGTATTTAATTTGATAATATTAGTATCGGAAGGCTGTTCTCCCGGTACATACGGTACAACGCGCCTTATATTCTCTTCCCAGCTGCCCATCTATAAATCCTCCGTAAAATGAATATAAAATATTATATTTATAAGAACAATAATCCGATGCGGAATTATAATAAAATCAATGTTTTAGTCAAATACAGCAGAAATAATTAAAACTTCCGTACCTCTTCGAGCCTGTTATGAAGCCTCATAATGTGGCTCAGAGTTGTCTCATCAGTCACCTTCCTGCCGGAAACATAATACGTACAGTTGCTTTTATCAAGCATATCATCAGGTGAATCAAAATAAACCCTTCTGTCATCCATCGCAGGAATAAGATTCATTCTTGAAGCAAGGTATCTTATGGTTCCACCGTTTCCGTCAATAAACTCAGTATCTGCGCCAAAAAACCTTCTGTAGCATGGTTTAAAATAGTTAAAATGAGTGCAGCCCAGAACAAGCTCGGAATACTCCGAAAGATCAAATCCACTGAATTTTTCCTCAAGATAATCATAGACCTCCTGAGACTCAAACACTTCACTTTCCGCATATTCCACCAGCTTTGGCATCGGAAGAAGATCGCAGATATGATCCGTATCCACCTTATCGATCAGGCTCCTAAGTTTATTTTCTCTTATCGTTACCGGTGTAGCCATGACCATGACACGTCTGTTACGGCTGTGACTTACAGCAGGCTTTACGGCAGGCTCCATGCCTATTATAGGAATATCATAAAGCCTTCTTACAGTTTCAACAGCAACACTCGTCGCAGTATTGCAGGCAATTATAATAACCTCTGCACCCCGGTCAATAAGAAATCTTACTATTTCAGTTGTATAAGCTAATATTTCTTCAGGCTTCTTTGTCCCGTAAGGAACATGGTCCAGATCTGCATAAAAAATATATTCTTCATCAGGAAGCAGATGAAAAGCTTCATGTAGTACAGAAAGGCCACCGGTGCCCGAATCAAGCAGTCCTATCTTCATTTTGAAAACAAACCCTTTTTAGTATATTCTTCACTACTGTATGATGTAACTGTATATCCTGTTTCTTCTACCGCCTTCCTGACATCCTCCTCAGAAAGCGGCTGTTCAGAGATAATCTCGGCATTTTTATGCTTACGATTGGCAGATACTTTTTTTATATCAAGTGCTTTTCTGATTGCATCATTAACATGTGCTTCACACATACCGCACATCATTCCTTCTATTCCAACGGTCGTTTTAAACATTGGTTATCTCCTCCTTATGTAAGCATAATGAGCATAACAATATGAGCATTATAACTTATTTAATCCTGACAAATCATAGTAAGTGAGCTTTCATGTATTTAAAAACAAGGCAGCAATTACTGCTGCCTTGTAATAATAGCATATTCTGATGAAAATATCACTTTTTTATTCTACAGGAAGCAGCCCAAGTTCACCATTCAGATATTCTGTAACATCATCAGGATCCAAACCATGAACTACACACGCTTCTGCAAGAGACTCCATCTCTGCCGCAAAGCAGCTGATGCAGCCCATGCCGATACTCATGAGGATCACTGAGCTTTCCGGATGCAGGCTGAGGATATATTTGATATTCATATCCTTTGTAACCGGCTGTTTAGCAAGCTCAGCATCAATTTCTGCAGAAAGCTTTTCGTCTGCCGTTGATTCATCAGACGATGCTTCGTTTGTTTCTGAAGAATCATCTTTTGCTCCGGCTTCGAACGATCCTGCAAACTGCTCAGGAGCATCTACTTCCTCTGTTATTTCGATCAATTCACCATCTATAGTTTTTTTGAAGATTTTCTTTTCCACCTGATCACCTCTCGTATATACCATATGAAATTCTTCATTCATATATCGTTATGATGAATACATCAAAGACTTACTATATTCAAGTCAATGAAACACATCATGAATCATTAAAACATTATGCTGTATAATAATAATACGATTAAAATGATAATTCAAGCAGAAAAATCATAATCGATAACCTTGCGGGCAGATTACATCATTCCGCCCATGCCGCCCACACCACCGGCTGGCATTGCAGGAGCGTCCTCCTTGATATCAGCTACAACTGACTCTGTTGTAAGGAGTGTTGAAGCGATTGAAGTAGCATTCTGAATAGCACTTCTTGTAACCTTAACAGGATCGATGATGCCTGCTTCGATCATATTTACAAACTCTTCCTTGTAAGCGTCGAAACCGATTGCATCCTTCTCTTCCTTAACCTTATTTACGATAACCGCACCTTCAAGACCTGCATTTGCAACGATGTGGAACAGAGGAGCCTCAAGTGCCTTGATGATGATGTTTGCACCTGTCTTCTCATCTCCCTCAAGAGTAGCTGCAAGCTTCTCAACCTTCTTGATGGCGTGAACATAAGCAGCTCCACCACCTGAGATGATACCTTCTTCAACTGCAGCTCTTGTAGCATTAAGAGCATCCTCAAGACGAAGCTTAGCTTCCTTCATCTCTGTCTCTGTTGCAGCACCAACACGGATAACAGCAACACCACCTGCCATCTTGGCAAGTCTCTCCTGAAGCTTCTCCTTATCGAAGTCAGAAGTTGTTGTTGAGATCTGCTGCTTGATAAGTGCTACACGATCCTTGATAGCTGTCTTCTTGCCGAGGCCGTCAACGATAGTTGTATTTTCCTTAGTAACCTTAACTGACTTAGCGCGTCCGAGCTGATCCATTGTTGTATCCTTAAGCTCGAAGCCAAGGTCAGAAGAAATAACTGTACCACCTGTAAGAATAGCGATATCCTGAAGCATATCCTTACGTCTGTCACCATAACCCGGAGCCTTAACACCAACTACCTGGAAGGTTCCACGAAGCTTGTTAACGATAAGTGTTGTAAGAGCCTCGCCCTCGATATCCTCAGCGATGATAAGAAGCTTTTTGCCGCTCTGAACGATCTGCTCAAGAAGTGGAAGGATATCCTGGATATTTGAGATCTTCTTGTCTGTGATGAGGATGTATGGATCATCAAGCTCAGCAACCATCTTCTCCATATCTGTAGCCATGTAAGCTGAAACATATCCTCTGTCGAACTGCATACCTTCTACAAGGTCAAGCTCTGTCTGCATTGTCTTAGATTCCTCAACAGTGATAACACCATCCTTGGAAACCTTATCCATAGCGTCAGCAACAAGCTGTCCAACCTCTTCATCACCTGCAGAGATTGCTGCAACCTTAGCGATCTGATCCTTACCTGTTACCTTCTTAGACATAGCTGTGATAGCCTTAACTGCCTCTTCGGTAGCCTTCTTCATACCCTTACGAAGAACGATAGGATTTGCACCTGCAGCGAGGTTCTTCATTCCTTCGTTGATCATTGCCTGTGCAAGAACTGTTGCTGTTGTTGTACCGTCACCGGCAACATCATTGGTCTTGGTAGCAACTTCCTTAACTACCTGAGCACCCATATTTTCGAAAGGATCATCAAGTGTGATCTCCTTAGCGATTGTTACACCATCATTAGTGATAAGTGGTGTACCATATGACTTATCAAGAACTACGTTTCTTCCTTTTGGTCCGAGTGTTACTCTAACTGTATCTGCAAGCTGATTTACGCCTGCCTCAAGTGCCTTTCTAGCTTCAGCACCATACTTAATTTCCTTAGCCATTTCTTATGTTCCTCCTATAATATGACATATACGAATCATGCACCGATCACCGGTAATTGTGTGATTATCTCACATGACTCCTATCATAATATTTAATATATAAAATGTATCAAAAGTTTACTCAACTACTGCAAGTATATCTCCCTGCTTAACGATGGTATACTCATCATCTCCGAACTTAACTTCGGTTCCGGCATATTTAGAATAAATAACCTTCTGTCCAACTTTAACTTCCATAGGAACCTTCTTGCCGTCTACAACTGCTCCGGGACCTACTGCAACTACCTCTGAATAAACAGGCTTCTCCTTTGAATTACCTGTAAGTATGATTCCTGACTTTGTTGTTTCTTCAACTTCTGCTGACTTAAGAACAACTCTGTCGCCAAGTGGTGAAATCTTCATTTTATCATTCCTCCTATTTGTTTGATTTAGCACTCACTCGCTTCGAGTGCTAACACAATTATCATTATAACAATTAAAATATAAAAATCAAGCCTAAATATAATATTATTCGTGAATAAAACGTGAACAATTGATTCATTTCAAAGCATTCCTGCCATATATGAATAAATACTGCTGTGCATAGCCCGCATATTTACCGAACTTTTCGCACGCAAAACGCTCTATAAGCTTTTTATCAGTATCCTTATGAAAATACAGTTCCTCCATTATACGCTTCATCCAGACATCAACAGGAAAAGCCTCTCTTCTGCCAAGGCTGAAAAGAAGAACACAGTTGGCAACCTTCTCGCCGACGCCTTTTATTGTCATAAGCTTCACTCTGGCCTCATCTGTTGTCAGTGTGTCAAAGCATGATGCACTTATCTCTCCTGATGCAACCCTGTTTACTGCATCCATTATATACGGTGCCCTGAAACCGGCCTTGCAGGAACGAATATCATCCTCCGTAAGTCTCCTCATTTCATCAACTGTAGGAAATAAATATACGTGATAATCATCATTTATTATTTCATCAATACTTTTTTCGGCAGTTTTTTTACAATCAATTCTTTTACCAGCCAGCTCTGACAGATTTCTTACCACGGCTTTTATCTGAGGTATCTGCTTATTCTGTGAAATAATAAATGAAATAAGAGTTTCAAAGAATTGCTGATTAAGAAGCCTGATGCCAGGATTCTCTCTGATAATACTCTCAAGCTCAGGACACTCTTCAACTATTTTCTTCTTTATCAGCAGATAATCGGTATCAAGATCAAAATAATGCTTCCAGAACGACTCATATTCATCTATGTCTGTATCATACAGCGTCAAGTCACACGTTTCTGTTTTTATCTCATTCCGTTTATTTTCATCGCAGCGTTTCTCAGAAATGAACAGAACTCTCCCTCCGGCGATTATCCTGTAGGCACAAAAAGAACTGTCAGTGCCATCATCTGTCCTGACGAAATTAAAGCACTGACCACATTCCAAAGTTTCTCTGAGATTAAAATCAGTGACACCTGTTAAACAGGTGTCACTGCCATTATACAATACTTTCATTTACAAAATCCCTGTAAGACTGAAGCCTGCCTTCAAAGGTTTTCTCAAGCTTATCGCAATTCCTGAAATCATCCGGAATAACCTTCGACGGCTTCTTATTGAAGAGATCCACACCGCCCATCTGCAGAACCTTGTCCACAAACTGCGAGCAGAAATACTTATATTTTCTTTCAAATCCGAGATGGAAATAGATTGAAAGCACGCCGAGATAGTTGTATTTGTACTTCTCTCTGTCGCTCTTAAATATCTCTATAGCCTTCTCGATATCCCTGTACTGAGCTTCTGTCACTCTGAGTCGGAGTACCTGACACTTGGTCTCGGTATCCCTTCCGAAGATACCGGAATTGATATCTTCATCGATAAAACCGCAGTTAAACGGATTATGAACCGTCTTGCGCGCAAAGCTGTACAGCTCATACAGATTCTCATCAAGAGCGATGGATACATGAACGTAAGGCATCCTCTTGAAGAAATGAATAACTTTAGACGGAACAGTTGCCGTCTTGGTCAGTAGAATATAAACTTCCTTTTTCTCTTTTTTAGCTTTTTTAGATTTATTATTCTTATTACTCATATAAAATAAAACCAATCAAACTAAGCAACCATACCTACCAATTAATTAATATATCAAATACTTCAAGAAATTCAACACTAAATTTTGACAATTCTTGTATATATTTTTTTGACATTCTTACCAATAACGGATCAAAGCCTCAAAATATACCGCTAAACCCATTAGACTGTCGGCTTGTAGCTGCTCTTAAGAGATACAACTCTGTTCCATACAGGATGCCCTTCCGTACTATCCTTGCTGTCAACACAGAAATATCCGTTTCTTATGAACTGGAAGCTTTCTCCCGGAGTTGCAGAAGCAAGTGACGGCTCAAGCTTAGCATCCTCGATCACAGTGAGTGAATTTGGATTGAAGTTGATCGTTCCGTCATCATTCAGCTTGCCCTTTTCCTCATCAACAAGGTTCTCATAGAGTCTGACAGTTGCTGTAACAGCATCTTTTGCATTTACCCAGTGGATTGTTCCCTTAACCTTACGCTCAGTAAAGTTATTACCTGATCTGGTAGCCGGATCATAGGTACAGTGGATTACTGTCACCTTACCATTCTCATCCTTCTCGAAACCGACGCACTTAACGAAATATGCACCCTTGAGACGAACCTCATTTCCAGGGAAGAGTCGGAAATACTTTTTAGGTGGTTCCTCCATAAAGTCTTCTCTCTCAACATAAAGCTCTCTTGAGAAAGTAACCTTCCTCATACCTGCATCAGGATTATCAGGGTTGTTCTCGATTTCAAATTCCTCGGTCATATCCTCAGGATAATTATCGATAACAACCTTAACCGGATCAAGTACGGCCATAACTCTGTCAACCTTGCTCTTAAGATCCTCTCTTATGACATATTCAAGCATCGCATAATCAACAGAAGCCTGACTCTTGCTTACGCCGATAAGCTCCATGAACTTTCTGAGAGCCTCAGGTGTGAAACCACGGCGTCTGAGTGAAGCTATCGTAACAAGTCTCGGATCATCCCAGCCATCAACAGTTCCATCTTCAACAAGAGCTTTGATATATCTCTTACCTGTAATAACATTTGTAAGATAAAGCTTTGCAAACTCAATCTGCTTTGGTGGATTCTCGTATTCAAGCTCATTTACAACCCAGTCGTAAAGCGGTCTGTGATCCTCAAATTCAAGTGTACAGATCGAATGTGTAACCCCCTCTATAGCATCCTCAATCGGATGAGCAAAGTCATACATCGGATAGATACACCACTTATCACCTGTATTATGATGAGTCATCCTTGCAATACGGTAAATAACCGGATCACGCATATTAATATTAGGACTGCTCATATCGATCTTCGCACGAAGAACCTTGGAACCATCAGGAAACTCTCCATTCTTCATTGCTTCAAAGAGAGCAAGATTTTCCTCAACACTTCTGTCCCTGTAAGGACTGTTCTTACCCGGCTCGGTAAGAGTACCTCTGTATTCTCTTATCTCATCAGCAGAAAGGTCGCACACATATGCCTTACCTTTCTTGATAAGCTTTATGGCAGCCTCATACATCTGATCAAAATAGTTTGATGCGAAGAATATCTCTCCTCTGAAATCTGCACCCAGCCACTTAACATCATCCACAATGGACTGTACAAATTCAGTCTTCTCTTTTGTAGGATTGGTATCATCAAACCTGAGATTGAATTGTCCGCCATATTCTTTGGCAAGTCCCGAATTAAGGATTATTGATTTTGCGTGTCCTATATGAAGATATCCGTTTGGCTCCGGCGGAAATCTGGTAACAACCTTTGTATACTTCCCTTCCGCAAGATCCTTATCGATTATCTGCTCTATAAAATTCTTCGAAACAACTACTTCCTCTTCCATAAATCCTCCAAAGTATCTTATTTATCTATTCCGGTAGGAAATACTATATCATCATCTGACACCTTCTGTACAGTCTCTTCTGCAGATTCTTCAACAGTTTTTCTTATATTTGCAAATGCTGCGGCTGCTGCACTCACAGTCGGATCAGCTACAACCTTCTTCTCTTCTGGCATAACCTGCGGACGTGATACAGGCTGTGCTGCAGTCTGCATCGTCGGTCTGAACATATTTCCGGAAGTTACAGTATTCTGAGTATTATTAATAACCTCTGAAATATCAGTTGTATTTTCCTCAGCGGCACTTGCCATCTCTCTGTATTTATCTTCTTCGATAACATCAAAAGCCGAATCAATACCATATGGTCTTGTCTTCATGGCTTCTTCTCTGCTTGAAAGCTCTGAAACAGGAGGAACGTTAACATTACTGTTATTATCGATTGCGTCCTCAAGCTGTATTCCTATTGTATCATCCGATACCTTGGAAGGCTTCTCATAAGCCATCATTCCGGATGCAGTAACCTCTGATGCTTCTATAACATCCGATATCTCTATCTTACCTGTCACGCCGCCGTCATATTTCTTTACAGGTGTCGGAATTGATGAGGTCGGTATATATGACTCTTCAGGAATACCATAGGTTGCTTCAACACTGTTGTATCTGCCATCATTTCTTACGGTTGTCTCTGCATCATATGCATTTTCTGTATATGTCTCATCAATATATGTATATTCAGCATATGACTCAGTATCATCATCGAAGGCCTCATCATTCTGAATATCATTATACTCCTGAGCAGAAGTCTCTTCATACTGCTGTTCGGCCGGCTCATCAGCATACTCTTCAGCATATTCTGTTTCAGAATACTCTTCTGCAACAGCCTGTGTTTCTTCATAATCCGCCTGATCAGCTTCATCCGTTTCTGTCACAGCATCATCAATATATTCTTCTTCTGAATAATCCTCACCGGAATACTCATTCTGAGCATAATCTTCATTATTCTGAACCTCACCGGATAAGTCATCTGTATTATTTACTTCTTCATAGGTATCGTTTTCTACAACATCATTCTTAACATCATTGTTGTAAAAATCATCAAAGTCCTGTTCAGCAGAATCTGAATAGTTTCCTGCTTCGGAATCATCTGTTTCCTCTGAATCAGCATAATACTTTGATGTCTGTGCATCGTTATACACTTTTTCAGGATTGTCGAAGAATTCATCTGTATCTTTTTCATATTCCTCAACATTGTCCTCATCAAACTCGATATCATCATTCTTTCTTACGGTTTTTCTGCTGACAGCCTTATCAGATTTTCTCTGAACATTGCTGAGCCTTATAACAAGAGCTATCAAAGCTACGCAAAGAATGAGGAACATTACAGTCATTCCTATAAGCATCATCTTAAGATTCTTCTTAGAGAAGAAACCTTTATCTTCAACCTTCTTGGTATTATCGATGACTATTGTTTTAACCTTCTCGGTCGTGGCTTCTGTTGTGGTCTCTGTTGTAATTTCGGTTGTCGGCTGAATATCAACGTATCTCATAATGCTCTTTTCTTTGTCATCATAGAGATAATAGCCTTCATCACCATCAACAGGAATGGCGTATATGAGATAAATATTCTTGTCGGCATCTGATACATAAGCCTTATACTTCTCACTGCCGATACTAAGCTCAGCCTCTGAAAATGCAGGAAGCATAAAGGAGCTTGTCATAGGATAATCAATTATCATATATCTCTGTTTTTCAGAAGGATATTCCTGATACTTTTTAAGATATCCTGATTTTTCATCCACATAATACCACTGCTCAACGCTTCTGGTCTTGCCATCTTCATCGACTTCATCATCTTTCAGGACACAGATAAGCTTTATCTTTTTGCCAAGTGACTGATAAGCCTTAACGTTCCACTTATCATATTTTGCAGTGGTTTCCGTAAATCCTTCAGGTGCGTCGATAGATATATCATCCAGTATCTTGTAAGTCTTACCATCAATCTTGACTACCGGATCACCTGATTCATCGCCAACAGTTACATAGAGATAATATGTTTTATATGCACCATTTTCCGCAGTAACGGAAATCCTGACAGTATTCTCACCATTGCTAAGCTCTTCATTTCCGCTGACACTAACCTCAGCCTTTTCATCCTCGGCTACAGCGGTAACATTCATTCTTGTTGTACCTTCATCAAGCACAACCTCGTATTCAGTCTCATACGCAGAAAATTCCGGTGCGAGTGTTCCCGGATCGATCGAAAGGCTCAGCAGATTGCAGTTATCAGAGAGATCCTCCTCTGATGTAGTCTCACTAGTTGTTTCGGTTGTTTCTTCTGTTGTGGTTTCCGAAGTTGTTTCAGAAGTAGCTTCTGTCGTGCTCTCTGTCGTAGTTTCTGTTGTTTCCTCAGTGGTCGCTTCTGTAGTTGTAGCTGAAGGATCTACTACCGAGATTCCTGCGCCCTGGTCATAAACCTCAGCACTCTCACCTGAAATAAGATATCCATCTGAGCTTGTACTGACATATACATCACCGGCTGCAATCGCTCTGAATGTAATCGTAGCACTTCCGCTTGTTCCGGAAATATTGATCAATGTTCCGTTTCCGAAAGAACTCGATACAAACTCAAGGATACTGCTGTCATAATTAACATTGATATCACAAGAGAAATATTCATCACAGCTTGCGCTGACCGTTACCTCTACGGTATCGCCAACATTGACCTCACCGGCCGAAACATACATAGTCAGACTGATTCCGGCAGCTCTTGAGGTACTATGACTGTAATTAATGGTCATGACTAACATGAGCATAAATGAAATTGCCATTGTGATTATTCTTTTAGCTTTATTTTTCATTTCAGACCCCTTATTCATAAATGATTATTAAACATGCTGTGCATGATATTATCTTCTATTCCCAGCTGATAAGCTCAAGACCTACAATATGACGCTGAATGAAAATAATGTCAAGTGCATTTATTTTTCCATCACCGTTTATATCAGCAAGCAGGAGCTTTTCATCCGTCAGTTCATCAAGACCAACTATAATCCTCTGAACAAAAATGATGTCCAATGCATTAATCTTATCGTCGCCATTCAGGTCACCCTTATGGATAACAGGCTGCTCAGTTGTTTCTTCAGTAGTGTCTCCTGATGTATCTTCTGTTGTTTCGGAACTGTTCTCGGTTGTCTTTGAACTGTCCTCGGTTTTTTCCGTAGTTTCTTCCGTTGTCGTTTCTGTAGTGGCCTCTGTTGCAGAATTATCACGTTTAACGTTGATCTTGTATTTCCTTACATCACCATTCTCAGCTGTAACTTTGAGAGTCACTTTTGTTTCACCGGACTTTATCTTTATCTGACCTGTTTTATCAATGGATGCGTATTCATTTACTGTTGAAGCAGAAACATCCAGGCTTGTTACCTTATCCGGAACTACTATCGTATAATCAGTCGTTTCACCTGAAAACTCAGGATTCAGCTTATAACCTTTAACCGAAAGTGAGTCAAGCCAGTTATTCGGGCTTCCGCTGTCAGCCGGCTTTTCAACTGCCGCATCAGGCATATCGAGATATACAGGAATCTCAAATACAAATGAAGAATCAACCAGTCCCTTTTCAACATACGCTTCGTATTCAATATATGATTCCGTTGCCGGTGCCTGAATATTGCTCATATACTGATTATAAAAGAGACAGCTTTCGTTGGTTACATTGAATTTCTGAGTATAGATAGTATTTTGTCCCTCTGATATGAACTCACCAGAAAGGTACTCTGCACCGCCCATGATCGATTTGTAAACAGAATTCCATGGTCTGCCAAATGAGCCTTCGCCCGCCGCATATCTGAGGCCGTTAAGTACTGCATCGCCTACAGCTGAATCAAAGGCGCCGATATTAAAATAGTTATATATTCCCGGATATGAACTTGAATTACCAAGTGAAGCAACACCGGCTGAATTACCCATCTCAAGCTTAATTCGTGAAGCAAGATGATATGCGCTGACGCCATGTGCTTCCGCAGCTTCAAGTATTATCTGCGAATAGGTTTTATCATCGCCCTCCTGCTTCTTTTTTTTCGCTGCATTACTTCCGAAAGCAGACTTGAAAAGCTTTGTCGGCGTTGTTTTATGCATAAAGGATCCGTCCAAAATAGCTTCAACGCCATTTATATTCTGGTAACCCTTCTGATAATCCAGAGTTTCAAATGCAAATATGTATTCCTCATACATATAAGTTCTCGGATCCATATAGTAAGCAAGTATATCATCTGAAGCCGCATACCATACCGAACCGTCAAAGGTTGAATACGAATCTGTATACCAGTTATATCCTACAACCGTCGAACGCCAGTTATAATGAGGATTGTAATACGTTCCGTAGATCAGATTATTAACCCGTCCCGGAATATTCTTCTCATTTTCAATAAGATCATTCCATGATATACCTGTATGATTAGCCTTAAATACCCACGAAGGATGTTCCTCATGAAGTGCACGAAGATAAGGCTTATAGCTTTCAGGGAAGCCCTGCTTATCCATCTTTTTCTCAAATTTCTCATCCGTTGCGGCTTCTGAGTACTTGATATTGTAATTTATAGGAATATTAAAGGAAAGGCATGTGAAACACATGACTATCAGAATAGCTATTAATTTTCTGAATCTGGAATTATTCATCATACAGCGCCCTCATAAATCCACAATCTCCGTTATTATAGCATATCGATTTTGATAACTCAATGACCAAATTACGCAAAATATAGGTTTTTTCAAGCTTTGAAACTCTATATTATGCGGAATCATTTGAGGAAATCAGTCATTTCCCGGTTATGATCAACTTCTGAGTTTATGCTTATGTTAACCATGCAGATTAAATAATATACGAAAACATTAAGATACGTATATATTGTATCATAATATGATTTACATAATATTTAATATATTATTAAGAATTGTAAAGAAGTCGCGCTCTCTGTTCGGTGTCACATGCATCACAAAAATAAAACAGACCATCTTTGCATGTAAACATGCAGACGGTCTGTTTATATTTGTTACGGCTTTCCCTGCGCCTTCATAAGCACTTCGTGCTTATTTCAGGTCGCACGCTCGTTATATACATGCGGCTTCGCCACATGTATTGCAAAAATAAAACAGACCATCTTTGCATGTAAACATGCAGACGGTCTGTTTTGTTTTTGCTGCACATGCTGTGCATGTGCATAACTCGCTTGAATTCGCCAGCTGTTAACGGGAATCGAACCCGTGACCTCAACATTACCGATGTTGCGCTCTACCGACTGAGCTATAACAGCAAAACCACTTAATGATAATAATAAATACCACCAGTTTTGTCAATCTTTTTCTTTTATCAAGATTAAGATCAAGATTATCAAGATTAAAAATTCGTATGAAAATGCCGAAAAATCGTGATTACAGATTAAAAAACGCAATGTAAAATGACGCCCCTCGAAAAGGGGCGCCACTTTATATTTTAATATTCTTTATCAGTAACGGTCGCCACGATGGCTATTGCAGGAGCAAGAATCATAACCACTGCTCCAAATCCCATCATACTGAAGAAATGACCTGATAATATCATAAGCCACAGAAGCGAAACATATACTGCTCCACATGCTATAAGCTTGATCTTCTTTTTATTCATATATGTTCCGACGATCAGAACGATTCCCGCAAGAATAATAACATACGGAAGTACCAGTAACGCAAATCTTCCCCAGATAATTATATGTGCCACACCAAGAACCTCATTGAAGATACCTTCATTATAGTCAAGTAACCCTCCTGTTTCCTTTGCGATCGTGCTTTTTATGGCTTCCTTCTGGTTATCGGCCATTTCATAATAATCCTTCAGCATATCCAGATTCACATTCGGTATAATATCAATCGCTCTCCTGACAGTACCGCTTAATTTGCTGAGTTGGAACAGATTAAAGCCAACTGCTCCCTTAGCCTTAAAACCATTGGCAGCATTACCTATAAGGCCATTCATGTCATCCATATCATAATTATTACCATACCCGAAATAGTCACTGTATGAGCTGTATTTATTAACCATCGAACTATTGATTTCCGCTCTGGCATGGACGGTAGCAAAATCAAGAAACGGTGAAGTAATGATAAGAAGCGCCATGATTATGCATATAAGCTGAAATACGTTTAATCTTGCTGTTTTTACACGGTTAAAAGCCCCGGCAAACGCATGATGAACCTTGCCGCTTGAATATCCACTCTGTTTAAAAGCTTGTCCGTACATCGGCTGCGCCTGGCCATAAACGGCCTGACCATATCCCGGCTGTACCTGTCCATAATAGTTCTGACCATACCCCTGATTTGCATAACCATTCTGCTCCTGATTCTGACCGGTCTGCGGCTGAACATATCCATTCTGACCATTTCCCTGCTGTGCCTGACCATAATAGCCCTGACTATATCCCTGCTCAGCATAGCCATTCTGCCCCTGGGTCTGACCGGTCTGTGGCTGAATATATCCATTCTGACCATTTCCCTGCTGCGTCTGGCC